>NZ_JBYSYC010000005.1:0-258126 GCF_058782875.1 Cupriavidus sp. FW305-F7 | reverse complement strand
GGCAAGTTAACAGCTCGACACCTTGTTTACAACCCCTGCAAAGAAAAATGCCGTTCAGACTTAACTGAACGGCATTACCGTTATTGCCCTGTCTTGGGCCCCGGCAACGCTGGCCTCACGCTCTTCCTGGTCTGACGTGCTGCCGGCATCCGTTGCTAGCCAAGCCTGGCCGAAGGGCAACGGCAGTTGCCGGCCATCAAGCGTCGTAGATCCGCGCGATCACTCGGTAGTTGGAACGTCGGCTCCAGCAAGCTAACGGACTTTTGGCCAGCGATGCAAGTCGCTTCATCGGCCTTCCAAGACGTTCGCCGGTTGGTAGTTGGCTGGCAGCTTCGATGGGTGAAGCTGCCAGCCAACATATACGAAGTGCTGCTCTCCCACAATGAGTGGCCGGATCAACGGACGCCGTCTGGTCTGTGTCGAATCTCCTCTTCATGCTTCATTTTCCGACCGGTGGTATCGGAATGATCCCCGGGAAGACGTAAGCTTGCAGAAGCGCTATCAGGCCGATAACCGCGGCTCCGGCGATTGAGTGCCAGAAAATTGTGCGGAAGATCGGTCCCAGCGCATGCGATCTCTCCTCTGGCTCGTCATAGCATGCTGCGCAGGCCACCATGATGGACTGCGCGTCGATCATTTTTCCCATCACGCCACCGGTCGAGTTCGTGGCGACGATCAGGATCGGATTCAAATTGAGTTGTTCGGCAGTGATTCGCTGTAGGCTACCGAACAGGGCATTGGAGGCAGTGTCGGAGCCCGTCAGGAAGACGCCGAGCCAGCCCAGGTAGGCGGCAAAGAAGGGATACAGGAAGCCGGCCCCAGTGAACGCGAGGCCGAGCACCGCGTCAGTACCGGCGTACCGCGTCAGGAAGCCGAGTCCAAGGACTTGCGCAATCACCAGGACTGGAATCTTCATGCGCTGGAGGGTCTGGGCGAAAGCCGCCTTCCATTGCGCCGCGCTCAGCCTGAGAACCAGGCCGGACAGGATCGCGGCCACGAATACGCCGGTCCCAGCGGCCGAGAGCCAGTTGATGGTGAACCTTGCCACCTCCGGCTTGGCATTGGCTGGCGCCACCGGGGGCATCCGTTGCACCAGGTTGTGCAGGGCGGGCATGTCCCAGACCGGCAGCGAGAGCGTCCCTGAGAATGGTGAGCCAAGCAAGGTCGTGGAAAACGTGATCGAGGAGAACAGGTTGTTCAAATACTTCTTAAACTCCGGTATGCCCCAGATGGCGCAGCAAAGGATCAGGATCACCCAGGGCAGCCATGCGTAGACTGTCTCCCGGGTCGTGTACGAGTACTTCCACTCGGTACTGTCGACCGTGGCTGTCGCGCTGGCCTTGCCGGCCGCAGCCAGCGCCTCGCGCTCGGCCCTGAGCAGGAAGCGTGTCTTCGGATGCCATGCAAAGCGCAGGAACAGTGCGGTGCAGATGACCGAGAACACGCCGGAGACCACATCCGTCATCAGGTGGAACTCGTTGGTTCCTGACGCGAACCACTGCATGACGGCGAACGATGCCCCCGCGCACAGCGCCGCTGGCCACACCTCGAATGCTTCCTTCCAGGTGCCGCCTTCCATCTTCACGAACGTGGCAACAAGCCAGAACGGGACCAGGACCGAGACAAAGGGCAGTTGGCGGCCGGCCATTGCGGACAGCGTGACTTGGTCCAGGCCGCTCACCGCTGCCAGCGTGACGATCGGCGTGCCAATCGCTCCCCACGCGACCGGCGCGGTATTGGCCAGAAGATTCAGGACAGCGGACTGGAAGGGCTTGAATCCCAGGCCCACCATCACCGCACCCGCGATCGCCACCGGCGTCCCGAAGCCCGAAGTTCCCTCGATGATCGCCCCGAATGAAAACGCGATCAGCACGCACTGCAGCCGCCGATCGAACGAGATATGGATGATGGACTCCTTCACAATCTCGAACTTGCCCGTCACTACGGTCATCGTGTACAGGAACATCGCAGCCAGGACGATCCAGATGATGCCCAGGAAGCCGGACAGCGACCCGAGCGCAAAGGCTGACGCCGCCGAGGCAAGCGGCATCCTGAAGACGATGCAGGAGACCAGGAAAGCCGCGATGACGCCATAGAGCGCCGCATAGGGTGCAGAAATGCCGAGGTGTACGTTGCCTTGCGAATCGCGGTGCCGATGCAGGGCAATGAAGTACAAGAGCACAAGGATCGGGATCGCTGCCACCACTGTGGAAAGAAACACGTTCCCGAGCGGATTGTATGTCTGCTGGTACATGGTTTCCCTCATCGGTTACCCCGTTCAAACGAATCGGATGCTGCACATTCAGTGGGCGGATTAGTATCCGGCACGCGAGTTGTTCTTAGGCCGGCGAAGAGCAGCGGGGTCCGCAAAAATTCTACCGCCGCGTGCACCAGCCAGCAAACCTGAAGGTGTTCCTGGATCGTGGCCCGATGTCACGACCGCGCGGCAATAGCGTAATGGACTGTGAGTCATGCAGCGACCGGCGCTGTCAGTTGACGTGCTGGGCTAGCCACCTAAACTTGAATTGATCAGGAGCATTTCCCAGTAATCGGTGGCTGGCCGGAGTCTGTAGAACTGGCAGCTTCCATGCCAACCCCACTTCAATTGTGGCTGGAGCGATGAAATGGGTTCTGAGTCAAAGCCAAATTGGCGCGATTACGGAGTCAAGATCATTCCTGGCTCCCAACTCGATCTCAATACACCTCAAACGCCTGGCATGACGAGAGCGGCCGCAATCACACATGCGCGGGCGGGGGCTAGCAAACTTTGGGCAGGCACGGTCACCATTGATGCCAATGCCAAAACGGGAGCTCACCATCATGGCGAATTGGAAAGCGTCATATACGTTGTGAGCGGCCGGGCACGTATGCGATGGGGTGTAAATCTGGAGTTTGTCGCAGAGGCAGGGCCTGGCGATTTCATCTACGTGCCGCCATTCGTACCTCATCAAGAGATCAATGCAAGCAAAACTGAGGTTCTCAGTTGTGTGGTGGTCCGCAGCGGTCAAGATCCAATTGTCATTAACCTGGATATCAAACCCGCCGAGCCACCGGAAGAAGTCTATTGGGTCGATCCCATTCATCCGCATCCGTGAGTCCGACATGGGTATGAGCGGTTGGGGGGCGGATGAACGGCGGTTCAGGAACGTTCGGCGGAAAGAGCCCGCCGAAGACCGAATGCGACAAGATCAAGCCCCGGCCAAGGCGCCGGGCACAAACGGCGGCGGCCCTTAACCGGCTGGACCTGGAGCGGGCCATCGCGGCTTCAACCGCCCCCTGAGCAGGACTCTGCCGCTTCCGGCCAGCGCCACCGCCCGATGGGGCCACCCATCAAGAAGTTAACTACCACGCACAAAACGCCCGGCCGTGCCGGGCTGGCGCTGCGACTCTTCAAAAAGGCTGGACAGTTGGTGTTTGCGCACTCCTGATATATTACATACCTGGTGGGATTGCCGTGACGATCGACGTAGGCCACCGGTGTGCGATTCAGGGAATCGTCGCCGGTTGAAACCGAGTACAGCCGAACATGACAACTACGATTATTTATACCCATACCGCGTGTCTCGAACACCGCCCCGGGCCGCACCATCCGGAGTCGCCTGAACGCCTTAGAGCCGTCGTGCAGGCGTTGCGAACGCCGGAGTTCGCTTCGCTGGAATGGCGCGATGCGCCAATGGGCACCGTCGAGCAGTTGCAATTGATCCACGATTTGCACTACATCGACGAGATCGCGCAAAGCGCCCCCACCCAGGGATACGTGCCGCTGGACGCGGGCGATACGATCATGTCTCCGGGCTCGTGGGAAGCCGTCATGCGCTGCGTCGGCGCTGCTTGCGCGGGTGTCGATGCGGTGATGGACGGCCAGGCGCGTAACGTGTTCTGTGCGACGCGGCCGTGCGGCCATCACGCTGAACCGGCGAAGGCGATGGGCTTTTGCATTTTCAACCAGGCGGCGATCGCGGCAGCCTACGCCTATGAGGTCCACAAACTCGAGCGCGTCGCTGTGGTCGATTTCGATGTGCATCACGGCAATGGAACGCAGGCAGCATTCTTCGACCGCCCGGAGCTGTTCTATGCATCCAGCCACCAGTCGCCTTTCTATCCCGGTACTGGAGCCCGGTCCGAGACAGGGGTGAACCACAATATTGTCAACGTTCCGTTGCCTCGCGGCTGTGAGCCGGCGCAGTTCCGTGCCGCGATTTCCGCCCTTGTGCTTCCCTCGCTAAGGGCATTCGCCCCCGAGATCCTCATTGTCTCCGCGGGATTCGACGCGCACCGCCTGGATCCCCTCGCTGGCATGAACCTGGAAGACAGCGACTTCCATTGGATCACCAAGGAACTGATGCAGATTGCCGACGAGACGTGCGACGGCCGCATCGTATCGATCCTGGAAGGAGGCTATAGTCTTGACGCATTGGCTACGAGTGCAATGGCTCATGTCAGCGCTCTGATGCAGCTCGATGCCGGGTGAAGAGACAGCGGTGCGACCGCGTTCAGCGCCGATAATACGTCGTCGCGCATGATGGTTGCCCCGGAACTCTTCATGACACTGTCCAGCGTTGCACGCACGCTCGCAGGCGCCCTCGCGGCTCCGACGATCCAGGCGGTCGCGCTACGTGAACTCAACAAGAATCCATCCTAGGAGACCTTTGGGGTACCTCCAGCGCTGCATCAGGAACTGAAGATTTCCAGGTGCCCTTCTCCCATCGGCCGTTTCTTGCCGGCCATCAAGCGACATCCCCGCAGAAGACCGCGCGGACGCTCAAACGTCAGGTATGGCCAAACAGCGGACGCTTGACGCGCGCCGCAACTGACGTGGGATCGTCGGCCACTCACGAACCATTGCCACCCTTTGAGGAACGGCTTGCGCATGGGAATTTGTTCTCGGCGACACTCATTCGTGCCATCATCGGCTGCGGGCAAGGGATGCTTTCTTTTGTCGGAGGAGGCTTCTTCAGCCTGGCTCTCTACGAGCATGCGAAGGCGGCGTTGTGCGACAACTGACCGCCGTTTCTACCCAGCACGGAGGAGGTGAAAATGGTCGAATCAAGAAATGGACTTTGGAGGCGGACGGGCGCAATGCTGGCCGCAGCCGGACTCCTGGCGCTATCGGGGGCTGCCCTGGCCACCAACCAGTCGCAACAGCGCCAACAAGGCAGGGACGCAAACCAGGCTGCCAAACAGGAAGCGCGCGCGGGCAAGGTCGACTGCCGGGCTGCAAACCAGAAAAGCAACTCCCAGTGCCGGCAAGACAAGCGCGACACGAAGCAGGAGGGCCGCCAGGAAAAACGGGACATCAAGTACTAGCGCGGCCGATGCTGGCCGACGAAACGATGCTACGTATTCGTGCGGCCGCTTTCTGGCGCGGCCCTGTTCACGCGCAACCGGCCAACTACGGCCACTCGACTGCGCTCTCAGGCCGACATTCGAATGTCGGCTTCTTTCTGAAAGTGCTGCTTGAAGACGCCATTGCGACTGCCCCGGTCTGAACGGCAGCAGTGGGTCAGGGACGATCGCAGGTTCCCAGCGTGCATCCGACGGGACGACCGGCCAGGACCGGTCGGTCGTCGAGCCCGTCAATTTTGGGCTCTGGACCTCGCACCATTATTTCACTTCTCGTCGGGGCCCTTGTATGGCTGAAGTTTCCCAAGCACTTGCGCAACCAACGGCACTGTGGTGATGACCCCTACAGCGAGCAGCGTCCAGCCGACGGCGCGGCGTTGTTCCGGATTCATTCGGTCGCTGAGCAACAGTGCGAGGCCCGCAGCGCCTGCCGCCCGTGTTCCGGCAATCAATCCAATTTCTGGAATGGTCAGTGATACCTGTTTCATCTGTGCCTCCTGGCGGGTTGGACAGATTCGAAGTAGTTTGCGGCGCGTGCGGCACGCGGTCTGTGCGCAAGCCGACACTGCTGACGGTTAAAAGTCAACGAGACACGCTGACGGGACACGGCGAGTCAAGGACGCGAGGGGCGGTTCACCATGGCGACACGGCATTGTCCGCGCGCCGACCGCGGACACTAGGAAAGGGGCCCGCATGGTCGGCGGGCTTGGCCTGTCCTGTGATGATCCTGTGCTGCTACTTGCCTGCGCCCGGCTGCACGGATACAGCAACGGCCTCGGTATAGACTGCTTCGACCCGGCCGCCCTTCTTGATGCTCTTGATACGTTCCGGATCCTCGACCAGGAGGTCCACGGTGCGTCCTTTCGGCCCCTTCAGGGTGACGGTCTTGGTGCTGGTGTTGACCGCGACGACGTCCGCCGTGACGGTCACTTCCCGGCCAATTGTGCCGCCCGGCTTCGCTCCCGGCGCTGCACGATCCGAGATTTCGCGCTCACGCATTGCAAGCGGCCCGCTACCTTTCTTGAGGCTCATGGTCAGAGCTTCTTTGTACTCGATCGTGACGGTATCTCCGACCTTAAGTTGCTCGAAGTTCCTCGCCTCCGGTCCCACGACGAGATCCGTGGTCCTGCCGTCGGCGGATTTCAGCGAGACTGTTCGCGTCGGCACATCGATCTTGACGATCTTGGCGGTGAGTTTCGCCGTGCCGGTCGCGGTCGCCTGTCCAGCTGACTGCGTGACATCCACGCGGGTTCCGGGTTGCGCCCACGCAGAAGCGGTAGCCGCTACCATCACCGCCGCAGCCAGAAGTGTCGTTCGTTTCAAGCTGTATCCCTTCTGATCAGACTTGCATTGCGCCCATTCGCGATGTCCTATGCCGCCCCTCGCTTTAGTTGAAGCGCTCTCTCATCACGAGGGCGGAGATCTTGTGACCTTTCCAGAACATGTCGTGGATACGCCCCCGCAGCTTGTCCAGCGTGTCATCGTCGAGCGTATCGAAGGTCAGCCGCACGGCAGGCCTGGTACCGTCGCCTTCCATGTATTCGATGCTGGTGTATTCCGGGAATCCGTACTTCACCAGGAAGGCGCCGATTTCCTCATCGGTGGTTTTGGCGTCGAGGTTTCCAAGCAAGAGAATAGACATGACTCACCTCCGCAAAACGGTGCCGGCAGTCGCATTCTGCGCATGGGGACTGAGCGCGGCAGCCAGGCCCCCGATTTGCGTCTTGTTCCGAACTGTAGCGTCAGCCATGGTCGCAACAGAACTGAATCTTTTCGGACGATGAGATAAGAAAAGCTTCTTCTACGTATGGCTGGAAGCGCGCGGTGCGCATCCGAGAAATGCGCATCGGGAAAGTACCTGGTCATCAGCAGATCCACATGCGGCTTCAGTTCCTCAATCCTTGTTGGGCTGAATCTTCATGGCGCTGTCGTCAGTGAAATTGTAGAGGTGCGTGTTGTCCGGCGTTTCCCCGATCCGTGTACCGCGCGGGCGAAACTCAAGGTGGCGGCGGAAATTCTCGCTGTCTGACCTGGCGCTCCGGTTAGCAAGTCTGGCCGCCTCCTGGTAGGTCATCGGTTCCTTTTCCTTCTCGATCTCCAGCAGCAACGTACGTTCGTTAACACGCACGCTGTACTTGCCCAGGTTATAGAGGAGGTACATCGCGAACAGGTTGTCGAAGTCCTGATACGCCCCCTCTTCCCTGCGGAAGTCCAGGGACAAGACCGATGGGAAACGATTGGGCAAGTCCTTGAACGCCACCTTTTCGTCCTCGTGAGGATCGACATAGGACGAGCCACCATATTTCTTGTACAGCACCACATCCATGCCATACCCGCTCTTGCCCCACTCCTCGATGAGCTTCATCGCCATTTCGGTGGGAACGTTGGCCGTGGCGGCCGCCACCACGCGCCGCCCGGAGAGAACCCTGGCACTGGTGACATCGAGGTCCCTGTAGTTGGCACCAAACTTGAATGCGGCCCCGATGGTCTTGGCGCAGTTGAGGCGCAAGTAATCGTACTTGATCTCGCCCCTGTGATACTCGGTGTTCCTGGCCCGTCGGTGATAGTCGTAATTGATGCGTTTGAAGTACGCCGCAAGGGCCGCCTTGTCGCTCGCCGGTACGCCATAGACGCGCACGCCGATGATCGAGCGCTTGTAGATCTCGCCAAAGTCGAGGCCAAACGAAGCAGTCTGCGCGATAGAGGAGACCGTCTTGTACAGGTACTCCTTCTTCGGAATGGCCACCATCAGATCATTCGTGTAGAAACCTGTTGCGTGCCTGCGTGCGCGGTCGGCATAGAAATTGGCTGAGTAGACCAGATCGTCACCAGGTACTTCGTCTCGAATCGCAAGGGCGATATGGCCGGCCGATCCGCCCTTGGAAGTGCCGAAACTGATCAGCAACTCCAGATCGTAGGGATCCTCGCGAAGAAGGTCGGCAATATGGTCGATGTTCGCGGGATCGGGCCCGCCCTTGCTGCCGAAGCTGGCGGCGACTGCCGCCCCGGACCACAAAACGGCCAAGACTACAAGCCAGATTGCCAGCCGCATCCTCATCGTACCTCCTACGCCATCGGCTATCACGTTACCCATACAGTGGCTCCTTGGTAATTATTACCGGTGTTAGGGGCATTTGTGTGCATGATGGCCGCAAAGACTTGTGCTTCGCCGGGAACAACGCGTCCCGTGTTAGTCTCATTGCACTTTGATCCGTGAGGCCGTCGGCATGGCTAGCCAGTTGTAACGGCAGCGCTAAAACACGGCAAACTTAATGCTGGATGAAAGTACAGCCAATGAGAGCAAGACTATGCAGGATCAACGGCTACATGCTCGGAATCTGCACGTGTTAGAGCGCATCATCCGTATTAGGGCGCGTTACACATCGCCTCATAACAGGCTAGGCCTCACAAACAGCACCGACCTCAACCGAAGGACCGAAATGACGAAATACCTTATCTCCTTTCCTGGAAAAGCGATGGAAGTCCCCGCCGAGGACTTTGCCGCCGTGGGCGAAGCTGCGCACGAGGTCATACGCGAGGCGAAGGCTGCAGGCGTGTACGTGTTCGGTGGTGGTATCAATGAGGATGTCGCACCACTCATGGTCGCCTCAGACGGCACGGTCACAAACGAAACCTATCCCCAGACGAAGGAGTTCGACGGTGGCTTCTGTGTCCTGCAGCTCCCGTCGCGCGAAGCCGCCATCCTGTGGGCTGCGAAGATCGCCAAAGCTTGCCGCTGCTCGCAGGAACTCCGCGAGTTTGGGTATGACCCCGAGAGCTGACGGGCAGGGCCCGTACCCACTACGATCGAAGACACTCTCCCGCATCTACTTTCTTTATCGCCGCGTGCGCGGCTCCGCCGATTTGGCGCTCCGCTGCCCCCACTCCGCTGCCCCCAGTCCACGGAACGGCGTATTATCGGTGGCATTCCGCCTGTGACCGCCGGAACGCCTGCGATGACCAACGATCCTCACCTGTCGCCCAAGCTTCACCTGACCGCCGAGCATGGATTCGCCCTGCATGACAGCCGACAGCCTGCTTTTCGCCGAGCATGGCACGTCCACGACTGCGGCATGCTGTTGTGGCCGCGCATGGGCAGGCTCAGGACGGTTTGGAACGATTCGTCCGGCGAGCCAGACGCACTGCATGCCGCTTCGCTGGTGCGCGGTACCGCTGTATTGCTGCATGCGTCGACGTCGCACCTGACGGCATCCGAGCACGGCCTTCAGCAGCACGGGGAACTCTATCTGCCGCCCGATCGCCTGCCCGTGTGCCTACGGTTCGGCGCCATGCACCTGGACGCCGCGACGATCGCGATGCTTGAGGCGCTGCTCGCGCCTACGATCTCATACAACAGCGCGTCCTGGCTCGTGCGCGCCATCGTGGCGCAGATCATGACGAGCCGGCCGCTGGCGATGCCCGAAGAGCCGGCGTCCGTCGCACTGCGCATGGTCCAGCGCTTCCATGCGGCGCTCGAACGCGACATGCCCTTGCCATCGATCGATACCGTGGCCGGCGAACTGGGCATCTCGATCCGACATTTGCAGCGCGCCTGTCAGATCGAGTTCGGCGCGACGCCCGTGACGGTACGGCGTCGTATTCTGGCCGAGCACGCACGCAAGCTGATTGCAGGAGGCCGGTCCGCCGCCTGCGTCAGCATGGACCTCGGCTTTGCCTCCAGCGGGCATCTGCACCGGCTGCTGCGCGAGGTGCCGGCGCCGTCCTAGCCTAGCGGCCGACGCGTTCAGGCCGTCATCACAATGGCGTCGACCTCAATCTCCGTCCAAGCCCGGTCCGGTAAGCTCGCCACGCCAAGCGCGCTGCGTGCCGGCAGCGGCTGACCGGGGAATGCTGCGCGCATAACCGCCGAGGCCGCATCGAGCACTGCCGCATGTCGTGTAAAGTCCGGTGCCGCGCGGATGAAGCCACGCAAGCGAACGATCTGGACCACGCGCGCCAACTCGCCATCGCAAGCCAGCCGCAGTATGGCCAGTGCATTCAGCACCGATACTTCGGCGGCATGGCGGGCGAGTCCCAGATCATCGTCGCTCCGGCATTGGCCGGCCATGGCCACGCCATTCCGCCGGCATACCTGACCGGCAATCGACACCCATTGCGATGTGCCGACCTGGATCGCGCAATACGGCGCATAGCTGCCACGTGGACTTGACACTTCGGGCAACGTGAATCCGGCTGCGGCAAGCCGCGCCTCGGGGGAACTGTCCGTCACGCATTGCTCCAAGTCACGCTGCCGCTGAGCCAGCATCCGTCAGGCTCGCCCGAATCCGTATGGCGCGGCGCCACGAGAATTTCCGAGGGGCTGCCCATAGCATCGCCTTGCCAGACCGCGATGGAAGACACCTTTCCATCAGGGCCAGCCAGTTCACCCGCCTGGTTCAGAAAGCCCCATAAGGCAGCCGCCGCTATGCCGGTGGCGGCATCCTCGGGATAGCCGGACGACTTTGGAAATTGCCGCGCATGGATCACGGGTCGGCCGTCCGCTTTCGATACGCCAAATGCATAGGGATAGAGCCCGGTCGAGCCGATCGATGCGCAGAGGGACTCCATCGTCGAGAAGTCCGGTTGCAAGCTGTCGAGCACCGCCACGGAAGGCAAGGCGATGAGCGTCTTGACGCGACTCGTCGCGGCATTGGTGGCCGCATACGTACCGGCCGGAAGACCAAGTTGCGCCGCCACTCGGCCCGATGCCCCGGCGTCCAGCGCCTGGGTACGCACCGTAGGCTGCGAGATCCAAACGGATTGCAGCGCATCGTCCCAGTACGCCAGCACGATGCCACTCAGCGTCTCGATGCGCACCGCCGGGGTCGTCCAGCGGCCCCATTGGCGCAACGCCCACAGCGTGCCCACGGTGGCGTGGCCGCACATCTCCATCTCGTGCTGCGGAACGAAGAATCGGAAACGCCAGTCGCAACCGATATCACTCGGCAATACAAAGGCGGACTCGTGCCCATATGCGGAAGCAACCCTTCGCATTTCCGCCGCGCTCATGCCACGGGCATCGGAGACCAGCGGCACCGGATTGCCGCCTCGCCCATCGCGTACAAAGACCCGGATCAGACTGACATTACTCACCTGTAGCTCCCACGGAACTGGCAATCTTGCCCCAGTACGGGATGTCTGCTTGAACCGCGGCCTGCAGTGCGGCGGGTGTACCGAGGCGCGCCGCCACACCTTTGCTCGATAGATCGGCCACGACCGCATTGTCAGAGAGTACCTTGTTCAGTGCTGCATTGAAGCGATCGACAATCGCAGCGGGCGTTCCCTTCGGAAAGGCGATGCCGTACCACAGTTGCTGCTGGAAGCCTGGCACGCCTTGGCTGGCGAACGTCGGTACATCGGGCAGCAGCGGTGTCGGAGCGGTCACGGCAATGGCCGCAATCTTGTGTGCCTTGATGTATGGCGCCAGTCCCACCGGATTGTCGAACATGATTTGCACCTGTCCACCAATCAGATCAGTGTATGCCGGCGCCGCACCGCGATACGGGACGTGAACCATCGGCACGGCGACGAGCTTCTGAAACTGCTCGCCCATCAGGTGCGACACGGTGCCGACACCAACCGAACCGAAGCTGTGCTGCGCCTTGTCGGCCTTCAGTCTGCTGACAAGCGCCTTGGCATCCGCCACCTGCAAGGTGTTGTTGACGGCCAGCACATAAGGCGACGTGCCAATGAATCCGGCATAGGCGAAGTCCTTTGCCGGGTTGTACGTCAGCTTTGGATACAGGGCGACGCTTACCGCGTGCGTGCTCGTCGTGACCACCCCGGCCGTATAGCCATCGGCCGCAGCCCGCGCGACATAGGCAGACCCAAGCGTGCCGCCTGCGCCGCTGCGATTGTCGATCACGACGGGGCGGCCGAGCTCACGCTGCAACAGCGGCTGGATGGAGCGAACCACCAGATCGGTACCGCCGCCAGCCGGAAATGGCACGACCACGGTGATCGGCTTTGATGGCCAGGTTTCCGCATACGCGGCGACGCAACTTGCTGCGGCCGCGGCCGCCAGCACGGCGCAGCGGGCCTTGCGCGTTGAAATGGACAGGATGGACATGTGCACTCCGCTTGTTGGAATGCATGGAGTCTACGAACGTGTCGGGCGGGCTACGAACCGGAATGCGACTTTCAGCCATCCGAAATGCGCATGCGCCGGGGGCTTGGAATGACGACCGGCGGTTGCCGGCCAGTAGCGTTCAATCGGCGCACGATCGGGAAAATCGAGGCCGGCAAGGAAGGACTCGTCGGAGAGATCGGCTACATTGGCGTAATTGCATCGGGGACGAGTGCCATCACCAGATTTGAGTCCACCATGAGTACTGCCGCACCTCAAGCCCACGCCTTCTATCGCGAAGTCGCAAATTCGGGCGTGGTCTGGTCTATCCGCGACGACGACGGTTTGCCGGCGCCCTTCGGTTACGACGGAAGGCGCGGGGTCGGAAAGCGCCGGTCGCCCCCTCCCCTCAACTTACGTCCCTCAGAATGAGGCAGAGTTAGCCGCATGCATGACCGATACACGCGCTCATGTCGGTTTGATCATGTCACGCGCGTATGCGAGCCCCGTGCCATACCCACCACCATGCTCAACCACGATCGAGCGAGCCTTCTCATATGTGTCATGACGCGTCCAGTCTCTCTGAAATTCGAGAAGGAGTTGGAGCCAGGAAGTCATGACTGCGCCAGCGGAAGCCATCCGTCGCAACGCAAGGTCATGGCTTGTTGGTGTCAGTCCACCGCAAGCATCGGCAACCACGTAGACTTGATATCCCTCGGACAGCGCTGAAAGAACCGGGAAGCTCACGCACGCCTCCGTCAGCATGCCCGCGATGATCAGCGTACGCTTTCCGGTAGCCGTAATCGCGTCGCGGACCGCATCGTCTTCCCAAAGGTTCATGTTGCGGCGTTCAATCGGCGTGACGTTTGGCAGCACTTCCCGAAAAGCCGGCATCAATGGGCCGCTGTAGACCTTCGAGGCCGAAGTGGAGACCACAACCGGCAAGTCAAAGGCGACCGCCGTCTTCGCGACCGCAAGGCCATTACTGCGCAGAATCTGGGGGTCTTGAGAACCCGCGGCGAACGCAAGGCCCGCCTGTTCATCAACGAGGATCAATGCACAATCCGCGGGTTCGAGCAACGGTAGTTTGGACATGGGAGTTCTCCTGTTCATTTGAGACCGCGATCTTGCTTCAAGCCGCGGTCTGAGTCAGTCGGGATTGAAGTAGGCAGTTGGCCCCGTTTCTGAAATGACTGGACGTCCTATGGAACGTCCAGCTCGCGAATGCGGAATTACCGCTCGATCACCTGTGCATGGACCGGAGCCAGCGATTCGTGCTTCGTGGCGGTGCGCTGCTCGGCCTTGTGGACCATGGTGTAGGCGTAGTCCACGCCCATGCCGTAGGCACCCGAGTGTTCCTTGGCCACCTTCATTACCGCGTCGTACGTGTCGCGGTTCTTCCAGTCGCGCTGCCATTCAAGCAGCACCTGCTGCCAGGTCACCGGCACCACGCCGGCCTGCACCATGCGCTGCATCGCGTAGTCGTGCGCTTCCTTGGTGGTGCCGCCCGAGGCGTCGGCCACCATGTAGATCTCGTAGTTGCCTTCGAGCATCGCGCAGAGCGCGAACGTGGTGTTGCAGACCTCGGTCCACAGGCCGGCGACAATCACCTTCTTGCGGCCGTTGGCGGCCAGCGCGTCGCGCACCTTCTGGTCGTCCCACGAGTTCATCGAGGTGCGTTCGAGCGTCTGCTTACCCGGGAACACGTCGAGCAGTTCGGGGTAGGTATAGCCCGAGAACGAGTCAGACTCGACCGTGGTAATGGTGGTCGGGATGTCGAAGATCTTGGCCGCCTTGGCCAGGCCGACCACGTTGTTCTTCATGGTCTGGCGGTCCATCGACTGCACGCCAAAGGCCATCTGGGGCTGATGGTCGATGAAGATAATCTGGCTGTTGTGCGGGGTCAGGACTTCCAGTTTGGCGTTCGACATAATGTTCTCCGGTATATGTTTATTCAATGATTTTGAGCTTCTGGCTGCCGGCGCTGCTTTCGCTCTGTTGCGTTGTAGCGTCGTCCATGTGCAGAACTATAGCGGCGATAGCTTTGCTCAAAGTGATCCATTCGCTGACATGTTATTCAAATATTTTGAATTTTTGAGATTCGCCAAACGGTAACTCCGGAGGTGCAGCGAGGGATGCGACTCGGGAAGTGCCAACCGGGCACGGGTCGACCTATGGCGCTTCCCGGCCCAGTCGCCAAGGGCAACTCTCGGGTAGGCCGCGCTCCCTTTACTATGCTAGTCACCATCGACCGGCACGGGAGCGAACTTGGATAACCCGGATCTTCTCGATAGCGACCAAATGACCGCGCACGTCGTCGCTGCCCAAGCGAGCCCGTGCGACGAACTCGTCATCCGCACGCAGCCCACCGCGGTCGACCGCCCGTGCCGGCGCAAGCGTCTGGCACTCGCCGCGACGATCCTCGGCTCAAGCATGGCGTTCATCGACGGCTCCGCCCTCAATGTCGCGCTACCCGCCATTCAGAGCGAACTCGGCACGAGCGTCGCTGCAATGCAGTGGATCGTTAACGCCTACCTGCTCTTTCTCGGGTCCCTCGTGCTGGTGGGCGGATCGATGGGCGACAAGCTCGGCCGCCGCACGGTGTTCATCGCGGGCATCGGGGTCTTCACGCTGGCGTCGGCCGCTTGCGGGTTCGCGCCGGACGCGAATTCGCTGATCGCCGCGCGCGCAGTGCAGGGCATTGGCGCAGCACTGTTCGTACCCAGTAGTCTCGCGATCATCGGCGCCGTGTACGAAGGAGAAGCGCGCGGACGGGCAATCGGCACCTGGGCGGCCGTCGGGGCGATCACGTCCGCGGTGGCGCCGGTGGCGGGCGGCTGGCTCGTCGACGTGTTGTCCTGGCGCGCGATATTCTTCCTCAACGTCCCGCTTGCAGCGGTGACGATCGCGCTCGCGATTTCGTCGGTGCCGAACAGCCACAAGCTCGATGCGCCTCAACGGTTGGACTGGCCCGGCGCGCTTAGCGTCGCAGCGGGGCTCGCTGCCCTCACTTACGGTCTGACCGAGGCGTCTGCGCGCGGTTTCGCGGATCCGCTTGTACTGTGCGCGATCGGCGCCGGCGCGTTCGTGCTGGTCGCATTCGTGATGATCGAAGCGAACAGCCGTCACCCCATGATGCCGCTCGACGTGTTCCGCTCACGCGATTTCACCGGCGCCAACCTCGTCACACTGCTGCTCTACTTCGGCCTGAGCGGCGCACTGTTCTTCCTGCCGTTCACGCTGATCCGCGCACATGCCTACACCGCAACCGAAGCGGGCGCGGCGCTGCTGCCGGTGCCGGTCGTCATCGGCTTGTTGTCGCGCTTCACCGGCGGCCTGACGAGCCGCTTCGGTTCGCGGATCCTGTTGAGCGCTGGCCCGAGTGTCGCCGGAATCGGGTTCGTGATGCTGGCGTTGCCGTTCGTGCGCGGCAGCTATTGGGCCGGATTTTTCCCTGCGCTCAGCGTGCTCGGGCTTGGCATGACGATCACCGTCGCGCCGCTCACGACGATTGTGATGGACTCGGTGCCGGCTGACCACGCAGGCGTTGCGTCCGGCATCAACAATGCGGTTGCACGTGTGGCGAGCCTGCTGGCGATTGCGGTGCTGGGCATCGTGTTCGTGTGGTCGCACCAAGCGGCGCTGTCGGCGCGGCTCGATGAACTGGACGTTCCCAGGGACGCACGCCGGACCGGGCAGTTGCTGGAGCCGGGCGCGCAAGCCGGGGCCGCAGAGGGCGATGCCCATTTGCCGACTCAGACACCCGTGGCGCTGGCAGAAGCCGAAGCTATCACCGACGCGCTGCGCGCCGTTGCGCTGGTGTCCGCTGTGTGCGCGTTCGCCGGAGCGGGTCTCGCGGTGGCGACCATCCAACCCCGCAGGTGATATGCCTCGTGTCTCCGGACGCGTCCGTTGCCTGTCGGCGCCCTCCCCGCGGCGAAGGCAGATGGGTCAAGAAACCGGGGAATGTCGTGCCGCTGGCGCCATTTCTGGCGTCGCAGCCGGATGCCAGTCCAGGCGCAGGAGCAACCGGTCGCCGCTTACAGCGGCCCGGGCAGCGTCTTCAGGCCGATCCAGAGCACCACGATGACAACATTGACCGGTACGCAGAGCGCGCCGGGCACGTAGAAGAGCGCGGACAGCGCAGGCGCGGACAGCACCAGTTCCACCACGCTACCCAGCCCATAGCAACAGACACCGCACCAGAGCCAGCGCCGCATGTACGTTAGCAGCCAATGCGCGCGCGCCTTGTTGAAATGCCAGGCGAGGGCTCGTTCAGCGCGGTTGCCCTGGCTGGCGTCCCGGTACAGCCAACCGAAGAAAAAGTAGCGGTACAGCAGGGCGCGAAAGGTCTGCTCTTGCATGATCACTCCTTTGGCCGCTGCCAGCCTGTGGAGTGTAAAAGTCATTCAAGCCCACAGCGCAGGCCGGATGCCAGCGGCGCAGGCCAATTTCCGTTCTGTTCAATGTCATTGGTAGAAACGCCCGGCACGGAAGTCAAGCGTGACGGGAATCGCTGCCGGCACAGGACGGTCACGTGGTGGCACTGCTGCGCCGCAGCGCAAATGGGCAAGCGCACTGGAACCCGGCCAGCCATTTGGCCTGACTCGGCAGACGATGCGGTTGCGCCGACTCTCTTGCCTGGGATCACGGCAGCAAGACAGCGATGACTCGGATGGAGGGCCCCCTGGGGCATAAGCTGCCCGCGCCGAACGGGATTTTCCCCTATTTGGAGTAATGGGCTGGTCGTGCTACGCTCCTCAGCGAGCGATACCCGTCCCGACGTCGTGCCCCGGTGGGGCCGCGCATCTGCAGGGCAATCCGCAGGGCGTTTCGGGCTCATTCTCATCGCTTATCCAAATTTATCTGCATTCGAACCTGAGCGGCATTTCTCCGCTCGTGGAGCCGTGCGCGCGGGAAACCGGCACGGATGACGTCGCGTCGTGACCGGCGACGCAACTTCATTTGTGGTTGGTCATCCTCTTGCGCGTGCGCCTCAGGGACGTACCGGACGGGGCATCTCCGTGATCGATCGCGATCCGGGCGCCCCGGGGATACGTGCGCCCAAATCACGCCGCGGGTCTCGAATGCGATCGCCCCCACCCCTGGCAGCAGGGATGGGCGGAAGAAGAAATGACGATGAGACCACGATGACTTACACCACCAATATCGGACGTCGGCAGTTCCTCAAGATACTTGGCTTTGGATCTGTTGCCGTCTCGGCCTCGGCCCTGGGCCTGGGTACAGCCTTGGCGCAGGCGCCTGCCGGCGTGCGCCCCTACAAGCTGCTGCGTGCGAAAGAGACGCGCAACAACTGCACCTATTGCTCGGTCGGGTGCGGCCTGCTGATGTACTCGCTGGGCGACGGCGCCAAAAACGCGAAGCCCCGCATCTTCCACATCGAGGGGGATCCCGATCACCCGGTCAGCCGTGGTTCGCTCTGCCCCAAGGGCGCGGGGCTGCTGGACATCGTCCATTCGAAAAACCGGCTGCAGTATCCGGAATACCGCGCGCCGGGATCAAAGGAGTGGGTGCGCATCAGTTGGGACGATGCGACCAGGCGCATCGCCCGCCTGCTGAAAGACGACCGCGACAAGAACTTCATCGCGCGCAACGAGAAGGGCCAGCTGGTGAACCGCTGGCTGAGTTCGGGCATGCTCGCCTCGTCGGCGGCTTCCAACGAAACCGGGGTTCTCGACTTCAAGTTTGCCCGCTCGCTGGGGATGCTCGCGCTGGACTGCCAGGCACGCCTGTGCCACGGGCCAACGGTTTCGGCACTGGCGCCGTCCTTCGGCCGCGGCGCGATGACGAACCACTGGGTGGACATTAAGAACGCCAATGTCGTCATCGTCATGGGCGGCAACCCGGCCGAGGCGCATCCGGTCGGCTTCAAATGGGTGATCGAGGCCAAGATCAGGAACAAGGCCAAGGTCATCGTCATCGATCCGCGCTTCAACCGCACCGCCTCGGTTGCCGATATCTTCTCGCCGATCCGGGCGGGGTCGGACACGGCCTTCCTGATGGGCATGGTCAACTGGCTTCTGCAGCACGACAAGATCCAGCACGACTATGTGCGCGCCTACACCAATGCATCGCTGATCGTGCGCGAGGATTTCGGCTTCGACGAAGGGCTGTTCTCGGGCTTCGATCCGCAGAAGCTCGTCTACGACAAATCCTCCTGGAACTATGAGCTCGACGCGGCGGGGAACGCGAAACGCGATCCCTCGATGCGCCATTCGCGCTGCGTGCTGAGCCTGCTGAAGCAGCACGTGTCACGCTACACGCCCGAGAAGGTCGAGGAGATCACCGGCGTCAAGCGGGCCGACTTCCTGCAGATCGCCGAAATCGTCGGCTCGTGCTCGGCGAAGGACAAGACACTGACCTGGCTTTACGCGCTCGGCTGGACGCACCACACCGGCGGCGCGCAGATCATCCGCGGCGCGGCCATGATCCAGTTGCTGCTGGGCAATGTCGGCATGTCCGGCGGCGGCGTGAATGCGCTGCGCGGGCATTCCAACATCCAGGGCTATACCGACCTTGGCCTGCTGTCGGTGCGGCTGCCTGGCTACATGGACCTGCCCACCGACAGGCAGCAGACCCTGAAGCAATACCTGGCCGATGCCACGCCCAAGGCTGTGCTGCCCGATCAGGTGAACTACTGGAAGAACCTGCCCAAGTTCTTCGTCTCATTGCAGAAGAACCTGTTCGGCAAGCACGCCACTGCGGAAAACAACTGGGCCTTTGACCTGCTGCCAAAGTGGGACCGCAGCTACGACATGCTGGCCTATTTCGACCTGATGTACCAGGGCAAGGTCAATGGCTATCTCGTCCAGGGGTTCAACCCGCTGGCGGCGATGCCCGACAAGAACAAGACCTCGGCCGCGCTGTCGAAACTTAAGTTCCTCGTGGTCATCGACCCGCTGGTGACCGAGACCTCCAACTTCTGGCGCAACGAAGGCAAGTTCAACGACGTCAAGACCGAAGAGATCATGACTGAAGTCTTCCGGCTGCCGTCGAGCTGCTTTGCCGAGGAAGACGGGACGGTCGTGAACTCCGGCCGTTGGCTGCAATGGCACTACGCCGGCCAGCAGCCGCCGGGCGAGGCGCGGCACGATCCGGCCATCCTCGGCGGCATCATGATGGAGCTGCGGCGGCTCTACGAGAAGGAAGGCGGCGCCTGCCCGGCACAGGTGTTGCACATGACCTGGGACGAGGCAACCTATCACGATCCCCACAGCCCCCATCCCGAGGAAATGGCCAAGGAAGCCAACGGCTATGCGTTGGCAGACGTGTTCGACGAGACCGGGAAGAAGATCCTGCGCAAGGGCCAGCTGCTGGATTCGTTCGCGCAACTGCGCGACGACGGCACGACCTCAAGCTACTGCTGGATCTTCACCGGCTCCTGGACCGAGGCGGGCAACCAGATGGCCCGGCGCGACAACACCGACACCGGCCTGGGGAACACGCCGGGTTGGGCCTGGTCCTGGCCTGCCAACCGCCGCATCCTCTACAACCGCGCCTCGATGGATGAGATGGGGAACCCCTGGGATCCCACGCGCCAGATCCTGCATTGGAACGGCGAGAAATGGGTGGGCGCGGACGTGCCCGACTTTCCGCTCACTGCGGCACCCGGCACGCCCGTCGGACCCTTCATCATGCTACCCGAAGGCGTTGGGCGCCTGTTCTCCGTCGGCGGCATGATCGACGGCCCCTTCCCCGAGCATTACGAGCCGATTGAAAGCCCGATCGCGAAGAACCCCCTGCACGACAAGGTCACGCACAACCCGACCGCCCGCA
Source organism: Cupriavidus sp. FW305-F7 (assembly GCF_058782875.1). Taxonomy (NCBI): domain Bacteria; kingdom Pseudomonadati; phylum Pseudomonadota; class Betaproteobacteria; order Burkholderiales; family Burkholderiaceae; genus Cupriavidus; species Cupriavidus sp. FW305-F7. The sequence continues at coordinate 237,920 of NZ_JBYSYC010000005.1, read as the reverse complement.
TCTTCCAGAACGATGCACAGCGAATGGGCAACCGCACCGAGTTCCCCTATGTCGCCACGACCTATTCCATCACGGAACTGTTCCGCCACTGGACCAAGCACTCGCACCTGAACGCCATGCTCCAGCCCGAGCAATTCGTCGAGATCGGCGAAAAGCTGGCCGCGGACAAGGGCATCGCCCATGGCGACACGGTGAAGATCACGACCAAGCGCGGCCATATCACTGCCAAGGCCGTGGTGACCAAGCGCATGCGCACGCTCCAGGTGGCCGGGCAGGCGGTCGATCAGATCGGCATCCCCTGCCATTGGGGCTTCGAGGGGGCGACCCGCAAGGGCTATCTCGCCAATACGCTTGCGCCGGGTGTCGGCGACGCCAATTCGCAAACGCCGGAATTCAAGGCATTCCTTGTAAACATTGAAAAAGTGGCGGGAGCACAAGCATGAACTCGCAGAACATCATCCGTAGCTCGGCCTCGTCGGAGCTGACACCCGCCCCCCGCATCCGCGACCATCAGATGGAAGTGGCCAAGCTGATCGACGTGTCGATCTGCATCGGCTGCAAGGCGTGCCAGGTCGCCTGCAACGAATGGAACGACCTGCGCGGCGACGTGCAGGAGAATGTCGGCGTCTACGACAATCCGCGCGACCTGTCGCCCAACACCTGGACCCTGATGCGCTTCACCGAGCATGAGGACCAGGCAGGCAAGCTGGAATGGCTGATCCGCAAGGACGGCTGCATGCATTGCGAGGATCCCGGCTGCCTGAAAGCCTGCCCGGCGCCCGGCGCCATCGTCCAGTACGCCAACGGCATCGTCGACTTCCAGTCCGACCTGTGCATCGGCTGCGGCTATTGCGTCGCCGGCTGCCCCTTCGACGTGCCGCGTATTTCCAAGATGGACAACAAGGCCTACAAGTGCACGCTGTGCTCGGACCGCGTCTCGGTCGGGCAGGAGCCTGCCTGCGTCAAGACCTGCCCGACCGGCGCCATCGCCTTCGGCTCGAAAGCGGAGATGCAATCCCTTGCCGGCGAGCGCGTGGCCGAGTTGAACGAGCGCGGCTATGCCAAGGCCGGCCTGTATGACCCGGCGGGAGTCGGCGGTACCCACGTGATGTACGTACTGCAACATGCCGACGACCCGAAGCGTTATGCGGGCTTGCCGAAGGACCCGGGGATCAGCTCGGTGGTCGCCGGCTGGAAGGATGGACTGAAACCCGCCGCCGGCTTCGTCGGCGCGGCGGCGGTGGTGGGCATGGCGGCGCATTTCATGGCGGTCGGCCCCAACACCACCGAAACAGACGATCACGACGCCCCGACTGACGGCGCGGCATAAGCGGAGACCGGAAATGGCGACCAACAACGACAGGATCCTGCGCACGAAATTCGCCGAGCGGCTGTGTCACTGGGCGATCGTGCTCTGCTTCTTCCTCGCGGCGGTTTCGGGAATCTCGTGGTTCTTCCCGACGGTGAGCTGGCTGAGCGGCTTCCTTGGCACGCCGCAGATGGCGCGGCTGCTCCACCCGTTCCTGGGCATCGCGGTTTTCGCGGGGCTTTGCTACATGTTCTGGCGCTTCGTGGGCTACAACATGCCCGCGCGCACCGACGCGATCTGGTTCCGCCGCTTCAGGGAGGTGCTGCTGATCCAGCATGGCGGCGAACCGCTGCAGATCGGCAAGTACAACGCCGGCCAGAAGGTGCTGTTCTGGCTCATCATGGCGTCGATCCTGGCCCTGCTGATCTCCGGGTTGATCATGTGGCGCGCCTATTTCGCCGAGTATTTCCCGATTCCCGTGCTCCGCCTGGCGATCCTGGCCCATTCCGTCGCGGGGATCGGCCTGATCCTGCTGATCGTGGGCCACATCTATCTTGCAATCTGGGTCCGCGGCTCGATCACGGGCATGGTGACGGGCTACGTCTCGCGTGCCTGGGCCAGGCAGCACCATGACCGCTGGTATGGCGAGTTGAAGGCGAAAGAGTTGAATCAGTCGAAAGCGGCGCAAGCGAAGGGCCACGAAGCATGAACCAGCATCAGACCACGCCGGGAACACTGTCATCGAACGAGGCCTCCCGCCATTTCACCCCGCTGATCCAGCCAGACCTTGCCGGTCTTTACAGCCGCCGCGCCGCACGCCTGCGTGCGCTGGCCGACGGGCACGACCTTGCCGATTACCTGCTCCTGGCCGCCCGCGTGGCCGAAGTACAGGCATCGCTTGCGCCCGGGGCCGGTGGGTCCGGCCCGGCAGACGCCAGGGCCATCCCGCAGGAGGGGCATTGGGGTGCCCTGCTTGATCGGATGATTGAGCGGCTCGCGCACGATGTTCCCGCCCCGGTCGCCCCGCATCTTGCGGCGCTGCGCGCCCTCCCTGCGGACGCGCGCCTTGGCGCCGCCCAGGCGCTGACCGAGGGCCGCTTTGATGCGGTTCCGGCGGCAATCGCGCCCTTCCTCTGGGCTGCACTCTCGCTGCAATGTGCCAGCGCCGCGCGGGCCGCGCCCGTGCCCGACAGCGGCCCGGCCGAGCACGCGTCCTGCCCGGTCTGCAGCACTGCCCCCGTGGCAAGCCTGATCCTGATCGGCGATCGCCAGGGCATGCGCTATCTGCATTGCGCGCTCTGCGAGAGCCAGTGGCACATGGTGCGGGCGAAATGCACCAACTGCGGCGACGCCTCGGAGCTCGACTACCTCAGCTTCGACACCCCCGAAGCCACGGTGCGCGCCGAAAGCTGCGGCGTGTGCCACGGTTACCTGAAGGTGATCTCACTGGAACGCGACCCGCAGGCCGAGGCCGTGGCCGATGACCTTGCCTCCCTGGCCCTGGACGATGCGGTGACGGCGGAGGGCTATCAACGCACCGGGTTCAATCCCTTCGCGCTGCCGGGATGAGGGGCTGCCCGACATATCCATTGCTAACCGCCAGATTTTTTGCTTACCCGAACGCCCGCACGCCGGTCATCCATTCATGAAGCACGAATCCGAACAGCGCCCAGCCCGCCAGCCCGACGACCGCCACCATCGCATCGCGCGCAGGTGTCCCGGTCGGGTAGCTGGTTCGCGCTTCCCGGTCCCGCCCGCGCGCTGACACGAAGTCCGCCACCGCCCACGCCAGGAACGCGCCAAACAGCACCAATGCGGCGAGTGTTCCGTTGGCAAGCAGGTGCCCCAGGGCCCAGGCCTGCACGCCTGCCAGCATCGGATGACCAAGCGCAGCCTTGATGCGGTTGCGAGGCACATATGCCGCCGCAATCAGCACAAAGGCCGGGATCGTGAGCAATGCGGCAACGTACCGCCCCCACACCGGCGGCGTCCAGACCACCACAGGATGCGCGCTGGCCAGGCCGTAGCCCCAGATAACCAGCGCCAGGCCGGCTATCGAAACCAGGGTGTACAAGCCTTTCCAGCGGCCGGGGCCGAGCCTGGCAATCTGCGCGGTGCGCCATGGGTCAGCAGCCATGCGTACCGAGTGCGCACCCAGAAAAATGAGCAATCCCAAAACCAGTACCGTCATGCTGCCACCCCTTTCTTTAGCGCCCGCCGCACGCCTATGCTAGACATATTGCGTTGCAGCGGTCCAGCCTTATTCAGGAGGGTTTCCCATGCTTCAGACCAGTGACGTCGCGGCCAGGATTCCTGCGCAAGACCTCGCAAGGGCGAGATCCTTCTACTCGAGCAAGCTCGGTCTTGAGCCAGTCGAGGAACGGCCGGGCGGACTGCGCTACAAGTGCGGCAACAGCTACTTCGTACTTTTCGAGTCGGCTGGCTCGGCCTCTGGAAGTCACACACAAATGGCCTGGGAGGTCGATGACATCCAGGCAACCGTTAGCGAGCTGCGGCACCTGGGAGTCGTGTTCGAAGAATACGATCTTCCCGGCCTCAAGACCATCAATGGGATCGCCGAGGTCCAGGGGAACTACCTGTCCAAGGGTGGCATAGGCGAGAAAGGTGCCTGGTTCAGAGACAGCGAGGGCAATCTCCTTGCCATCGGGCAACCGATCAGGTGAGTCCGTCGGCCTGATCGAACTACCCGCGGCTGTACCAAGCTGTCTTGTCTCTTGCCTGCAACCCCGGTGGGAGATAAAAGGACTGTTCGAGGACGAGCTGTCATCACCGAAAGCAGGGGGCAATCCATGTGGATGAATTTGCTTCTGATCTTTGTGCCGATCGCAATCGCCCTGGAATTCCTTGCTTCCGATCACCACCTCCTGATCTTTATCGCTTCCTCCCTGGCCATCCTGCCGCTTGCCGGGCGGATGAGCCATGCCACCGAGCAACTCGCAGAGTGCATGGGCGAGGCGGTCGGGGGGCTGCTAAATGCGACATTCGGCAATGCGGCTGAACTGATCATCGCACTTGTCGCCTTGCGGGCCGGCCTCCATCAGGTGGTGGAAGCCTCCATCGTCGGTTCCATTGTCGGGAATATGCTGCTGGTGTTTGGCGCCGCGATGCTCGCAGGCGGCATTCGCTATCCTGAGCAAAGCTTTAACCCGCGCGGCGCGCGTTCCCAGGCGACCATGCTCATACTGTCGGCGATCGCGCTGATCCTGCCTGCCAGCTTTGAAGCGGTAGAAGGCACGACAGCCGTGCTGTACCGGCTCAGCGCCTGGATTTCCATCGCGCTTCTGGTCGTCTATGCGCTGTACCTGGTGTTCTCGCTGGTCACTCACCCCGCGCTGTTCCGCGGCGCATACGAAGCAAAGGCGGTTGCTCCGGAAGGCGTGGAGGACCAGCCCTCCTCGTCCGTAGCGCGGGCGATAGCGATACTGGCGGCAGCCACCGTAGGGACGGCGTGGATGAGCGAGATCATGGTGGGTGCGCTCGGCCCCATGATGCGCGACTACGCCCTCAGCGACATATTCGTCGGTGCCTTTGTGGTAGCGATCCTCGGAAATGCGGCCGAGCATGCATCGGCCATTACCGCAGCCTTGAGGAATCGCATGGACCTGTCGTTCTCCATTGCGGTTGGCTCGAGTGTCCAGGTGGCGCTGTTTGTCGCGCCGGTGCTGGTACTGACGAGTCATTTTCTCGGTCCGGCCCCGATGGACCTGGCCTTTCGTCCCGCCCTGGTCCTGATGGTGGTCCTGTCCGTGCTGGTCACGGCGCAAATGGCGAGCGACGGGCACGCCGACTGGTTCAAGGGCACGCAGCTCCTAATCGTCTATCTTGCCCTCGCCCTCACCTTCTTCTTCCTGCCGCGCTGAAGACTGCCGCCGGCGACTTTGGCATCAGACACCCGCTACCGCCGCCGCGGTGCAGCATGCCGCGGCGGATAGAGTTTCTGGAACTGTGCCGTCGTGATCCCCATTGTGCCCTTGTCATCGATGATCGTCATCTCGCGCCACGCGCTCGGCGCGCCTTCAAGTCCGGGGAATTCCCTCAACTGCCAGATGCGACCCGTCTGCGTGTCGAGCAAGAAGGGGCCTGCACGGACCTGGGGTTGACTCACGATCTGATAGCGGCCAGGTCCAGCCTGTTGCGGCATATCATCGGCTCGCTGGGGCGGCGGTATGGCAACCGCTTCACTGCCGGCAGCGACGGGTGTTTTACCGCTTGCCGGGGCTGGCGGCTGCTCGCGGTTGCCGCATGCCCCGACCAAAGCCATCGACAAGCACAGCGCATAAGGTGCAATGTAGTGCATGGTTGGCTCCGTGATCTCGCCCTTCGCATCCATTGGAAAGCCGCCTGGCCGCCGTTCGGCGACCCCACAAGACGCCAGGACATCGCTGCGCGCGGCCGCGCGCTCGCATGGCGCGACGCCTCGCAAACCGGACGTTCGATGCCGAGCCTATGCCATCAGGAGCGCCTCGTATTCTTCCCGGAACTGGTGGAGGGAACTGTCCACCACCGTCACGGCGCCGTCGATCAGGCCACAACGCCCACTGCCGGGAAGGATGCGGCACAGGTTTTCCAACGATTCCAGGTCCGCGCGCACGCCGCGGCCCGTATCGATCCGGTTCAGCAGGCGCATCAGCTGGAAGGTCCCGCCCTTGCATGGCGGGCACTGGCCGCACGAGCCCTGGGCGAAGAAGCTGACGTACTCTGCCACCTTGCGGACGATGCTGGTCCCTTCCGACACCACGATCATCGCACCGGTTCCCAGCCGCGAACGCCGTTGCCGCACGGAGTCGAAGTCCAGCGCCACATCGAGATCGCGCTTGGTCAGCAGCGTATTGGAGGGACCGCCCGTGAAGACCGCCTTGAACTCCTTGCCCTGGAGCATCCCGCCGCCATGCCGGAACACGAGGGTTTCAAGGCTCGTGCCCATCGGCAGCTCATACAGGCCAGGCCGCAAGACATCGCCCGAGAGCGAGTACAACTTGGTTCCGGCGGCATGACCGATGCCGAGGCCGCGATACCACTGGGCACCGTTGCGCAAGATGCCCGGTACGTGGGCCAGCGTCTCGGTATTGTTGACGACGGTCGGTGCGCCATGCACGCCGTATTCGGCGGGAAAGGGCGGCTTGCGGCGCGGAAACGGGAACCCGCCCTCGACGCTCGCGATGACCGCGGTTTCCTCGCCGCCGATATACAAGCCAGAGCTGGGCAGGACGCGAAGCGACACCGGTCCGCCGACCAGCCCGGCCAGCTCGGCGAACTGCGGGTGTGCCTGCCATTGCTGCACCGCCTCGCGCGTCCGCGCCAGCGACAGCGGCTGATGGGGATTGACGTACAGCACGACATGGTTGGCGCGGGTGGCGGCCGCGGCGATCAGCGCGCCCTCGATCACCTGGTGCGGCGTGTGCTCAAGCAGAAAGCGGTCCTTGAATGTCCCCGGCTCGTCTTCGTTGCCATTGCAGATGATGTACTTGTCGCCAGCCGCCGCGGCGGCCACCGGCGCCCATTTTCGATGCGTCGCGAAACCAGCGCCGCCCATCCCGCGCAGGTCGGCCTGCTCGATCTCGGCGATGACCGCGGCCGGTTCGCGCAGGGCCCGGGTCAGCCCCTCTCCGCCGCCGCGTGCCAGCCAGGCATCCAGGTCGGCGCCAACCCGGATGTCCTCGTTGAGCAGAACCTGATTGAGCTGTTCCATCGCGCGCTCCGTGCCCCGCTTACCGGGTGCCGCCGACCGCCCGGCCCCACGCGCCGGAGTGCAACCCTGCGTCGACGCGCAGATCGAAATTCGCGTAGCCAGGGAACAGCTGCGGTGCCTTGACATGCAGGGGCAGCCCGGCCAGCGTCAGTTCCCGCTGCCAGGCGTGCACGTGGCCGATGCCGGCGCGGGCGGCCATGGCGCTGCGCCCGGCTTGCGCCGCGCTGGCACCGGCGCGCCGGCCCATGCTCAGGATATCGAGCAGCGCGTTGCCCATCAACCGGTTGCGCCCATGAATGCCGCCCGTGACCTCGCCGACGCAATAGAGCCCTGGCACGCTGGTCGCGCCCTCCATGTCGATGGCAACGCCGCCGTTCTGGTAGTGCAGGGTCGGGTAGACAAGGAACGGCTCCTGGGACGCATCCTGCCCGCACTTGTGGGCGAGATGGCGCAGCGTCACGAGCCGTTTTTCCAGGATGCCGGGGTTCTCCATTTCCAGCGTCGGCGTGTCGAGGAAGACACCAACCTGTCCGCCCCGCTCGATGCCGCGCCCCTGCGCGCATTCGCGCAGGATTGCCGAGGCCACGATGTCCCGCGGCTTGAGTTCATCGACGAAACGCTCGCCCTCGCCGTTGATCAGCTTCGCGCCGGCCGAGCGGGCGGCTTCCGAGATCAGGCCGCCCGCCAGGTGCGGCGGGTAGGCGATGCCGGTGGGATGGTATTGAAACGAATCCAGCTCGCGCAGGCGCGCCCCGATCCGATAGGCCAGCACCAGGCCGTCTGCGGTAGCCCCGTAATGGTTGGACGTCGGGAAGGCATTCAGGTGCAGGCGCCCCGCCCCGCCGGTGGCGAGAATCACGGCGCGCGCGCGCACCAGCATAAAGGTGCGCCATTCGAGGTTGTAGATCACCGCCCCGGCGCAGCGCCCCCGCTCGTCGGACAGCAGCTCGACTGCGGGGCAGCGGTTCCACACCGCGATGCCGGCCTCGAGGTCCACCGCCTCGCGCAGCACGCGCATCATTTCCAGGCCGGTATAGTCCCGGTAGGAGAGAATGCGCGCGGCCGATGCTCCCCCTGGCTTCTTGCGCAGAAGGTTGCCGCCGAGGGGCCGGTCTTCCTCCTGATCGAACATCATGCCCAGCCGGATCAGCCATCGGATCACGTCGGGTCCGTCCATCACCATCTGCGCGACCAGCTCGGGCTCGCCGCAGAAGTGCCCGGCGCGCAAGGTGTCCTCAAAATGCAATTGGGGACTGTCGTCCTCGCCGATGGCCGCCTGGATCCCGCCTTCGGCCATCACGGTGTTGCTGTCACCGAGGCGCAGCTTGGTGGCGAGAATCACCTGCGCGCCTTGCCTGGCCGCGGTCAGCGCCGCCGCGCAGCCGCCACCGCCCCCGCCGATGATCAGCACATCGGTGGACACGAGTTGCGCCCCGGCAATATCGACGTCGTCGATCAGCGCATTGGCTTGCAGATAGCGCGCGAGATCCGGCTGACAAGGCTCGCCGCGGTTGACGCCGACGGCCAGCGCGACGCGCGCATTGGGCCCGTGGTCGGGGTGATAGGCCTTTAGCAGTGCTTCGACGGAGATGTCATCGCCGCGCACCGCCGGCGCCACACCTGGACGGTAGCGCTTGCGCGCCTCTTCGTAGGGGATGCCAGCTGGCATGATGGTTCGTCCCGTCAGCGCGGCGGCTGCGCGCCGGGTGCGTCAAAGTCGATCGTCATCGCGCCGTTCTCGATCTGCTGCAGGCGCAGCATGAGATTGGCCGGCCGCAGCGTCTGCGCCGCGATCATCCGCCGCACGAACAGGCCGAGATGGTTGGGCCGGATATGCTCTGGGCAGGCCAGCGTGCAGAGGTTGCACATGACGCATTCGTCGAACACCTGGCCCGAGGCGGTCAGCTTGCCCTCCACCGCGAACCTCACGCCCTCCTGAACATCGAGTCCCTTCGGACAGGCCCGGTCGCATCCGCTGCAGTGACGGCAATGCGCGGCCTCCGGGAATACTTCAGAGATTGTTTGCAAGGCGTCCCAGCTGTCGCCGATTTCCTCGATACGATAGACGTGCCGCTCCGACGCCGTGAAGTAATCCAGGAACGCGACCTGCATGCCATCTTCGACCAGCGTTTCGCAGGCGAGCGCGGTCTTGACATCCTGCTCGCCGTTGCGCCGCACCATGACGCGGCATGAGCCGCACACCCCCTGGCCCATGCAGCCGACGCCTTCGACAAGCGTTTCCCCCGCGTGCAGGAAGGCCTGCAGGATGGAGCAGTTTGCCGGTGCTTCGACCGAGCGTCCTTCGATGCTCAAGCGTACCAGTCCCATCGCGTCGCCTTTATTGCCCGGCGTCGTTAGCGCCACACTGGCATTTCCACAGAAAAGGTCATATAAACCTTAGCACAAGGGAGGTCATTGCGAAGGGGGCGCCGCATCCAGGCTTGCTGGACACCGCTCGCTTCGCTGCTTGCGGCAACCGGGATCGCGGCGTGATCTGCATCGCCGTATTCCTTATGACCGGCGTGCCGCTCTTGCTTTGAATCGGAGCCCTGAGGACCCATGCTGCACCGCACTTCCCACCGCCGCGATCAGGCCGCATGCGTGGATCCGCCTGCGTGCCCAAACGCGACCCGCAGCCCGGGGCTGACCATTTACGCCAGATGGCGCCTTACCATGCGACCAGCGTGCCGGCAAATCATGACGCTCAGGGACCGGGCCATGGCAAGACTGCCGAGATTTTCTTGCGGGCTCCTCGCCGCGCTGAGCTGCATCTGCCTGTTTGGTGCGACGCATGCCTTCGCGCGCCAGGTTTTCGACTCGCCGGATGCAGCCATGGCGGCCTTTGGCCAAGCGGTCCTCAATGACGACGAGACGGCCATGCGAGCCATGCTGGGCACCAACTTCCGCGACATCATCCCCCCGGTCGGCGCCGAAGCGCGGAACAAGTTCAACACGGCCTGGACACAAGCGCATCGCGTGCAGCAAAGGGGCAAGCACGCGTCCATCGTCGCGGGCGACGACGGATGGACCCTGCCCGTACCGCTGGTCAGGTCAGCCAAGGGCTGGCAGTTCGACACGCTGGCCGGCGCCCGGGAAATGCGCCTGCGCCGCATCGGGCGCAACGAACTCGCGGTGATCCAGACCATGCGGGCCATCTGCGATGCGCAGACCGAATACGCCCAGACGAGCCACGATGGCGGGAAACGGCTCGTCTACGCCGGCAGGCTGTCCAGTTCGCCGGGCAAGCACGACGGACTCTACTGGCCGAGCGGACCGGATGAACCACAGAGCCCGCTCGGGCCGGCTTTCCGTGACGCCGGCACGCGCAATGCAAGCAAGGAGGGCTACCACGGCTACCATTACAAGCTCCTCACCGCGCAAGGGTCGCACGGCGATGGCGGCAGCGTGAACTATGTCGTCGACGGCGAGCTGTTCGGCGGCTTCGCGGTCATGGCCTGGCCCGTGCGCTACGGCGACACCGGCGTGATGAGCTTCATCATCAGCCACAAGGGTCAGGTCTATGAGCGCGACCTCGGAACCAACAGTGCCGCCAAGGCAGCGGCAACGACATCCTTTGATCCAGCTCCCGGCTGGCGGAAGGTGTCGCCATGAACCCGCGCGCCCTGACCACCGCTTGCTGTGTCCTGCTTGCGCTCGGCGGGTGCCAAAGCGCCGCTCCGCCCGCAGCGGGTACGGCCACGCCGGCGATGTCCCGCGAGGGCACGATGCAGGCCCAGAAGGAACCCGCGCCTTACAAGGCGGAAGAAATCGAGGCGCTGGTGGCGCCGATCGCGCTCTATCCCGATCCGCTGCTGTCACAGGTGTTGATGGCCTCCACCTACCCACTGGAAGTCGCCCTCGCCGCGCGCTGGAGCAAGGCCCATCCGAACCTCAAGGGTGACGACGCAGTCAAGGCGGTGCAGAACGAGTCCTGGGACGTCAGCGTGAAATCGCTGGTGGCGTTTCCGCAGATCCTTGCGCCAATGGGCGACAAGCTGGACTGGACCCAGAAGCTGGGGGATGCATTCCTGGCCCAGCAGAAGGAGGTTTTCAATGCCGTGCAGCGCCTGCGTGTGCGCGCCCAGCAAGCCGGACACCTCAAGTCGGGGCCGCAGCAGACCGTGACCGTGGAAACCGCAACCTCCGGTGAAGCCGCGCAGCAGACCATCGTGCGCATCGAGCCGGCGGATCCCCAGGTGATCTATGTGCCGGTGTATGACCCGGCGATCGTCTACGGCGGCTGGGGCTATGCGGGCTACCCGTACTACTACTGGCCACCCTACGCGCCCTACTACCCCGGCGATGCCTTCGTCGGAGGCATCGCATGGGGCATCGGCCTGGCCGGGGCCATTGCCATATTTGGCGACTGCGACTGGAACAATGGCGGGGTACATGTGGAGCACCACAAGGCCCGGAACATCGACCGCAATTTCGACGCCAGCAAGTTCAAGGGAGGCCGCTGGCAGCACGACGCGCGGCACCGCCAGGGTGTTGCCTATCGCGATAATGCCACACGGGAGAGATACGGCCGGAGCATGGCCGATGCGGCGGGCCGCAACAACTTTCGCGGGCGCGATGCTTCGGGGGGCCGGGACAATGGCTTCCAGGGCGTGGGCAGTGGCGGCAGCGCCGTGCAGCGTGACGTCAATCGCGGAAGCGCGAGCCTGCATTCAGGCTCCGGCCGCGCCGGCGGTTTCGGCGGTGGCTTTGGCGGCGGACGAGGTGGCGGTGGACGACGTTAGGGAAGCAATGCCCGTCTCGGGCGGTGTAGGTCGCGTTCCTCTGGTCGGCGGTTGGGCTGCCCTGTCTGCATCCGGAACTCCATCAACTCTTCTGGGAAGGATCGCAAGATGCTCACCAAACTGAAAGCGGCGTTCCTCTACTTCAATAGCGTGGTCCCGTTCCGGCTGGGCCCCGCCCTGATCACGACGGTGGTGCTGATCACCTTGCTGCTGCTGCCTGTGCCAGAGGGGCTCACGCCCAAGGCTTGGGGCCTGGTTGCCATCTTCCTGACCACAATCGTTGCGATCATCCTGAAGGTCATGCCGATCGGGGTGATGGCGATGATGGCCATCGTGGTCCTCTCGTTGTCGCAGGTGACCTCGACCTCGTCCAAGGGGGCGATCGCCGATGCGCTGACCGCCTTCGACAGTCCGTTGATCTGGCTGATCGTGGTGGCCATCCTGATCTCCCGCGGCGTGAAGAAGACCGGCCTGGGCACCCGTATCGGCCTGATGTTCATCGCCCTGATGGGGAAACGAACGATAGGCATCGGCTATGGCCTAGCCACCTGCGAGTTGGTGCTGGCGCCCTTCACACCGAGCAATACCGCGCGCGGTGGCGGCATCGTGCATCCGATCATGAAGTCGATCGCCAATGCATTCGACTCGGACCCGGCCAAGGGCACGGAGGGCAAGGTCGGCACCTACCTGGCGTTGGTCAACTATCACGCCAATCCTATCTCCTCGGCGATGTTCGTGACCGCCACCGCCCCGAACCCGCTGGTGGTGGACTACATCGCCAAGGCGACCAACCAGAGTCTGCATCTGAGCTGGACGAGCTGGGCACTTTGCATGTTGGTGCCCGGCCTGCTATGCATGCTGGTGATGCCGCTGGTTATCTTTGTGTTGTCGCCGCCGCAGCTCAAGGCCACACCTAATGCGGTGGAGTATGCGCACGCCGAAATGGCGAAGATGGGTCCAGTGTCGCCGAAGGAAATGGTCATGATATTCACCTTCGCGCTGCTGCTGCTGCTATGGGCCAACGTTCCGGCGATGGTGTTCGGTCCTTCGCTCACGCTGGACCCGACGGTGGTCGCCTTGGTCGGCTTGTTCGTGCTGATCATCACTGGCACCCTCGACTGGGACGACGTGCTGTCCGAGAAGAGCGCCTGGGACACGCTGATATGGTTCGGTGCGCTGATCATGCTGGCCGAGCAACTGAACAAGCAGGGTGTGATCGGGTGGTTCTCGAAGGGCATGAGCGACGCGATTGTGGCCAGTGGCATCGGCTGGGGTGGCACGGCTGCGATCCTGGTGGCGGTCTTCGTGTTCTCGCACTACCTGTTCGCCAGCACGACCGCGCACATCAGTGCGATGATGCTCGCCTTCCTGACAGTCGGAGTCCATCTGATGCCGCCAGAGTATGTGGTGCCGTTCATGCTGCTTATGGCGGCCGGCTCGGCGATCATGATGACGCTGACCCACTATGCGACAGGCACCTCGCCGATCATCTTCGGCAGCGGTTTTGTCATGATGGGAACCTGGTGGCGCGTCGGCTTTGTGATGTGCGTGGTGGAGCTGCTGATCTTCGCCGTGGTCGGGAGCGTCTGGTGGAAGGTGCTTGGCTTCTGGTGAACACGCAGCCGGACGACGCCCGATGAACCGCTCGTGATCCCGCCAGGTCGACGCGTTCGGCCGCTTCTTCGCCTCGCTCTGAACCCGGAGACGCAAAATGCCATCCGTAACGTCCGACGGTGTTTCGATCCACTACGAGGTCAAGGGCCAGGGTTCGCCCGTGCTTCTCCTGGCGGGGCTTGCGGGAGTGGGCGCCTCCTGGGGGCCACAGATCGACCTGTTCGCCGGGCATCACCAGGTGATCGTGCCGGATCACCGCGGCACCGGTCAGTCCGAGCGCACCGCGCGCGGCATGACGATTGCGCAACACGCGCGGGACATGGCGCGGGTCATCGAGGCAGTCGGGTGTGGGCCGGTCCATGTGGTCGGGTCCTCGACCGGAGGCGCCATCGCGCAGCTGCTGGCGATCCATCACCGCGAACGATTGCGCAGCGCGACCATTGTCTCTTCGATTGCTCGCGCGGACGCCGTCTACCGTCGCCAGTTCGACATGCGGCGACGCATGCTGACCGATTCCGGCCTGCGCGCGTCCACCGAGGCGAACGCACTATTTCTGTTCGACCCGAAATTCAGCCGCGAGCACCCGGAGCAGGTGCAGGCGTGGGTGAATGCCGCATCGGCCGGCACGTTCGACCCGGAAATCGGCTTTGCCCGGATCGACATGATCGTAGGACACGACGCCTTCGATGATCTTCCATCGATCACGACACCGACGCTGGTACTGGTGGGCGAGCGCGACTTCTGCGCCCCGCCGTACTTCTCTGCGGAGCTTGCAGCGCGGATTCCGGGAGCGGAGTTTGCCACCCTGGACGGTGGCCACTTCATCTTCCTGGAGAAGCCCGTACTCCTGCACGACACTGTGGAAGCCTTCATTGCCAAGCACGAGCGATGATCGGTGCGAGGGCACGGCGCCATCATGCCATGTCATGGCTCACCGCCGCCCGCCTCTGCCTGCGCCGGGGCCGCCCCGTCCTCGCGCAGCCAGACAATGAACTCGGCGCCCTGTCCCACCGCGCTCTCCACGGTAATGCGGCCGCCGTAGCGCTCCACCAGCGCATAGCTGATCGATAGGCCGAGGCCCGTCCCCATCTGCTTTTTGGTCGTGAAGAACGGATTGAACAGGTTGGGCAGGTCTTCTTCCCGGATGCCGTGGCCGGTGTCGCGCACGTGCAGCGTCACGCCCTGCCCTTCCCAGTCGCGCGTGCCCAGAGTGAGCGTGCCGCCCTCGGGCATGGCGTGGATGGCATTGGTCAGCAGGTTGACCACGACCTGCTGCAACTCGCTGCGGCTGATGCGCACCTGCCGTGTGGCCAGGCAGTCCAGCTCGACCCGGATCGACGCGCCCTTCAGCATGTGCCGGACCAGGTCGACGCAGCCGGCCGCCACTTCACCCACGTCCAGGCGCTCCATATTGCCGGCGTAGGCCTCTGGCCGGACAAACTGCAGCAGCCGGTTGGTCAGCTGCTGGATGCGTCGGACCTGCTCGTCGATCAGCCGCAGCTCATGGCGGACCGGCTCCGCGGCCGGGCCCAGGATCTCGCGCGCCACGTCCAGGTTGCCCTGGATCACGGCAATCGGGTTGTTGACCTCATGGGCCACGCCGGCGGTGAGCTGTCCCGCCACGGCGAGCTTTTCCGACGTGATCAGCTGCTGCCGGGCCGCCCGCAGGACGGCGTTGGATTCTTCCAGCTCGCGGGTGCGTTCGGCCACCTTGCGATCGAGCGAGTCCGCCCAGTCCTTGAGCTGGGCGTTGCGCTGCTGCAGGTCAGACAGCAACTGGTCGAACTGGCCGGCAAGCTGGCCCAGCTCGTCTTCGCTGCCCACCGGGCCGACGCGTGCCCCGGTGTTGCCGGCCTTGAGCGCGCGCATGGTGCCGACCATCCGCGCCATCGGCGCAAACACGCGCCTAGCCCACAGCAGCGAAAAGAGCGCGCCGGCCACGCCCAGCAGCAAGAACAGGCCCACCAGCACGCCCAGCGCCAGGTCCTTGGCCTGGCTGATCGGCTTGGCCAGGTAACCCACGTACAGCATGCCGATGCGCTGGCCGCGGCTGTCCGCGATCGGCTCATAGGCGCTCATGTACCAGTCGTTGACCACGAAGGCCAGGTCCAGCCATTTCTCGCCGCGCAGCAGCACCTTGTCGCGTACCTGGCGCGAGACCCGCGTGCCCAGCGCGCGCTCGCCATGGAACAGCCGCACGTTGGTGGCGATGCGCGTGTCGTCCAGGAACAGGGTCGCCGTGCCCTGGCTGCCGCGGGGCAATGACTCGGGCTGGTAGACCAGCGCGTTGATGGTGTCGATAAAGCCGAGGTTGTTGTTCAGCAGGGTGCCGCCGTGCAGGATCGCCACCAGTGTGCCGGCTTCATCGAACACCGGCGCCGCCGCGTGCACCACCATGCCGCGGGTTTCCAGGGTCTTGTCGGTGGGCACCGCATTGGCGGTGGGCCGCAGCGCCACCTGCGCGCGCCGGGCAAGCTCGGCGGACACGGATGCCAGCTGGGCCGCGGACCAGGCGTCGGTGGCGGCCGCCGCGCGGCCGGCCGCGGCGCTGCTCACGATGCGCCAGGCGGCAGGGTCAGCCCCTGTGCCAGCGGGCGCAGCGGCAAGCAGCCGCCCTTGCGGATCCAGCAGTTGCAGGAAGTCCAGCCCGTGCGTGCGCCGCGCGTCGGCCAGGATGGCGGGCATGGCGTTGCCGCGGCCAAGCCCGGCCACCAGCGCATGTGAGCGCGCCTCCTGCAGGACCCGGTCTTCCACGCCGCCCACCATATGCTCGAAGTACTCGTGGGCGACCAGCAGGTCGCTGTTGACCTTGTAGGCCAGCAAGGCCTGGAACGCGCGATTACCCCACAACCCCATGATCAGCAGCAGCACCAGCAGCGCCACCAGCAGCGGCGCGACCACGATGGACACAAGCTTGGCCCGCAGCGAGGCGCGATAGCGGCGCAGCAGCGCGGCCGGGCTCAAGGACGCAGGCCCCACTGCAGGCATTTGCGGTCCAGCGTGCGGCGCGAGATGCCAAGCCGGCGCGCCGCTTCCACCCGGTTGCCGCCCTCGGCCGCCAGTACCTGCAGGATGTGCCTCCGCTCCACCGACTCCAGCAGCGTGCCGTCGTCGGCCGGCATGGCTGCGTCCTCGTGCTCCGCTTCCGGCAGGTTCGCTTGAGGCGAATCGGCCTGGTGCGCGAGCAGCTCGACCGGGTATTCGCCAAGGATCAGCGCCCGCTCCACGAGGTTGCGCAGCTCGCGCGCATTGCCTGGCCAGTCGTAGCCCTTGAGCACCCGGATCAATGAGGGCGAGAGCGGCACCGCGGGCAGTCCGAGCTGGGCCGACAGCTGCTCCGAGAAATGCTCGGCCAGCGGCACGATGTCTTCCGGCCGCGTGCGCAACGGCGGGATGGCGATGGACACAACGTCGAGCCGGTAGTACAGGTCCTGGCGGAAGCGCCCGGCGGCGACCTCGTTGGCCAGGTTGCGGTTGCAGGCCGCGACGATGCGCACGTCCACGGCAATTTCGCGCTCGGTGCCGAGCGGCCGGATGCGCCGGTCCTCGATCACTCGCAACAGCTTGGCCTGCATCCCCAGCGGCAGCTCCGAGATCTCGTCCAGGAACAGCGTGCCGCCGTCGGCATAGAGAAACAGGCCATGGCGCCCGCCGGCCGCGCCGGTGAAGGCACCCTTGGCGTGGCCGAACAATTCGCTTTCGATGATCTCGGGCGCCATCGCGCCGCAGTTCAGCGGCACGAACTGGCCCTGCCGTCCGCTCAGGTGATGCAGTTCGCGCGCCACCACTTCCTTGCCGGTGCCGGACTCGCCCGTCACCAGTACCGTCGATGGCATCGGTGCCACCCGTGCCACCAGCGCCATGACCTTCTTCATGGCCTCGGACTCGCCGATGAAGTGCTTGTGGATGGTGTACTTGTCCAGCTCGCGGCGCAGCAGGTAGTTCTCCCGCGCGAGCCGGGTCCGGTCAAAGCAGCGCCGGATCGCATTGAGCATCTGGTCGACACGGAACGGCTTGACGATGAAGTCCGCCGCGCCCGAGCGCAGCGCGGCAATCGCCGTGTCCATGTCGGCGAAGGCGGTCATCAGGATCACATCGGCGGGGTTGCCGGCCGCGCGCAGTGCCTTGAGCCACTCCACCCCGCTGATACCGGGCAGCGCCACGTCTAGCAGGATCAGGTCGAAATGCCGTTGCTCCAGCAGCGCGGCACCCGCTTCGGCGCTGTCGGCCGTCACCACGCTGCCCACCTTGCCTTCGAGCGCGCGCGACAGGAACGAACGCATGCCGGCCTCGTCGTCCACCACCAGGATCGTGCGGCGCTGCCAGTTGTCGGCATCGGCTGCGTTGCTTTGTCTTTCGTTCATCACTTTAGTAGTTGCGGGGGCAAGGGAAGAGTCTAGCGACAGTGCGCTATCCGCCTGTATTGGGGGTAAACCGAGCCAGCCCCGCAAACCGCGGCCACGGATGGACAGTTTGGCCCGCGCGCGGGGCCGCCGCCAGGACATTTTGTCCACGGCTGCGCCTGACGGCCCGGTCCGCGCGCGGCAAGCCATTGACGGCAAACGAAATCCGCCATGGGCATGGCTTTTGCTGAACCACGCACTCCAGCCCATCGCATCACGCGCAAGAAGAGGCTGCCACTTCCAGGTAGGAGACAACTTCATGTCATACCCCGCGCAAGCGCAAACGCCCTCGCAGAAGTCCCAACACGCGTCGCCGTCCCGGCCAACGTCACGCCCGTCGGCCTTCTCCAAGGAGGCCATCATCGCCCGCCCCGGCTTCAACCGCTGGATGGTTCCGCCCGCCGCGCTGGCGGTGCATCTGTGCATCGGCCAGGCCTATGCCTTCTCGGTCTTCAACGAACCGCTGACCCGGATCCTCGGCGTCACGCAGTCGGCGCCGGGCGACTGGCAACTGACCACGCTGGGCTGGGTGTTCTCGCTGGCGATCTTCTTCCTCGGCATCTCTGCCGCATTTGCCGGCAAGTGGCTGGAGAAGGTCGGGCCGCGGCGCACCATGTTCACGGCGGCGTGCTGCTTCGGCGGCGGCTTCCTGGTGTCGGCGCTCGGCATCTGGCTGCACCAGATCTGGCTGCTGTACCTGGGCTACGGCGTGCTGGGCGGGATCGGGCTGGGGCTGGGCTACGTGTCGCCGGTGTCCACGCTGATCCGCTGGTTCCCCGACCGCCGCGGCATGGCCACCGGCATGGCGATCATGGGCTTCGGCGGCGGCGCGATGATTGGCGCGCCGCTCTCGGTCGCGCTGATGAACACCTTCAAGAGCGCGACCAGCGCGGGCGTGGCACAGACCTTCCTGGTGATGGGCGTGGTCTACTTCATCTCGATGTCGATCGGCGCGCTGGCCATCCGCATCCCGCTCCCGGGCTGGGCGCCCCCGGGCTACGTTCCCACCACCAAGGCCCGCAAGATGGTCACGCACGCCCACGTGCACATCGACCAGGCGCTGAAGACGCCGCAATTCTACCTGCTGTGGGTGATCCTGTTCCTGAACATCACCGCCGGCATCGGCGTGCTGGGCCAGGCTGCGGTGATGATCCAGGAAACCTTCAAGGGCAGCATCACTGCGGCAGCCGCCGCCGGCTTCGTCGGCCTGCTCAGCATCGGCAACATGACGGGGCGCTTCCTGTGGAGCTCCGCCAGCGACTACTTCGGCCGCAAGATCACCTATGCCATCTTCTTCGCCTTTGGCGCCGCGCTGTACATGGCGGTGCCGGCCGTCGGCGCGTCCGGCAACGTGGCCCTGTTCGTGGCCTGCTACTTCTTGATCCTGACCATGTATGGCGGCGGCTTCAGCACCATTCCCGCCTACCTGGCTGACATGTTCGGCACCGCCTACGTCGGCGGCATCCACGGCCGCCTGCTGACCGCCTGGGCCGCCGCCGGCATTGCCGGCCCGGCGCTGGTCAACTACATCCGCGAGCACAAGCTGGCCATGGGCGTTCCCAGGTCAGAGGTCTATGTCGACACCCTGCACATCATGGCCGGCCTGCTGGTGGCGGGGTTCGTCTGCAACCTGCTGATCCGGCCGGTGCATGAGCGCCACCACCTGCGCGAAGCCACCAGCGCAGCCTGAGCGCCACCCCGGATTCCGATACCAATACACAGGAGACACCACCGTGCAAGACGACCGAACTTTCGGCAAGACGCTGCTGCTGCTCGCGTTCTGGGCCTATGTGCTGATCCCGCTGGGCGCGGGCATCTGGTCGACCCTCGGGAAGGCCATGAAGCTGTTCAGCTAAGCGCTCGCCCTGGCCGTCCGCTGCATCACGATCCGTCGATGCAGCGGGGTCCATCCATGACTGTGATCCCGCGCAATGGCGCTATCTGTATTTGCTTTGCGGCGCCTGGCGAGCGCTTCTTCCGGCTCTGCAAACTGAGCTTTAGCGGTTCTGCAAGAACTGTATCCTTCGCGGGCAGGCTGTACTCCTTACGCTTGTCCGTAGTGTCGCGCGACACGCCGTCGTGCCGGCGGCAACCCCACGGAGAGCACATCGATGCACGGACTCACAGCCCTGGAGCTCGCTCGAATCCAGTTCGGATTCACGGTTTCCTTTCATATCTTATTTCCCGCCATCACGATCGGGCTGGCATGTTTCCTGGCGTTCCTGGAAGCACGCTGGCTCTACACCAAGGACACGGTGTACAGGACCCTGTACCAGTTCTGGATCAAGATCTTCGCGTTGAACTTCGGCATGGGGGTCGTTTCCGGCCTGGTCATGGCCTATGAGTTCGGCACCAACTGGTCTGGCTTCTCGCAGTTTGCGGGGAGCGTCACCGGACCGCTGCTGACCTACGAGGTGCTGACCGCCTTCTTCCTGGAAGCGGGCTTCCTGGGCGTGATGCTGTTCGGCTGGAACCGCGTCGGGCCGGGGCTGCATTTCTTCTCGACGGTGATGGTGGCTCTCGGCACCATGATTTCCTCCACCTGGATCCTGGCGTCGAACAGCTGGATGCATACGCCGGCCGGCTACGTCGTCGTTGCCGGCAAGGTGGTGCCCACCGACTGGCTCGAGGTGATCTTCAACCCGTCGTTCCCCTACCGCCTCACGCACATGGTGATCGCCGCGCTGCTGTCCACGGCACTGTTCGTGGCGGCATCCTCGGCCTGGCATCTGCTGCATGACCGCGCCGTGCCCGCCGCCCGCAAGATGCTGTCGATGGCCCTGTGGATGGTACTGATCGCGGCGCCGATCCAGGCGGTGGTGGGCGACGCCCACGGCCTGAACACGCTGGAGCACCAGCCCGCCAAGATCGCGGCGATGGAGGGGCACTGGAACACCGCCGCCAGGGATGACAAGGGCGGCTTCCCGCTGATCGTCTTCGGCATCCCCGACATGGAACGCGAGGAAACCCGCTACGCCATCGAGATTCCGCGCCTGGGCAGCCTGATCCTCACGCACAGCCTTGACGGCCAGATCCGCGGCCTGAAGGACTTCCCCAGAGAAGACCGCCCCAATGCCACGGTGCTGTTCTTCACCTTCCGCGTCATGGTTGGGCTGGGCGTGGCGATGATCCTGTTCGGCCTGCTGGGTTGGGTGCTGCGCCGCAATGGCGCCTTGTACCGGTCCAAGGCCTTCCTGCGCCTCGCGGTGGTGATGGGCCCCGCCGGCCTGGTCGCGCTGCTGGCCGGCTGGATGACCACCGAGATCGGCCGCCAGCCGTGGGTGGTCTATGGACTGCTGCGTACCCATGATGCCGTTTCCGCGCATGCCGCCGGCCCGGTGGCGCTGTCGCTGGCGTTGTTCGTGGTGATCTACTTCGTCTGCTTCGGCGTGGGCATCCGCTACATGCTCAGGCTGGCCAGCGCCGGCCCCGCCCCCGACGCGCACCCGCACGATGAGCCGTCCTACGGCCCCGGCAGCGTCGTTCCCGCCGCCATCGCCGCGGCTTCCACACCCAACCCGATGGCCCCGCACGGCCAGCGCGAATCCTGAACAGGTGATCAACATGGGTATCAACCTTCCCGTTATCTGGGCCGCCCTGATCTTCTTCGGCGTGATGATGTACGTCATCATGGACGGATTCGATCTTGGCATCGGCATTCTCTTCCCCTTCGTCGGCGACCGTCATGACCGCGACGTCATGATGAACACGGTGGCGCCGGTCTGGGACGGCAACGAAACCTGGCTGGTGCTGGGCGGCGCGGCGCTGCTGGGCGCCTTCCCGCTGGCCTACTCGGTGCTGCTCAGCGCCTTCTACCTGCCGCTGATGTTCATGCTGATGGGGCTGATCTTCCGCGGCGTGGCCTTTGAATTCCGCTTCAAGGCCAGCGACCGCAGCCGCCCTTACTGGGATGCCGCGTTCACGTGGGGATCGGTGGTCGCCGCCTTCTTCCAGGGCGTGACGCTGGGCGCCTATATCGACGGCATCACCATGGAAGGCACCACCTTCACCGGCGGCGCGCTCGACTGGCTGGCGCCGTTCCCGATCTTCTGCGGCGTGGGCGTGGTGATTACCTATGCCTTCCTCGGGGTCACCTGGCTCATCATGAAGACCGAGGGCCGCCTGCAATGGACCATGCTGCGCGTGACCAACGTGCTGACCGGCGTGATGCTGGCAATGGTCGCCGCGGTGAGCGTGTGGACGCCGCTGACCCATCCGGAGATCGCGCAACGCTGGTTCGCGCTGCCCAACCTGTTCTTCTTCCTGCCGGTGCCGCTGCTGGTGTTGTTCTCCGCCTTCGGCATCTACCGGTCCCTGCGCAACCACCCGAACGTGTCGCCGTTCCTGTACGCGCTGCTGATGATCTTCATGGGTTATACGGGGCTTGCCATCAGCATCTGGCCCAATATCATCCCGCCGTCGATCTCGATCTTCGACGCGTCGTCGCCTCCGCAAAGCCAGGGCTTCGCGCTGGTCGGCACCCTGTTTATCGTGCCGATCATCCTGGCCTACACCTCCTGGTCCTATTACGTGTTTCGCGGCAAGGTCAAGCGCGGGGAGGGGTACCACTGATGGCCGGGATCCTGCATTCGCGGCTGGCGGCGCGCCTGGGCTGGCTGCTGGCCCTGTGGCTGGCAGGGGTCGGCACGGTCTTCGTCTGCGCCAGCCTGATGAAGCTGCTGATGCGCGCGGCTGGGCTTGCCAACTGAAGCCATGCCGTCCTCAAGTCCGCTCTCACGCCCCGCGCTGCCCGCGCGCACCGCCGGCGTGCTCGACACGCTCGCGGCAGCCTGGGCGCGACGCGCCGACCTTGCACCCTGGCTGCATTCGCTGAAGGTGTTCGGCGCGGCAATGCTGGCGCTCTACGTGGCGCTGGCGCTCGGGCTGCCGCGGCCCTACTGGGCCATGGCCACCGTCTACCTGGTGTCCAGCCCGCTGGCCGGCGCCACCTATGCCAAGGGCACCTACCGCGTCTTCGGCACGCTGCTGGGCGCCGTGTGCGCGGTGGCGCTGGTGCCCTGGCTGGTCGACGAGCCCATGCTGCTGATGGCCGCGATCGCGTGCTGGACCGGCACCATGCTCTACCTGTCCTTGCTGGAACCGGCGCCGCGCAACTACATCTGCCTGCTGGCCGCCTATACACTGCCGATCGTGGCGCTGCCGACGGTCACCAACCCGGCCACCGTCTTTGACGTGGCCCTCACCCGCATCGAGGAAATCATCATCGGCATCGTCTGCGCCAGCGTGGTCAGCGCTGTGGTCTTTCCCTCGCGCACCACGCCGGCGCTGGCCGCACGCGCGTCGGCGTGGCTGGACCATGCCTCGCGCTGGATCACCGACGTGCTGGCCGCCGGTGCCAGCGCAGGCCAGCGCCATGACAGCTTCAGCCTGCTGGCCGCCGATATCCTCGCAATGGAAACCCAGCTGGCCCAGCTGACCTATGAAGCCGACGGCGCCCTGACCCTGCGGCGCGCACGTGCCCTGCACCAGCGCATGACGGCCCTGCTGCCGCTGGTGCTCGCGCTGGCCTATGCCGCCAGCGCCTTGCGCCGGCATCCGGCGGGCATGCCTGACGCCGTCGCGCAGCGCATGCGCGCCACGCTGGCCTGGATCGCCGGCGACGCCGGTGCGTCCCGGCCCCCGCCTTCCTGGTACCCGGCAGGCAGCACGCCGGCCGCACCCGCGGACTGGCATGCACGGCTGGTCGCGGCGACCTGCACTTACCTGGATGAACTGGGCGATCTCTGGCAGGACTGCCGCCTGCTGCAGGCCAGCCTGCGCCAGGGCGGGAGCGAGCCCACCGCGCTGCGCTACCGCGTGGAACCCGCCGGGCAGGCCCGGCACCATGATCACGCGCAGCTGTTGTTCCGCGGCGCTACCGCCGGCTCGGCCACCTTCGTCGCGGGCCTGCTGTGGATGGTGTCGGGGTGGGTCGATGGTGCCGGCCCGGTCGGCCTGGCCGCGCTCGCCAGCTGCTTTATCGCCACCACCGCGGAGCCGCGGCTGATGGCCGGCCGGGTGATCGCGTGGAGCATCGGCTGTGCCTTGCTGTCCTGGTACTACCAGTTCGTGGTGCTGCAACTGGCCCATGACTTTGGCTCGCTTGCCGCCCTGCTGTGCGGCCCCTACCTGGTCATCGGCGCCATGACCACGCAGCCGCGCAACGCGCTGTTCGGCGTGTTGCTGGCGGTCACGGCGGCGTCGTTCCCGGGCCCGCAGCACCTGACCGCCGCCAGTTTCGCCGGCATCTTCAACAGCAGCCTGGCGAGCCTGGCGGCGCAGGTGTTCGCGGCCTTGTGGGCAGTCCTGATGCAGCCCTTCGGCCAGCAACTGGTGGCCTACCGGCTGGCCAGGGCCAACTGGAACGAGATCGCGCTGGCGGCGCACCCGCGCGCGCCGGTCAACAGCGCGCGGCTGCGCGGCCGCATGCTGGACCGGCTGCTGCGCCAGTGGCCGCCATTGACCCGCCGCAACAATGCCAGCGGCAGGCAGGCCGGCAGCGCCGTTGCCGACTTCCTGGTCGAATCAGCCGCGCTCGCGCTGCGGCGCGTCCCGGCTGGCGTGCCCGCGCCGCGCCGCCGGGCCGTGGAGCGCGTGCTGGCAGGGGTCGCACGCCACTACCGCCAATGCGCGCGCACCGGCCATGCTAGCCCGCCCGCGCCGGCGCTGGCCGCGCACATCGACGCGGCCTTCGCGGCGCTGACCACGACGGCCCATGGCAGCCCGCGCACCGCGCTGGCGGCACTGGCCACCCTGCGGCTTGCCCTGCATCCGCATGAAGGAGATCACCATGCACGCCACTGAGTTCGACCTGTACGGCGTGTTCGTGCCAGCCACCGTGGTGTGGATGCTGGCCGCCTTCGCCGTGACCGCCGGCGTGCGCGTCGTGCTCGCCCGGATCGGCTTCTACCGCATCATCTGGCACCGGTCCTTGTTCAATTTCTCGCTCTATATCCTCGTACTGGGCGCGATCGTCGCGCTCGTCTGGCAGGCCCCATCATGATTCGCAAACTTTCACTGCTCGGCCCCGTTGCGGTGACCTTGGCGGCCGTGGTCGCCGCGGCGCTGACCGCCTGGCATTTGTGGCAGTACTACACCGAGGCGCCCTGGACCCGCGACGGCCATGTGCGCGCAGAAGTGATCCAGGTCGCGCCGGATGTCTCCGGCCTGGTCACGGCCGTGCTCGTCGGCGACAACGCCCGGGTGCAACGCGGCCAGGTCCTGTTCGTGGTGGACCAGGACCGCTTCAGCCTGGCCCTGAAACAGGCGCAGGCCGAGGCCGCTTCGGCGCGCGCCGCGCTGGCACTGGGCCGGCGCCAGGCGTCGAACGCGGCCGGCGTTGCCGCCCTGGCCGCCGCGCAGGCGCGCATCGACGAAGCCGATGCCGCGGTGGACGTGGCCAGGCTGAACCTGGCCCGCTGCCGCGTGACCAGCCCGGTCGACGGCTATGTCAGCGACCGCCTGCCGCGCGCCGGCGACTTTGCCACCCGCGGCAAGCCAGCCCTGTCGGTGGTGGCCAGCGGCTCGCAGTACGTGGAGGGCTATTTCGAGGAAACCAAGCTGCCCGCGATCCGCGTCGGCAGCGCCGCCGAAGTGCACATCATGGGCCAGCGCACCCCCTTGCGCGGACATGTGCAGAGCATTGCGCCCGGCATCGAGGACCAGGACCGCGCCATCGGGCCGAACATGCTCCCCAGCGTCAACCCGACCTTCAACTGGGTGCGCCTGGCGCAGCGCATACCGGTGCGCATCGCGCTGGACCAGGTGCCGGCCGGGGCCCACCTGATCGCCGGCCAGACCGCGACGGTGCGCATCCGGGCGCCGCGCGAATGAGGCGCCCAATTCAGCCGCACCGGTCCCGCCGGAACTGTTCTGCTTCCGCTCCTGCCGATTTGTGCGCCTGCCGGGCGGCCATCGGTTCGTACCATGGATGGCATGGCATGCGCCATGCCCTACCCCATTGCCCCCGGGAGATTCGCCATGCAAGCAGCGCTTGTGCAAAAAATGCCCGCCGCCCGCAGTTTTGAGGCGCCCGAGCCGGACCACGCATCACCCGCCTGCCGGGACCAGCTGGGCCGTCCGCTGCGCGACCTGCGCCTCTCGGTGATCGACCAGTGCAACTTCCGCTGCACCTACTGCATGCCCAAGGAGCGCTTCGGGCGCGACTATCCGTTCCTGTCGCCTGAGCAGCGCCTGTCCGATGCCGAATTGCTGTGCATCGTGCGCGCCTTTGTCAGCCTGGGCGTTGAGAAGGTGCGCCTGACCGGCGGCGAGCCGCTGCTGCGCAAAGGCATCGAGTCTCTGGTCGAACGCATTGCGGCCATGCGTACCCTGGAGGGCCGGCAGGTGGAAGTGGCCATGACCACCAACGGCAGCCTGCTGGCCCGCAAGGCGCGTTCGCTGCGCGACGCGGGCCTGGGCCGGGTCACGGTCAGCCTGGACAGCCTCGACGACCAGATCTTCCGCGCCATAAACGATGTGGATTTCCCGGTCGGCCGCGTGCTGGAGGGCATCGACGCGGCCATCGCGGCGGGCTTGGCGCCAGTCAAGGTCAACTGCGTGGTCGAGCGCGGCACCAACGACGCGCAGGTGCTGCCGCTGGTCGAACACTTCCGCGGCAGCGACGTCACGCTGCGCTTTATCGAATATATGGATGTGGAAGGCCCGAGCGGCTGGTCACAGTCGCGCGTCGTCCCGTCCGACGAGATCCGCGGCATGGTCGAACGCGCGCATGCGCTGCTGCCGGTCACTCGGCGCGACGGCGAAACCGCCAGCAACTACCTGCTGGCCGACGGCAGCCTGAAGGTGGGCTTTATCTCCAGCGTTTCGCACCCATTCTGCGGCGATTGCACCCGCGCACGCGTTTCGGTCGACGGCCGGCTGCACCTGTGCCTGTTCGCCACCAGTTCCGTCGACCTGCGCCAGCACCTGGGCACCGCCCACCCGGATGAAGCCGTGGCGGACGCGGTCCGGCAAGCGTGGCAGGCCCGCGGCGACCGCTACTCTGAGCTGCGCGCTGACCGGCTGGCCAGCGGCAAGCGCCAGTACCCGACGGTGCGCATGTCGCTGGTCGGGGGCTGAGCCGCGGGCGCGGCTCCCGGTCACTCAGTCAGGATTCGGGAAGGCCTGCGCGGCAAGCTCCGCGCCGGCTGGTGTCAGGCTCGCGTGACCGCGGCCTTCCTCGTCGATCGCCACGTCCGCCAGTCCGGCGGCCTGCAGCTGCGTCAACACGCGCCGCAGCACGCTCATCGGCAGTTGTGCCCGCTTCGCGATCTTGGCGAGCGACCAGGGGCTGCCGCCACCCTCGCGCCCAGCCTGCCACAGGACCTGGAGCGCCGCGACCATGGCGGGATCGATGTCAGCGTCTTGCATGCTCTTCCTCTACGCGTTCCCGGCTGCGTGCCAGCAGGTGCTGTGCGATTTTGCCCAGCGTCTGCACGGCGGACTCGATGCCGGGCGTCCATTCCGAGCTGTAGTTCAGCCGGATGCAGTTGCCGTAAGTGGCCCCGGGCGCAAACATATGCCCCGGCGCAACGGTGATGCGGTGCTCCAGCGCGGCGTGGTACATCTCCATCGCATCGATGCCCTCCGGCAACTGCACCCACAGCACATAGCCCCCCGCGGGGCGCGACGTGGTGGTGCCGTCCGGGAAGAACCTGCGCACCGCGGCGGCCATGATGCTGGCCTGCTGCGCATAGGCCTTGCGCACCCGCCGCAGGTGGAAGTCGTAGCCGTCGTTCTTCAGGAACTCGGCAATCGCCAGTTGCGGAATCGCCGGCGTGGTCAGCGTGTTGAGGAACTTGAGTCGTTCCACGGCCTCGCGGTAGCGGCCCGGCAGCGCCCAGCCGATCCGGTAGGCATTGGTCAGCGTCTTGGAGAACGACGAGCAATGCAGCACGATGCCGGCCTTGTCAAACGCCTTCAATGAACTGGGATGGGCCTCGCCGTAATAGAGCTCGCCGTAGACGTCGTTCTCGATGACGGGGATGTCCTTCTCGGTCAGCATGGCCACCAGCGCGCGCTTCTTCTCATCGGGCATCTGGAAGCCGAGCGGGTTCTGGAAATTGGGCATCACCATGCAGGCAGCCACGCCCTTTTCATCGATCAGCCGCGCCAGCTCGCCGATGTCGATGCCCTCCGCCGGATCGGTCGCCACCTCGATGGCGCGCATGCCCAGCCGTTCGATGGCATGGAGCATGGCGTAGAAGGTCGGCGACTCCACCGCGATGGTATCGCCCGGCCTGGCCACCGCCTGCAGGCAGAGGTTGATGGCCTCGGTCGCGCCGATGGTGACGATCACCTCGTTCGGATCGATGGCGTAGCCGTTCTCCAGGTAGCGGCGCGAGATCTGCCGGATCAGCTCGGGGCTGCCGGGCGGCAGGTCGTCGAGCATGGTCCACTTGGCATAGCGGCGCGCGATGTTGTTGGCGTACTGGTTGATGCGCTGCCACGGAAACAGCGAAGGGTCCGGATAGGGCGAACCGAGCGGCACGGCATCATCGGAACGGATCGAGCGCAGCGTGGAAAGCACCAGCGCGCTGACGTCCACCGCCGAGGGCTTGGCACTGGGCCTGGACGGGCGCAGCTCGAACACCGGCTCGCCCGGCCGCGCGCGCACAAAGTAGCCGGACTGCGGCCGGCTTTCGATGATGCCGCGGCTCTCCAGCAAGACGTAGGCCCGGATCACCGTGGTGATGCTCATGCGGTGGTGCTGGCTGGTCTGCCGCACCGAGGGAATCCGCTCGCCGGGCAGCAGCACGCCCTGTTGCACCAATGCCTCGATGTCCGCAGCCAGTTTTTCATATAGTTTCACGCTGCGCTCCCCTTTCCCTTGCGCCCCGTCGGTGCCCGGACCGGCCACCTTGCCGGGCCGCCGTCAGCTGAGCCAACGATGGAGATCATAGTACGGCAGGGGCACATTTTGGAGCTGTCCGGCACATTGGGGTTCGACCCGCACAAAGCCGCTGGCCTGGCCGAGCGCCGACACCGAGGCGGCGCCCTGCTGTGCATTGACCTGCACGAAACTCTCGCGGCCGCCGAGGTTGCCGATTTCGCCCACGCGCCAGAAGGCATCGCCCCGGTGCGGGCGCGTGCCGGCCAGCGCCGCCCTGACCCGGCCTACCGGTGGGAACAGCTCGGCGCGCCCCTGCAGGCGGCGCAGCAGCGGCGTCACCAGCAGCGCGAAGGTGGCATAAGCTGCCGCCGGATTTCCCGGCAGGCACACCACGGGCTTGCCGCGCAGGCGCCCCACCGTGACCGGCTTGCCGGGCTTCATGTTGACGCCACGGCAAAGCAGCTCGCCGCCCGCCGAAGCCAGCGCCGCCGCGACCAGGTCGCGCTGGCCGACCGAGGCACCGCCGGTGACCAGCACCAGGTCGGCGTCGGCGGCAAGTTCCCGCAGCATGTCGTGCAAGGCGCGCTCGTCGTCCTGCACGTGGCGGTGGCAACTGACCACGGCGCCCATCGACTGCACCAGCGACTCGAGCATCGGGCCATTGACGTCATGCACCTGATACACGTCGCGCGGCTCGTCGTGCGCCGCCACCTCGTCGCCCGAGGTCAGGATAGCCACCTCCACCAGCCGGCAGACCGTGGCCTCTGTCAGTCCCTGCGACGCCAGCGCGGCAATATGCCCCGCATGCAGCAGGGTTCCTGCCGACAGCAACAGGTCGCCCCGGCGGGCGTCCTCGCCCTTGCGCCGGATATGCTGGCCCGCCACGGGTGCGCGCGCGCAGACCACACCGCGATAGGTCTCTTCGGCATCTTCCAGCGCGACCACGGCATTGGCGCCGGGCGGGATCACGCCGCCGGTGTAGATGCGGATGGCCTGGCCGGGCAACAGCGGCTGCGGCTGCGTGCCGGCGAAGACGACCTGCTGCAGCGGCAGGCAGGCGCCCTCGCGACAGTCTTCGCAGCGCACCGCATAGCCGTCCATGGCGCTGCGGTCCGCCGCGGGCGTATCCATGACCGCGGCCACGTCGCCGGCCAGCACGCGGCCAGTCAGCAAGCCCAGCCACACGGTTTCGGTCTGCCGCACGGGCTCCGCGCACATCGCGAAGACCGCCTGCGCCTCGTCAAAGTTCAGCATGCTGCGTCTCCGCGGCTGGCGTCCAATGCGGCGCCGGTATAGTCGACATAACCATCCTGGCGGCAGAAGCTGAGCAGGCGCAGGCCGGCCTGCTCGGCGATGCGGATCGCCAGCGAGGTCGGCGCCGAGATCGTCGCCAGCATCTGGATATTCATGCGCGCCACCTTGCGCACCAGTTCATAGCTGGCGCGGCTGGACAGCAGCACGAAGCCGTCGTCCATCGCCATGCGCTGCATCGCCAGGTGGCCGATCAGCTTGTCCAGGCCGTTGTGGCGGCCCACATCCTCGAACACATGCAGGATCTCGCCGCCCGCACCGCACCAGGCCGCGGCGTGGACGCCCCCGGTAGCCTGCATCAGCCGCTGGTGCGACGGCAGCGCCGCGACGGCGCGCTCGATCATCTCGCGCGACGGCGTCAGCCGGGTGGCCGGCTCGGGCATGCGCGCGGGCTCCAGGTCGAGCAGCTCGATGCTCTCGATGCCGCAGACGCCGCAGCCGGTGCGCCCCGCCAGCGCGCGCCGGCGGGCCCGCATGGTGGCAAAGGCGTGTTCGCTGATCTCCATCTGTACCTCGGCGCCGTGCGCGTGCACGCGCACTTCCAGGTCGTGGATCTCCGCATTGCGCCCGACGATGCCCTCGGTCAGCGAGAAGCCGACCGCGAATGCCTCCAGGTCCAGCGGCGTGGCCATCATCACGGCGTGCGAGATGCCGTTGTACACCAGCGCCACCGGGAGCTCTTCCGCCACGTTGTCCGTGGCCGGCTGCACCACGCAGTTCTTGTGCCGCACGATGCTGCGCGCTTCATAGCCTGAGTGTTCAACCAGTTCGGTGCATTGCATGGGGGTCTCGCCAAGATGGATGCCGCGCCGGCACAAGGCCGGCGCTGGTCGGGAGTGATCGGGTCTGTTGGGAATGATGGTAGGCGCGGACCGCCCCGTACGAGGCGTACAGTTGCGCCGATCGCCGGCATCTACAGATGCCGTCGCGCTTCGGGCTTCACTCGCCGGCGCCGGCTTCCCTGTCGTCGTTGCTGGGGAAGCGGTATTGCCCGTAGCGCAGGATCAGCACGCCGAAGGCCAGCATGACCACGCCCGCGCACAAGGCCAGCATGTGGAACTCGGTGGACTCGTTGAAGCGCAGGATCAGGTCGCGCGCCAGCGACACCATCGCGATGTACAAGGGGAAGCGCACGGGCAGCTGGCCCAGCCTCAGGTAGCGCACCACCATCGCCAGCACCTCCAGGTACAGGAACATCAGCAGCAGGTCGGTGATCGAGAAGACCCCCATGGCCGCGACCTTCCAGCCTTCCTGTGCCATGGCAAAGGTCGTGGCCAGGCCGATCACGACCAGGCCAGCCAGTTCCACCATGCCCAGGAAGGATTCCACCCGGGCGCGCACGCGGCTCTGGCCCGGCCGGGCGCCGGGGCTTTTGTCCATGTTCATGGCTGTGCTGGCGCGGTCAGGCCGCCGCCGCGGGCTGCCGACGGGACGGGGTCAGCAACACCGGCACCGACTTCGACGTGGGCGTGCCGCAGCCATCGCCAGTGCTTTCCAGCGGCACCAGCGGATTGGTCTCGGGGTAGTACGCCCCCAGGCAGCCTTGCGGGATGTCGTATTCGACCAGCACGAAGTCCTCGACCTGGCGCTGCACGCCGTCGTCCCAGACACTGGTGATGTCCACGTGCTGGCCCGCCTTCAGGCCAAGCCGCGCCAGGTCAGCGGGGCTGATGAAGACCACCCGGCGCAGGCCGAACACGCCGCGGTAGCGGTCGTCCAGGCCATAGATCGTGGTGTTGTACTGGTCGTGCGAGCGCGTGGTCATCATCACCATCAGCTTGTCGCCATACTTCTGGCGGGCCCGGCTGATGGGGGTGTCCTTTTCGATGCGGTTGACCAGGAACTGCGCCTTGCCCGACGGCGTATGCCAGACCCGGTTGCATGCCGCCGGCGTCAGGTGGAACCCGCCCGGCACCGCCACGCGCTCGTTGTAGCTCTCGAAACCGTCGATCACCTGCTCGATGGCGTCGCGGATGCGGGCATAGTCCTGCGCATACCAGAGCCAGTCGATCTTCTGCGAGCCCAGCGTGGCGGCCGCCATGTGCGCGACGATGGCAATCTCCGACAACAGGTGCGGCGACGCCGGCGCGTTCATGCCGAAGGAGATATGGACCATGCAGACCGAGTCCTCGACCGTCACGCCCTGCGCCACGCCGTCCTGCTGGTCGATCTCGGTGCGGCCCAGCGTCGGCAGGATCAGCGACTCCTTGCCGTGCACCAGGTGGCTGCGGTTGAGCTTGGTGGCGATATTTACGGTCAGGTCGCACTGGCGCAGGGCCTCGAAGGTGCGCGGCGTATCCGGCGTGGCGGTGGAGAAATTGCCGCCCAGGCCGACAAAGACCTTGACCTTGCCCTCGAGCATCGCCGAGATGGTGTGGACCACGTCATACCCGTGCTTGCGCGGCGGCTCGAAGCCGAAGGCGGCCTGCAGGCGGTCCAGGAATTCCTGCTCAGGCTTCTCTTCGATACCCACCGTGCGGTCGCCCTGCACGTTCGAATGCCCGCGCACCGGCAGCAGCCCCGCACCGGAGCGCCCGATGTTCCCGCGCATCATCATCAGGTTGGACAGGATCTGCACCGTCGGCACGGAGTGCTTATGCTGCGTCAGGCCCATGCCCCAGCAGGCGATCACGCGCTTGCCCCTGGCGTAGACCTGGGTCAGCGCATCGATATCTTCCTGCGACACGCCCGACTCGGCGACGATGTCGGCCCAGCTTTCCGCGCGCAGGTCTTCGATGAAGTCGCGGAAGCCGATGGTGTGCTCGCGCACGAAATCCACGTCGATCAGGCGCTCGCGGCCGTGCCGGATGGCCTCTTCGTCGAGTTCGTCCAGGCGCTTGGCCATGCCCTTGATCAACGCAAAGTCGCCGCCCAGCTTGGGCTGCACGAACATCGAGGCGATCTTGGTGCTGGAGCCGGTGAGCATCTCCACCGGGTGCTGCGGGCTGGTAAAGCGCTCCACCCCGCGTTCGCGCAGCGGGTTGATCGACACAATGGCGGCGCCGCGCCGCGCGCACTCGCGCAGCTCGCCCAGCATGCGCGGATGGTTGGTGGCCGCGTTGTGGCCGAACAGCAGGATGGTGTCGGCATGCTCGAAATCATCCAGCACCACGGTGGCCTTGCCCACGCCGATGGTCGGCGGCAGGCCCCGGCTGGTGGCCTCGTGGCACATGTTCGAGCAGTCGGGGAAGTTGTTGGTGCCATAGGCTCGCACGAACAGCTGGTAGAGGAAGGCGGCCTCGTTGCTGGCGCGCCCCGACGTATAGAATGCGGCCTGGTTCGGGTCCGGCAGCGCGCGCAGGTGGCGCCCGATCAGCGCAAAGGCCTCGTCCCAGGCGATCGCACGGTACTTGTCGGTCTGCGCGTCATAGACCATGGGGTGCGTCAGCCGCCCGTGCTGCTCCAGCTCATAATCGGTCTGCGCCATCAGCGACGTCACCGTGTGCTGCGCAAAGAACTCAGGGGTCACGCGCATGCTGGTGGATTCGGCGGCCACGGCCTTGACGCCGTTCTCGCAGAATTCAAAGGTGGAGGCGTGCTGCCGGTCCGGCCAGGCACAGCCGGGGCAGTCGAAGCCATCGGCCTGGTTCTGCTTGAACAGCATCTTGTACTTGCCTCCGGCAACCTTCTCCTTGATCAGGTTGATGGCAACGTACTTCAGCGCACCCCAGCCGGCAGCGGGGTGGGTGTAGGGGGCGATGTGGCCTTTTTCAGGGGTCGGGGAGCTCATTGGCGTGGTCCTGTAACGACGGGGGCGCTGTCCGGCGGGCTGCGCTGAATCGAAGGGGGCCGGATCGTTGCGGTGTCACCAGATTAGATTTCCCGGGTGCCCACGGGTACATACAAACAGGCGCTCCCCCGGGGAGCACAGTTGCTTCAGACCAGCGGGAACGCCTTCACCAGGTGCCGCAGCAAGCTGTCAGCCACCGGCGACAGGTGCCGGCCGGTCCGGGTGATGATGTGGATGCGGCTATTGTTCAGGATGGGATTGGCCAGCGGCAATGACACCAGCTGCCTGAACTGCGGCTCCTTCAGCGCCACCGAGCGTGCCGTCATGATGTAGCCCAGCCCCATCGCTGCATATTCCCACAGCACCTTGAACGAGTTGGTCACAAGCATCGGCTTCAGGGTGACGTGCTCGTCCAGCTCCGCCGCCTGGATATGCTTGCGCACACCGAACGATTCCGTCAGCGCCGCTCCCTGGTGCGGCGCCAGGTCCGCGAGCGTCAGCGCGCGGCGCCTGCGCGCCAACGGATGGTCCTTGTGCACATGCACGCGGATCGGCGACAGCCTTGAATAGTGCGAGCGCAGGCGCACATCGTCGGGCGGCTGAAAGACAAAGCCGATATGCGCCAGGTCCTCCAGGATATGCCGCACCGTTTCATCGGTGCCGGCCACCTGGATGCTGCAGCTCACGTCGGGATGCTTGCGCAGGAAGCCCTGCAGCACGGGCTCTAGCACCAGGTCGACGAAGCCTTCGCCAAAGACCAGCTCCACGTGGCCACGCCGGGCATTCTTCAGGTTGTTGACCTCGGCAAGGAAAGTATCGTTCAGGTCCTGCTGGCGCCGGGCAAACAGCGCCAGCAGGCGCCCGGCATCGGTGGCGACAACACCCCGCCCGCGCCGCTCAAGCAAAGTCAGCCCGGTATCCTGCTCCAGTTTCGCCACGGCGCGGCTCACCACCGACGGATCCAACTCAAGCACCTCGGCCGCGCCGCGCACAGTGCCGGTCTCGATGATCTGCAACAGGCACAGCGCGCGCTTGCGGTCCAGCACATCTTCCATGTCTTCCTCCTCTGGCTCGCGGCGCCGGCCCAGGACGGCAGCGCGCGGATTCTTCTAATGTTGCAAATTATGCAACGTTTCGCTCTTACCATTGTCATGGTTTCGGCAAGCGCATGCGTGGAGAATGCGGTGGACGACCACGCTCCGATACCGCCATGAACCAGGCCCCGCTTGCCGATCTGCACCAATCCATCCAGACCCTGTCGCCGGAGTTCGTTGAGATCCGCCGAAAGATCCATGCGCACCCCGAACTGGCCTTTGAAGAGCGCCGGACCAGCGACCTGGTCGCCGGGCGGCTGGCGGCATGGGGCTACGAAGTGCATCGTGGCATGGGCACCACCGGTGTCGTGGGCAGGCTCAGGAAGGGGCAAGGCAGCAAGGCGCTGGGCATCCGCGCCGACATGGACGCGCTGCCGATCCAGGAGAAGACCGGCCTGGACTACGCCAGCACCATCGCCGGCAAGATGCACGCCTGCGGCCATGACGGGCACACGGCGATCCTGCTGTGCGCCGCCAGGTACCTGGCCGAGTCCGCCGATTTCAATGGCACGCTGAACCTGATCTTCCAGCCGGCCGAAGAGAACGAAGGCGGTGCGCTGCGCATGTTGGAAGATGGGCTGTTCGAGCAATTCCCCTGCGACGAAATCTATGCGCTGCACAATTCCCCGGGCCTGCCGGTCGGCCAGATCGGGGTCATCGCCGGCCCTGCCATGGCCTCGTTCGACCGCGCCACGGTCACGCTGCGCGGCCGCGGCGCCCATGGCGCCATGCCCCATCATGGCATCGACGCCATGCAGTGCGCCGCCAGCATCGTGCTGGGCCTGCAATCGATCGTCAGCCGCGAGATCGATGCGCTCAAGTCGGCGGTCATTACCGTCGGCTCCATCCAGGCCGGCACCACCTACAACGTCGTGCCCGATAGCGCAACGATCAAGATCGGCGTGCGCACGCTGGACCCGCAGGTGCGCACGCTGGTCGAGGCGCGCATCAGCGAATTTGTCGCCGCCCAGGCCCAGAGCTTCCGGCTGCAATCCGAGGTCGTCTACGAACGCAAGTACCCGGTGCTGGTCAACCACGACGCGCAGACCGAGCGCGCGCGCCGGGCCGCGATCCGGCTGGTGGGCGCGGACAACGTGGTCGAGCGCCCGCCGGTGATGGGCAGCGAGGACTTCGCCTACATGCTGGAGCACCGGCCCGGTGCCTACATCCGGCTTGGCAACGGCCTGGGCGAAGATGGCGGTTGCATGGTCCACAACCCCCTGTACGACTTCAATGACAAGGCTCTGCCTGTCGGTGCCGCATTCTGGGCACACCTGACGCAAAGCTATCTGGTTTGAACAACAATTCCCCGGGGACATCCGCCATGGCTTCACTGAACCGCCGCCGCTTCCTTCAATACGCCGGTCTTTCCGCCGGCACCTCCGTGCTGGCCGGCCTGCCGGCCTTTGCCGCAGACAACTTTCCCGCCAAGTCGCTGTCCCTGGTGGTCCCCTACCCGGCCGGCGGTGCCAGCGACACCTCTGCCCGCATCTTCGGGGAATCCATCGGCAAGAGCGTCAGGCAGCAGGTGATCGTCGAGAACTACGGTGGCGGTACTGGGCTGATCGGCGCCAACAAGGTGCTGGGCGCACCGGCTGATGGCTACACCTTCTTCCACGGGTCGATCAACGAGGTCTTCCTGGCCCCCATGCTCAACCCGGCGGCGCGCTACAAGCCGCAGGACTTCCAGCTGGCCGCACCCATCAGCGACGCCAACATCGTGCTGCTCGTCAGGAACGGCATTGCCGTCGATACCCTGGACAAGTTCCTGGACTATGCGAAGCAAAGCAAGGGAAAACCGCTGACCTACGCCACGGTCGGCATCGACTCCATCTATCACCTCATGGGCGATGCCCTCGCTGCCCGGCTCGGCGTGCCCTTCCTGCACGTGCCGTACAAGGGCGGCGCACCGGCGCTGCAGGGCCTTGCCGGCGGTGAGGTCGACTTTGCCATCCTGCCTTACCAGTCCAGTTTCGACAGCATGCAGCAACAGGGCCGGCTGAAGGTGCTAAGCAGCTTCGCCAGGGCTCTGCCCCCGGCACTCAAGCATATTCCGCTGATCTCGCAAAGCCGGATGGTGCCCGACTTCGAGTACTCGATCGGCGGCGGCTACTTCGTCAGGCAGGGCACGCCCGCGAGCCGGGTGGCGGTACTGCGCAAGGCGATTGGCGAAGCCCTGGCCAAGCCCGAGATCCGGGCCAAGCTGGAAGCCGAGGGACGTACGGTCGCACAGCCGATCGACAGCCAGGAGCAGGCGAATCAGGTCTTCGACCAGTACCTGGGACGTGTCACACAACTGATCCGGAACGTGGGCCGCAAGACCAACGCGTCCTGAAGGCTTGTCGCAGCAGGCGCCTGAGCTGGCCGGTCAGGCTGCCTTGGGTGACACACCTGGGGCGAGCCGTTCGGCCAGGAAGGCCTGCATTGCCGCCCAGGACCGGCGGTCCGCCGCCGCATCATAGGCAATGCCACGTTCCGGAAGATTCGCCCCTCGAACGTGAATGCGTGCCGGGCATGGCCATAGGCATGTAGCTGCCAGTCCGCGCCGGCGCCGGTCAGTTCCCCTGCAATGCCGAGAACGTCGTTCGGCGGCGCGACCGGGTCTTCCCAACCATGCAGTAGCAGGATGCTGGAGGTGATGGGTGCTTGCGGGCCGATCCGCGGCGCGTGGAGCACCCCGTGAAAGCTGACGGTAGCCAGAAGGTTTGGCGGGGCCGCGCGCGCCAGATCCGGGGCGCACAGGGCGCCGAAGCAATACCCGAGCGCGGCCATCCGGTGCGCATCGACTCCGGGAAACCTGGTGGCCGCATCGAACCCGGCCAACAGGCGCCGGCGAAACAGGCGGCGATCGGCCATCATCGGGCCCATGAGATGCGCGTTGTCTCCCAGCTCGTCACCACGGACGCCCTTGCCGTACACGTCTGCGGCAAAGCCGATGTAGCCCAGTGCCGCGAGCTGGTCGGCGCAGCGGCGCATCGCGGCGTTGAGTCCACTCCATTCATGGGCCAGCAGCACGCACGGCGTGCGTTGCGCCAGCCCGGCGGGCCGCGCTACATACCCTTCGAAGACAGTCGTGCCATCCGTGTACTCGACCAACGATCGTTCCAGCGGCAGTTTCCCGGCGTCCATAGCATGCTTCTTTCGAGCCGCCAGCATGCGGCAGGCTGGGAGCGCTGTATTGAACGTTTGGGACGCCAGGTGCTTGCGTCGTCAGAGATAGAAGGCCGGGGCATCGTCTGGCAGGCGTCCGAAGTACTCGGCAAGCGGCGATGGCCCGTTGCGCGCATAGTCGCCCGGCGTCTGGGCCAGGCGCCGTCGCCAGCTCCGGATCTTATGCGGCTGATCGCTATAGCCCGACAGCGCGTCGCCCTCGCCGCGTTGCACGGCCTGGATGCTGAACTGCAATCGCTCCAGGTCCATCAACTGCTTGGGGCCAAGGCCAAGGTGCCGCTCGAACCAGCGGTTCAGCTGGCGCCGGTTGACGGCGGTCAGGCTGGCGACTTCCTGCACCTGCCGTCCCTGGCGCAGCAGCGCATGCGCCGCCCTGATCGTCGCCAGTTCCGCAGGCGGCCGGATAGCCGTCATGCGCTGCAGCAACCACGCGTCCAGCTGGCAGGCAATCCGCGCCGGCGTCCAGGCGGCGCTCAGGTCGGCGCTGAGCGCGTGGGCCGCGCCATCCCCAAGGTATCCGGCCAGGGCATTTAATAGCACTACCGGCACTAGTTGACGGTGTGGCCGCCGCGGCGCGCCTTGTGATAAAGGCACTCACAGATGAATTTGTAGAGATCGCTACATAGTTGATCAACACTCTACAAATACTTAGTATCGGCCCATGGAACCAGCTCCGGAACTGTGGACCCTCCTCGTCATCAGCCTGCCAACCAAGGGCGCTACTGCCCGGATGCGCATCTGGCGAGCCCTCAAGGCACTAGGCTGCGCTGCATTGCGCGACGGCGCCTATCTGTTGCCGACGGCAAGCGCGCAAAGCGCTCAACTGCGCGACCTGGCCGATGAAACCATCCAGGAAGGCGGCCAGGCCTGGCTGCTGAACGTGCGCGCGCAAGATCCGGCGGAGGCTCACGCCTACCGGACACTGTTTGACCGCACGGCCGACTACGCCGGCTGGCTGGCCGCCCTCTCCGAGGACCGCAAGGGCTTGTCCGGCCAGGATGAAGCCGGGATCGCCCGCCTGCTGCGCCGGCACGGCCGTGCCTTTGATGCCATCGCCGGGACCGACTTTTTCCCCAACGACGCCTCGGCCAACGCCGCCTTGCAATGGCGGGACTTCAACAGTGCGGTCGAAACCCTGCGCTCGCCAGGCGAGCCCCAGCCTGCAAGCGGCGGCATCCCGCGCCGGGATCCTGCCCAATACCAGGGGCGCGACTGGGCAACGCGGCGCCACCTGTGGGTGGACCGGGTTGCCTGCGCGTGGCTGATCCAGCGTTTTATTGACCCGCATGCGCGCTTCCTGTGGCTGGAGCATCCCGCGGACTGCCCGCATGACGCGCTGGGTTTCGACTTCGACGGCGCCGCCTTCACGCATGTGGGCGACAAGGTTTCATTTGAGGTGCTGCTGGCCAGCTTCGGGCTGGACGCCGACCGCGGACTGGCCCGCCTGGCCAGCATGGTCCACGCCCTGGATATCGGCGGGGCCCAGGTGCCCGAAGCCAGCGGCTTCGAAGCCGTACTTGCCGGCGCGCGCGAGCACCTGGCGGATGACGACGCACTGCTGGCCGAAATCGGCCGTACCCTGGATTCCCTTTATGTGCATTTTTCCGGAAAGCGATAGCACCATGCCCCTGAGGTCCACGACATGAGCAACGTCTCGCAGGCCCCAACCCCTCCGGCCGCACTCACGGAACGGCCGCACTACACCCTCTGGCAGCTGGTCGGCTACATGCTGCGCCTGGGTACGCTCGGCTTCGGCGGTCCGGTGGCGCTGGCCGGCTATATGCATCGCGACCTGGTAGACCGGCGCCAGTGGATCACCGACGCCGACTACAAGGAGGGGCTGGCCCTGGCACAGCTGGCACCTGGCCCGCTGGCCGCGCAACTGGCCATCTACCTGGGCTATGTCCATTACCGGATCGCGGGCGCGACGCTGGTCGGGATCGCGTTCGTGCTGCCGTCATTCCTGATGGTGCTGGCGCTGGGCTGGGCCTATGTGCGCTTTGGCGGCCTGACGTGGATGCAGTCCGTGTTCTACGGCGTCGGGGCCGCGGTGATCGGCATCATTGCGATCAGCGCGTACAAGCTCACCACCAAGAGCGTGGGCAAGGACCGCCTGCTGTGGGCGATCTACCTGGTACTTGCCGCGGTCACGGTGGTCACCGAATCCGAAATCGCGTGGATGTTCCTCGCGGCCGGGCTGCTGGTGTGGTTCTGGCGCGCCCCGCCCAAATGGCTGCGCCAGGGCGGCCTGCACGCGGCCGCGGCGACACAGCTGCCCCTGGCCGGCGGCGTGGCCGGCGCCATTGACTGGCCCCTGCTGGCGCAGATTGCCGTGTTCTTTGCCAAGGCGGGCGCATTTGTGTTCGGCTCGGGGCTGGCCATTGTGCCGTTCCTGTACGGCAGCGTGGTCACCGACTTCCATTGGCTCAATGACAAGCAGTTCGTGGATGCCGTGGCGGTGGCCATGATCACGCCCGGCCCCGTGGTGATCACCGTTGGCTTTATCGGCTACCTGGTGGCCGGCTTTCCGGGCGCGTCGGTTGCGGCGCTGGCCACCTTCCTGCCGTGCTACCTGTTCACCGTCCTGCCGGCCCCCTACTTCAAGAAATACGGCAAGCTGCCCGCCATCCTAGCCTTTGTCGATGGCGTGACCGCTGCCGCGGTGGGAGCCATCACCGGCGCGGTGATCGTGCTGGCCAGGCGTTCGATCGTGGATGTGCCAACGGTGCTGCTGGCGCTTTGCACGGTGGCGCTGCTGC
Source organism: Cupriavidus sp. FW305-F7 (assembly GCF_058782875.1). NCBI lineage: Bacteria > Pseudomonadati > Pseudomonadota > Betaproteobacteria > Burkholderiales > Burkholderiaceae > Cupriavidus > Cupriavidus sp. FW305-F7. The sequence continues at coordinate 197,243 of NZ_JBYSYC010000005.1, read as the reverse complement.
TCAAATTCAAGAAGCTGCCCGAACCCGTGATCGTGGCCGGCGCCGCGCTGATCGGCCTGGTGGTCTATCCGCTCATGCATCATTGAGGGGGGTGCCGCGCCGAGTCTATGAGATCGCTTTGCGGTCTCGGGCGCGCAACCGGCCCACTGCCCTGGTGGCCGAAGCCACTTGCGATGGGCGGCTTTGGGGAATCTAATCCTACGGAGGAGGCGTCCCGATGCGGATCTGAGAACTCCGTGGGCGCCAACTTTTTTGCCGAACGCCATGCCAGCCTCCCGGTCAGGAACCACCGGCTTCCCCACGATCCTGTTTGGCGCTTTCGATCGCCACAACTTCGGTGACCTGCTGCTGCCGCATGTGGTGCGAAGCCTGATCGGGCAGGCCAACCCGTTCTACGGGGGCCTGGCCGAGCGCAACCTGAGAATCCATGGCGGCCATCGGGTCCACACCCTGGCGCGGCTGGCAGCCACCGTGGGCGACAGCGCCGTCGATGTCATCCATGTGGGTGGCGAAACCCTGACCTGCTCGCTCTGGGAGGCGGCCGTGATGCTGCAGCCTCCCGAGCAGGCCCGGGCGGTGGTGGCGCTGCTCGATGCCCGGCCGCACGAGCGGACGGTCTGGGCCCAGGCGCAGTTGGGCGTACGGGACCGGGTCCCCTACCTGTTGCCGGCCGGCATCTTTGCCAATGTCCGGCGTGTCATTGTCCACGCCGCCGGCGGCATTGAACTTGGATCGGTTGAGCCTGCCATGCGGGCCGAGGTGGTGGCCAAGCTCGGGGCCGCCACCAGCGTCGGGATACGAGACCATCAGACCCGGGCCATGCTCGCGGAGAACGGCATTGACTGCCGCCTGGAGCCTGATCCGGCCGTGCTGGTGGCCGAGCTGTTCGGCGACTGCATCCGCCGGCGCGCCCGCCAGGGCGAGTGCGCCCGCATCGTGTCAGGGTTCCCTGCCGGATACCTGGCCGTGCAGTTCAGCGCGGATTTTGGCGACGACGATACCCTTTCACAGCTGGCGGCCCAGCTCGAACGTATCGCCCGGACCAGGACCCTGGGCCTGGTGCTGTTTCGCGCCGGCGCCGCGCCCTGGCACGACGACCTGGCCTGCTACCAGCGCCTGGCGGCACGGCTGCGCGGCACGCCTGTGGTCCTGTTCGACTCGCTCAAACTGTGGGATATCTGTGCGCTGATTGCGCACAGCCAGGGTTTTGTCGGCAGCAGCCTGCACGGCGGCATTGTCGCCGGCGCATTTTTCCTGCCATGGCTTGGCCTGCTCCGGGCCGCACAACTCCCTGGGACCAGCAAGCAAATCGCCTTTGCCGCGGCCTGGGGCGCGGCCGGGGCGCCGGCCGCGGTCACCGTGCGGGATCTTGCGGCCGGCCTGGACGAAGCGATGGCGTCCCGGACCGCGCAGCGTAGGGAATTGGCTAGGGAATGGGCCAAGGCCTGCAGGACCGCATTCCAGTTGGTTCAGGAGAACTAGCACGATCGAGTCCCGCGGGGCATGACGACTGCTATCGGCACATCGCCATCAGCTGTACCCACGCCAGCGCAAAAGTCGGGTCGAGCCAAGATGTCAGTGCCACCATGCACAGGCCCGCCAGGCCGAGTACCGACAGCCATATGCCGAGCGCCGGTCCGCGGCGCAGACTCATGACCGCACAGGCGCGAGGCCGGTCCTGACAATCTGCCGGTCGTCGATCGGGAAGTGCAAGGCCGCGGCCAGTACGCCCAGCGCCATGGCGCTGAACCAGACCGGGTCGTACGAGCGCGTCAGTTCGAACGCGAGCCCGCCCAGCCATACGCCGAGGAACGAGCCCAGCTGGTGGCCGAAGAACACGAAGCCGAACAGCGTGGCGAGATAGCGCACGCCGAACACCTGTGCGAGGATCCCGTTGGTCAGCGGCACGGTGCCGAGCCACAGGAAGCCCATCGCCGCGCAGAACAAGTACAACGTGGGCGTGCTCAGCGGCAGCAGCAGGAACAGCGCCATCGCCGCGGTGCGCACGAGGTAGATCCCGGCGAGCAGGTATTTCTTGCTGTGGCGCCCGCCCAGCAGGCCGAACACGTAGATGCCGGCCACATTGGCGAGCGCGATGATGGCGAGCGCGGCCATGCCGTCGGCCGGACGCATGCCACGATCCAGCAGATAGGCGGGCAGGTGGCTGGCGATGAAGGCGAGCTGGAAGCCGCAGGCAAGAAAGCCGAGGTTCAGGAGCCAGAAGCCGGAATGACCGAATGCCTCGCGCACCGCGCCGAGCAGCGACGGCTGGCCGCGGGCCGTGTTGGTCTCGTCCGCGGCCGGCGCCGGCGCGGCGGCAATCCGGTCCTGGAACGGCAGCGCAAGCGGCAGCAGCACGGCCAGTGCCAGGGCGAGCATCAGCAGCGTGGTCGCCCATCCCGATGTGACCAGCAGCCCCTGCGCGGCCGGCACCAGCGCGAACTGCGCGATGCCGCCGACGGCGCCGGCCAGGCCCAGTGCGCGGCTACGCTGCGCGGTGTCAGCCATTCTGCTCAGCGCGCCATACACTACGCCGAAGGTCGTGCCGGACAGCGCAATGCCGATGCAGACGCCTGCCGACCAGACGAAGGCCGGTGACGTGTCGGCCTGTGTCATCCCGTAAAGTCCGGCGGCATATAACGCCAATCCGCCGGCCATCACCTTCCACGAGCCGTACCTGTCGGCCAGCATGCCAGTGAAGGGCTGCACCAGCCCCCAGACCAGGTTCTGCACCGCCATCGCGAAGCCGAAGGTCTCGCGGGTCCAGCCGCGCTCGGCGATGATGGGCAGCAAGAACAAACCCTGCACATGGCGCACGCCCAACGCCAGCCCCATCAGCAGGCCGCCCGCCAGCACGAGCACCCACAACTCCCGCCACCATGGCGTGGCGGACTGCGGCGTGGCGATGGCGGCGCAAGTGTGCGGCAGGCGAGAAGTCATGACGGCCCCTTGTCGGACAATGGCGCCGGCAGGCGCGCGATGGCTCTATTGCAGCCGCCCCGGCGCCGTGCTTCAAACGATCATTTGGTCGTTTTGCCATGCGCGCCGCGCATGGCAAGAGGGCCGGGGATCGTGCTGTAATGGCGTATCGCGAATCTGCCAGGAGGCCACCGCATGTCCGTCCCGCTTGTCCGGCTGTTTCCGCTCGACCTGCTCAAAGGCTTCGTCGCTGTCGGCCGACGCATGAGCATTACGCAGGCAGCGGACGACCTGTGCCTGACGCAGTCGGCGGTAAGCCGGCAGATCCACGCGCTGGAGGAGCAGCTGAAGGTGCCGCTGTTCGTGCGCAAGCATCGCGGCGTGGCCTTCACTGCCGAGGGCGAACGGCTGTTTCGCAGCGCCGACAGCGCACTGCAGCAGCTGCAGGACGTGGTAGCCGAAGTGCGCCGCAACGAGGGCCAGCGCGCCGTCACGGTCACCGCCAGCATCGGCGTGACCGGCTTGTGGCTGCTGCCGCGGCTGGGGAACCTGCAGAAGACGCATCCGCATCTGGATGTGCGCCTGTCCGCCAGCAACCGTATCAGCGACTTGCGTGCCGAGGGCATCGACCTCGCCGTGCGCTATTGCCGCGACGCCGCGGCGCCGCCCGATGCTGTGCGCCTGTTCGGCGAAAACATCGCCCCGGTTGCCCATCCATCGCTGGTGGCCGGGGTCGCCCGGCACGACGAGGCGCTGCTTCAGTTGCCGCTGCTGGAATTCGACGATCCCCGTCCGTGGCTGCAATGGCGCAGCTGGCTCGAGCCACGCAGCTACCGCCAGGCGAGCCAGCACGGCGTGCTTCGCTTCAATCAGTACGACCAGGTCATCCACGCGGCGCTGGCGGGACAGGGCGTCGCACTGGGCCGGCTCGAGCTGGTGCGGCCCCTGATCGATGGCGGCCAGCTAGTGATCGTGCCGACGGCGCTACAAGCGCCGCCGAGCCCCAACGCATACTGGCTGGTCCATGCCTCCGCCGATCCGCGCGAGGACGTCAGGTGTGTAGCCGAGTGGATTTACCAGGAAGCCGCACACACCGTCAGGACACGTGCGAGCCCCGTAGCCACCTGAGCCAGGGGAAGCCGGCACGGCGCGGGGGTGGCGGCGCCTCGATCCCGCATAACACGGGGCCGGCGCCGTGCAGCGCCGCCAGAAACACGTCGGCGTCACCATGCAGCTGATAGCGCTCGCCGGGTGCGAGCAGGACGTCCGGGGACGGCCTGTCCCGTGTTTCGAACGTCAGCCACAGGCTGCCGCCGCGGCAGACCAGTTCCGCGCCGGCCCGCAGTCGCAAGCGCAGGCATTCCGCTTCAAGGCAAAGGGTGTATGGCATGAAAGGCTCCGGTGAGCCATTTCATTGTGCGAGCCGGCGTCGCGGCTTGCCATGAGCATTGCGTCGGCCAGCCATGCGTTATCCGATCGCATACGGCCCGGCAAAGCCACCGGGATTGCCGAGTCCCTGGTAAACGAAAAGGCGGGCTTCCGAAGATGCCCGCCCGTCTTGCCGCGAAACGCCTGCGGACCTGTCCGTCAGGCTGGCACTTGCGTCCCCGCCGCCGCCGTCTCCTTCGAGAAAAGACTCCTGGAGGTGGCAACATGGCTGGCCAGCACCGGCCGCAAGACCATGATCGCCAGGAAGGCCGCGGTCAGGTCCATGGCCGCAACCGTGTAGAGCACCGTCGACCAGGTGCCGCTCGCCTCCATCATCAGGTTGCCGACCGGCACGAACAGTGCGCCGATGCCCTTGGCCGTATAGAGCACGCCGTAGATCTTGCCGATGTGCTTGGTGCCGAAGGCATCGCCGGCAAGTGCCGAGAACAGCGAGTAGACCTCGCCCCAGGCCAGGAACACCACGCCCGACAGGATCAGGAAGGCGTACGGGTTGCTGCCGAAGTAGCCGAGCGCGATGATGCCAAGGCCTTCCAGGGTGAAGGCGATGACCATGGTCTTCTCACGGCCGATGTTGTCCGAAATCCAGCCGAACAGCGGACGCGAGATGCCGTTCATGATCCGGTCGAGCATCAGCGCGAGCGGCAGTGCGGCCATCACGAAGAAGTGCAGGTCGACCTTGAACTCCTTCACGCCTAGGTCCTTGGCGATGACGCCAAGCTGGGCCACGGCCATCATGCCGCCGGTGACGACCAGGATGAACATCACAAACATCAGCCAGAACAGCCTGGTGGACATCGCTTCCTTGAGCGTGTAGTCGCGCGTGGCCTGGACCAGCTTCTGCGATGCCCTCACCTCGCTACCCTTTGGTGCGCGCAGGAACCACGCCGCGACAAAGGCGAGCCCGCCCTGCAGCAGGCCGAAGAACAGGAAGGTGTGCTGGAAGCCCTGCGACTCGATCATGGCCGCGATGGGCAGGATCGTCGCCGCGGAGCCGGCGCCGTAACCGCCCGCGGTCAGGCCCACCGCAAGGCCACGGCGGTCAGGGAACCACTTGAGCGCGTTGTTGATGCAGGTGGCGTAGATCGAGCCCACGCCAAGGCCGCCAACGGCTGCGCCGACGTAGAAGCCCATCAGGGTAGTGGCCTGGGAATTGATGCACCATGCCGCGCCGATGAAGACCGCGCCGAAGGCAACCATCATGCGCGGGCCGAACTTGTCGATGAAATAGCCTTCGATCGGCGCCAACCAGGTCTGCACAAGGACGAAAACGGTGAAGGCGATCTGGATGCTGGCGCGCGACCAGCCGTAGGTGCCCTGGATCTCAGGGACGAACAAGGTCCAGGCGTACTGGATATTGGCGGTGGCGATCATGCAGACCACGCCGACAATCAATTGCAGCCAGCGTGTGCCTTCCGGGACCTGGCGCTTAGCGCCCAGCGCTGCCGATGGATTATTCATTTTCGCGCTCCTTGAATCTTTTGACCATTCAATTGCGGGGGTGCGGGCGGGTATGCGGACGCGCTGCGCCTCAGCATAAGGGTGGCTGCTGGCATTTCATGTCTCCTGTGTCATTGGCATTTATTTGCCTCTTATTCCGACGCCGACCTGAGGTCTCCGCCCTCACCCCTCTTCAAGTTCGGAGTGGCGATGGGATACACAGTATGTGATATATCAAGCAAGTCAAGAGAAAGGGATGGCAGGGTTTTCACTGAATTTATGACGAGGAAGGATCGGCACCGGATATTCACGCTGAATATGCATCATCGCCCCCGGAGAAAGGCGTCGCCAGGCGCCACCCGATGCCCATGAAACCCTTTGCTGGAGCCGCTTCTAGGCGAATCGCCGCCGATAGATGAGCGTTCGTTTTGAATGAATGAGGAAAAGGACTTAAATTTAATCATTACGAATTTGTAATGCCCGGAAGTCCACCCACCGGTCAGTCAGCATGATTACAAAAATGTCATGATTACAGAAATGTCATGATTTTGACTGCGTCGAATGATGAACGAAATAAATCAGATCGATTAATACCGTACAAACAGCATCCTCGCGTCCCCAAAAAAAATGCCCGCAGGCAAGCCTGGCGGGCGTAGGCATGATGCGTGACATCAGCCGCAGCATGTAGATGCAGTTATAGGCGATTATTCGAGCCAGATAAACAAATAAAAATGCCTATTGCCGGGCAGCGGCCAGAAACCCTCGAAAACCCTGACGGATTTACCGAAACACCCTGAACGCCATTTTGGCCGATTCAGAAGATGGCATTTTTGTCATGATGGGTTTCGATTTGCAGGCGACCAGAGGCACCGCTACCCGGGTCGGAAGGCAAGCCCTGTAGACATGATCATCCAGGCTACCCCCGAGAGTAGACGAAACGGTAAGTCCTGTAGAACTCCTGGGAAGCCCGGCGATCAGGTTGCCCGTCCATCGCTATAGATAGAATGGAAAGCATTTGGTAATCAAGTAGATGTTTTGGTAAGTTCTGTAGAAACTCTGGTAAGCTCCGGGCAAACCCGCACCCAAGGATTGCGACTTCATATGTCTCATGCGCCACTAGGCTACGATGCGCTTATCCGCAAGTTCGGCTTGCGCGTCCCGCCGCTGCGCTCGACGTCCGCTCTCGCCGACAAGACCGGGGTCCTCAGCACGCACACCGGACCGGACGGCACCACGCGCACCGTGTACCCAAGGAACCGCTACCGCGGCGCCGACACGACCGTGGACCACCTGACGTTCGCGCTGAAGAAGGAGCACCTGGACCTGACCGTGCTGGCGGCGCTGTTCGAGCATGCGCAAGCGGTGCAGGCTGTACGCGAGTGGCTGGCGGCCACCCCGACCTCCCGTTATGCGAGGCTGAGCGCGTTCTATGCCAAATGGCTGGCCGGGGCGCAATTCGACTACAAGCTGCCGGCCGGGGCGCCCAGGGTACTGGCGCTGGACGAGACCCACTACCTGACCGGCCCGGCAACGCCGGACCTGCAGTTCGGCATCCAGAACAACCACCTTGGCCCGGCCGCGTTTTGCCCCCTAGTGCGCCGCACCGAGAAGCTGGCGCAGTACATTGCCGCCGACCTCCCCGGCCGCGTGGCCGCGGCCATCAAGCGGCTCGAGCCAGAGTTGCTGGCGCGCGCGGTGGACTACCTCTACATCGCGGAAACTCGATCGACCTACTCCATCGAGCACGAGATCCCCGATAACCAGCGGGTCGCCAAGTTCAGGCGACTGCTGGAGTACGCCGGCAATCCCGCCCCGCTTACCGAAGAGCAGCTGTGCGAGTGGCAGAACGAAATCATCTCGGGGCTGCGCGCTGAATTCTCCTACCGCGACAAGCAGAACTGGCTGTCCCGCGGCGGGCGCATGCGCAACATCGCGGACTATATTCCCCCGCCGCCCGAGCAGCTTGGCGCGATGATGGACGGGATTGCCGCGGTGGCGGGCCTAGTCGCTGCACAGGCGGCAAACCCGATCGTGGCCGCGACGTGCGTATCGTTTGGCTTTGTCTTCGCCCACCCGTTCTACGACGGCAACGGCCGGCTCCATCGGTTCCTCATCCACCATTTGCTGCGCCAGGCCGGTGTCACGCCCGATGGCGTAGTGCTGCCGGTGTCGGCGCGGATGCTCAAGCAGATCGATACCTATGCCGCCCTGCTGAAGTCCTATTCCGCCCCGCGGACGGCCCTGCTCAACTACGCGCTGGATTCGGACAGCGACACGATCCTGATCAAGTCGCCACAGCCCGGCTGGCTTTACGCATCCTTTGATGCGACAGCGCTGTGCGAATTCGTCTTCGAATGCATTGAGCAGTGCGTCGAGCAAGACCTTGCGCAGGAGATCCAGTACCTGCGCGCTTACGATGCCAGCGTCACACGCCTGGAAAGCTGGCTCGACCTGCGCCAGTCACGCCTGTCGAACCTGATCGACCTGATCGTCCAGAACCACGGCGAGCTGTCCAGGCGCAAGCGCAAGCTGTTCGAAGACATCACGGACGACGAGCTCGCCCGCATTGAAGCCGTCGTGCGCGACGAATTCACGGAATACCTCGAGCTCCACGGCAGCCGCTGAAGCGGCGGCACCGCGTTGGCACGCCCGGTGCGGTCACCGTGCGGCGGGTGCGGCGCTACTATGTTTCGCTCTGTATCCCGGGCCGCTGCAGACATGAAAGATTGCACGGATGCCCGGAAGCGGAAACAGCCGGGATACGTGCGGACGGTGGAATGCGTCTATCGCCAACACCGGGAGTTCTCCGCCATGTCCATCCATCCGCCGCCCCGCCCCTGCCATCGTGCCTGCTACGGCACCGCGCACGCCAACGGGGGCCGCCCATGATCGACGCCTTCCTTGCCTTTGCCGCAGGCGTGCTGACCATTGCCTCGCCCTGTGTGCTGCCGGTGCTGCCCATGCTGCTCGCCGGCTCGGTGGGCGAATCCGGCCGGCTGCGCCCGCTGGCGATCGCGCTTGGCTTCGTCAGCGCCTTTTCCGCGCTGGGCATTGTCTTCGGCGCGCTGTCCAGCGCCTTCAGCGAAGCCCCGGGCGTGGTGCGCAACGCGGCCATCCTGTTCCTGCTGGGCGCCGGCCTGGCGCGGCTCTGGCCGGCGGGCTTCGAGCGCCTGGCGGCCCCGTTCGCCGGCGTGGTCGACCGCCTGGCGGGCGCCGGCGGCCGGACCGGCACCGGCGTGGCCGGCGGCTTTGTGCTGGGCATGACGCTGGGCGCGGTATGGACCCCGTGCGCCGGGCCGGTGCTGGCGTCGATCCTCGCGCTGGTGGCCAAGGCGCAAGACCTGCATCGCGCCGCCGGGCTGCTGGCGCTGTTCGCGGCTGGCGCGGCCATCCCGATGCTGGGCATTGCCTATGGCGGCCAGTTCGCCACCACTCACGTGCGCCGCCTGGCCCGTCACACGCACCGGCTGCAGCAAGCCTTCGGCGTGCTGGTGGTGGCGACCGCCATCGCCATGTACTTCCAGTACGACACGCTTGCCGTCGCCTGGCTGACCTCCCTTTTCCCTGCCTCCCAACCTGGAGCCTGAACCATGCACCGCTTCCTTCGTACCCTGCTGGCCACCACCGCCATCGTTGCCGCCCAGTATGCAGCCGCCGCCCCTGCCGACTATGGCAAGGCGCCTGAATTCACCGGCATCGACAAGTGGCTCAACGCTGAACCGCTGACCGTTGCCGGGCTGCGCGGCAAGGTCGTGCTGGTCGATTTCTGGACCTACAGCTGCATCAACTGCATCAACACGCTGCCCCATGTGCGGCAGTGGTACGACAAATACCGCGACAAGGGCCTGGTTGTGGTCGGCGTCCACACCCCGGAGTTCCCCTTCGAGAAGTCCACCGCCAACGTGCAGGCAGCGCTCAAGCGCTTCGATATCCGCTACCCGGTCGCGCAGGACAACGCCTATGCCACCTGGAACGCCTGGCGCAACCAGTACTGGCCGGCGCTCTACCTGGTCGATGCCAACGGCACCGTGGTCTACAAGCACTTTGGCGAAGGGAGTTACGCCGAGACCGAAGCGGCCATCCAGAAGGCGCTGGCCGGGCGCAAGTAAGGCTGGCATACCGCCGCCATCGAGCGCGGATGGCGAACGAGCCTGCCGCGCCCCGGGCCGTGCTCTCAGGCACGGCCCGGCCCTTGGAACCTGTCTCGGGTTCCAAGACACATCCGAGCCGGTTTCCCGGCACACCAGACGAAAATTCAGATTCCTCCACAATTTATTGTTAATGCGAATCATTACTATTACAATTCACGGAGTTCTATTACAGCACATTTCGCACATCACTACGTTGGCCTGACCATCACCATGCAAACCGCAACACGCTCAGTCACCCTGGCGGGGCCGGCCGGCCGCTGCCGGGTACGTCCGCTCGCTCTTCTTGTGGCCGCCATCGGCGCGGGCACTCCGCTGCTGTCCGAGGCGCAGGCAATGGCCGCCGCGTCCGCCGTCGCGCAAACCGGCACATCCGGTGCGAGCACAAAGCAGGACAGCCCGCCTGCCAAGGCCGACGGTGGCGAGCTGAATGCGGTGGAGGTCAGGGTCGACCGGATCAAGAGCGACCTCGTCAGCCCGACGCGCCAGGTAACGGTGCTGGAACGCGAGGAAATCGAGGAACTGAAGGTGGGTTCCAACAATCTCGCGACCATGCTGAGCAAGCTGATCCCGGGCATGGCGGACTCCAGCCGCACGGTCACAGACTTCGGCCAGACGCTGCGCGGCCGCGGCACGCTGATCCTGGTGGATGGCATTCCGCTCAACACCAACCGGGATTCGGCGCGCAACCTCGCCACCATCGATCCCAGCAATATCGAGAAGATCGAGGTCATGCGTGGCAGCAGCGCAATCTACGGCGCCGGCGCCAACGGCGGCATCATCGCGATCACCACGCGGCCTGCGGGTGGCCCGCCCAGCGCGGATACCACCGTGACGCTGGGCACCCCGCTGACGCGGCTGAGCAAGGAGGGGCTCAGCGCCAATGTCCAGCAGCACTTCTCCGGCAGCCAGGGGCCGATCGACTACGCGTTCCACCTGGGCGCGCAGCATATCGGCAGCCCCTATGACGCCCACGGACACCGCATCGCGCCGGAGCCGAGCCAGGGTGACCTGTTCGATTCCAACGTTTACAACGTGAGCGGCAAGCTGGGCTGGCGCATCGACAGCCAGCAGCGCATCGAACTGAGCGTGAGCCAGTACCAGGCCAAGCAGAACACCAACTACGCCTCCGATCCCTCGGTGGCCAAGCTGCCGCCTGGCACCGCGGCCGCGCGCGCGATCAAGGGGTTGCAGCTCGAAAACCAGAACGAGCTGCGCAACACCGTCGTCAACCTGGGCTACCAGAACCTGGACCTGCTCGGCAGCACCGTGTCCACCCAGATCTACTACCGCGACTACTTCACCCGCTTCCCGCCGTTCGATGCGCGCGCGGTGGCCACGCGTGGCGGCAACGTGGACCAGGTCAGCCAGAACAGCGATGTATTTGGCGGGCGCCTGACCATCAGCACCCCGCTGGGCGCGGACAAGAAGACCAAGCTGCTGTGGGGCGCGGACTACAACCAGGAGCGCAGCGACATGCCGCTCGATGTGTTCGATCCGCGCACCTATGACCAGAGCGGCGGCCTGGTCTTCAACAAGACCGGTTCGCTGACCTACATGCCGCCGCTGGCCACCCGCAGCGGCGGCGTCTTCGGGCAGCTGCAGCACAAGTTCAACGAGCAATGGTCGATGGAGGGCGGCGTGCGCTACGAGCGCGCCAACGCCAGCTTCGACGACTTCGTGCCGCTGTCGCAATCGAAGGTCAGCAACCCGGTCGCGGTCAAGGGCGGCACGGTCAACTATGGCGCGTGGCTGTTCAATATCGGCGGTGCGTACGCGCCGGTGAAGAACCAGGAGTTCTATGCCTCGTTCGGCCAGGGCTTCCAGTTGCCCGATATCGGCCTTCAGATCCGCAATGCGCGCCCGGGCTTCGATATCAATTCGTCCAGCCTGGAGCCGGTCAAGACCAACAACTATGAAATCGGCTGGCGCGGCGCGTTCGGCAATACGATGGCGAGCCTGGCGCTGTTCTACACCACCTCGCAACTGGGCGACGTGCAGAGCTTCAACAACGGCCTGATACTGACCCGCACCAAGGAACGCATCGCGGGCGTGGAGGCTTCCGCCGACTACCTGAGCGACAGTGAGACCTGGGGCGCGGGCGGCACGTTTACCTGGATCAACGGCCGCGAGCAGCCGCAAGGCAGCAGCAGCTTCCAGAACATGACCGGCTACCGCATACCGCCGCTGAAGCTGACCGCCTACGTCCAGTACCGGCCGATCAGCACGTGGAGCAACCGCCTGCAGGTGACCTACTACGGCGGCCGCGACTACCGCCTCAACGACCAGAACAGCTTCGGGCGGCGCGAGGTCAGCAGCTACACCACCGTCGACCTGATCAGCCGCTACCAGGTCAGCAAGAAGGACACGATCACGGTGGGGATTGAGAACCTGTTCAACCGCTACTACTACCCGTTGTACAGCCAGCTGATGCGCAACAGCAACAACACCAGCCGCCTGCCGGCTGCGGGCATCACGCTGACCGCGATGTACCAGCACCGCTGGTAAAGCAGCCGCCGGACGGCGATGGCCTTGTCGGGACCATCCTCGGCCGGCATTTTTTTAAGCTCATATGTAAATAATTATCATTTACAAAGCGATACAAATTGCCCAGGCACGGTGCCGGGCAACATCGAATGAGGGGTAAGCCATGGTTTGCAACAGCATCATCGAGAGTATCGGCGGGACACCCGTGGTCCATCTGCGCCGCCTGTTCGGGGACACCGGGGCCGAGGTCTTTGCCAAGCTGGAGCTATTCAATCCCGCCGGCAGCGTCAAGGACCGCCCTGCCCGCTACATCATCGAAAAGGGCCTCGCCGAAGGCACCTTCGGCGCCAACGCCCACATCGTCGAAAGCTCGTCGGGCAACCTGGCGATCGCGCTGGCCATGGTATGCCGGCTGAAGGGACTGCGCTTCACCGCCGTGGTCGACCCCAAGATCTCGCAGACCAATCTGACGATCCTGCGCTGTTATGGCGCCGGGATTGAGCTGGTGACCGAGAAGGACAGCCAGGGCGGCTACCTGGAAACGCGTATCGCGCGCGTGCGGCAGATGCTGCGCGACCTGCCGGATGCGGTCTGGATCAACCAGTACGGCAATCCGCGCAACTGGGAAAGCCATTACCACGGCGAAGGCGAGGAAATCCTGCGCCAGTTCGACCGGCCGGTCGACGTGCTGGTGCTCGGCGTGAGTACCTCGGGCACGGTGCATGGCATCGCGCGCCGCCTGCGCGAGGCGTGGCCCGCGTTGAAGGTGGTGGGCGTGGACGCCGCCGGCTCGGTGCTGTTCGGCCACCCGCCGGCCAGCCGCGAGCTGCCGGGCATCGGCGCGAGCCGCGTGCCGGAGCTGCTGTGCCGCGAAGAAATCGACCAGGTCATCCATGTGGACGACCACGCGGCGGCCCTCGGCTGCCGGCGCCTGCTGGCGCAGGAAGGCATCTTTGCCGGCGGGTCGTCCGGCGCGGTGGTCGCCGCGATCGGCCGCCTGTTGCAGGACCTGCCACGCAGCGCACGCCCGCCCCGCATCCTCACCCTGTTTCCTGACCGCGGCGAACGCTATCTCGACACCGTCTACGACGACGCGTGGCTGGAACGCGTCGCCGCCATCCATCGCGCGCACACGGCTTCGGCTGCCGCGCAATCGTCCATCCCTGCACACGGAGTGACCGCATGAACGCCCCCATCCAGACCCCCGCTGCCGAGCTGCGCTACCTCAGCCGCGCCGACCTGATCGCCCTTGGCGCCGACCATTCCGACGCCTTTGTTCAGGCTATTGCCGAAGGCCTGGCGCTGCATGCGCGCGACGAATGCGTGCAGCCGCTCAAGCCTTACCTGCGCTGGGCCGGCGCCGACCATATCGCCGACCGCATCATTGCGATGCCCTGCTACGTCGGCGGCGACAACCCGGTCGCCGGCATCAAGTGGATCGGCAGCCGCCAGCACAACCCGCAGCGCCATGGTCTGGAACGCGCCAGCGCCGTGATCGTGCTCAACGACGCCCAGACCAATTATCCGGTCGCCATCATGGAAGGCGGCCTGATCAGCGGCATGCGCACCGCGGCCATCACCGCGGTGGCGACGCGCCACCTGGCGCGCGCGAGCTTTACCGACGTGGCCTGTATCGGCTGCGGCCCGATCGCGCGCATGCAGCTGCAGACGCTGCTGGAGCAGTTCCCGGGCATCCGCTGCATCCACCTGTTCGATCTGTCGCGCGACGCAATGCAGGCGATGCGCAGCCAGCTGGGCGCGCGCTTCCCGGCGGTTGGCTGGGAGCTGTCGGCCAGCGCCGAGGCGGCGGTGCGTGCCGCCGACGTGACCGTCACCTGCACGGTTGCGGATGCGCCGTACCTGGAGCATGCCTGGCTCAAGCCCGGAGCCTTTGTCGCCAACGTCTCGATCATGGACGTGCACAAGGACGTCTATGAGAAGGTCGACAAGGTGGTGGTGGACGACTGGGACCAGTCCAACCGCGAGAAGAAGATCATCAACCAACTGGTGCTGGAAGGCCGCTTCAGCCGCGAGCAGCTGCATGCCGAGCTGGGCGAGATCGTGATCGGCGCGAAGCCGGGGCGCGAGCGCGACGACGAGATCATCCTGCTTAACCCGATGGGCATGGCGCTGGACGATATGGTGTGCGCGCGCCATTTCTACCAGCTTGCGCTGCAGCGCGGCGTCGGCGTGCGCCTGCCCCTGCTATGACGGTGCTGCCACACCACCCCGTACGCGAGCGGATGCTGGCGCAGGACCTGCTGGACGCATTATGGCAGGAGAACCTGTACGGCATGCGCGAGCACTGCCGGCTGGTAGCCGCTGACGACACGCCGCTGGCCGCGCTCGCCGTCGACCTGGGTACGGCCGGCACGCTGCTTTGGCTTGGCCGCCGCCTCGACGGCCCCCGGCCGCTGCAGCTTGGCGCCGGCGATGACAGGCCGCCCGTCGTCCTGCAACGCGACGGCAGCGCCATGCCGCTCGGCGCCGCCGCGGCGTTGGAAGCCTTGCAGTCGGCGGACTGGTGGCCCGGCCGCAGCGGGCGCCTGCAGACGCTGTTCGCGCTGGCCGAGGCGCAAGCCGCGCGCACGCTTGCGCACGAGCCGGCCATCCTGGATCGCCTTGCGGCGGCGCCGCGCTCGCTACTGTCGTGGGAGGCGGTTTGCTGCCTGCGCGACCGCCCTTTCCATCCGCTCGCTCGCGCCAAGGCCTGGGGCGATGCGGCCGGGCCGCACGCCGGCTTCGACGCGGAATCCGGCCAGCCCATATGGCTGCACTGGATTGCCGTGCCGTTACACCGGCTCCGGACCGGTTCGGCGATGGAAGCGTCAGCGCAACCGCTGGCCCGCTCGCTGCTGCCGCCCGACGAACTCGACCGCCTGGTGGCACGCGCGGAAGCCGCCGGCGCGCAGCGCGGCTACCTGTGGATGCCGGTGCACCCGTGGCAATGGCAGCAGCAGGCCCACGCCGCCGCCAGCGGGCAAGCGCCATGCATCGACCTCGGTAGCGGCATCGGTGCGGCCTACCCGACCGCCTCACTGCGCTCGCTCGTCATGCATGGCCGGCCCGAGCTCCACCTCAAGCTGTCGCTGGGCGTGCAGGCACTGGGGGCCAGGCGCACCCTGCCCGCGCGCTACCTGCACAACGGTGCGCTCGCGCAACAATGCCTGGCGCAGCTGCGGGCGCGCGATCCCTGGCTCGGCCAGCACCTGCTGCTTTGCGACGAGCGCGACTGGTGGGCACTGCGCCAGCACGACTCGCTGATCGCTGAGCCGGGCGAGCTCGCCTGCGTGCTCAGGCGCTACCCCGGCGACCTGGCGGCTGGCACGTGGCTGTTGCCCATGGCGGCGTGCGCGGCGCTGACCGCCAGCAACGACCTGCCGGCGCTGCGCCGGCTGTCCTGCACCGATGCCGACGAGGCCTGGGCGGCATTCCGGTGCATCGCGGCCCTGCTGCTCGAAACCGGCCTGCGTTGCTTTGCCAACGGCGTCATGCCCGAGCTGCATGGGCAGAACGTCGTGCTGGTGGTCGGCGAGCCAGGCCCGCGGGCGCTGCTGCTGCGCGATCACGACACGCTGCGCATCTGCCCGTCCCTGCTCGCAGAGGCCGGCGCGGACGTGCCCGCGTACGCCGTGGACACCGCCACGCCGAATACGCTGATGCTCGATGCGCCGGCGCAACTGCTCGCGTACTTCCAAACGCTGGCGATCGAGGTCAACCTGTACGCCATCGCCGCCGCGATCGCCGTGGCCTTCGACAGCGACGAGCGCACGGGCTGGCGCATCCTGCGCGAGGAGATCGCCCGATTGCTGGCCGCCGGTACCGGCAACCGGACCGCAGAGATTGCGCGGACCGCGCTGCTGGATGCGCCGGAATGGCCATTCAAGCAATTGCTTGCGCCGCTGCTGGCGCGCGACACCGCCAGTACCGGCATGCCCAGCGCGCTCGGCAGCCTGCGCAATCCGCTGCGCGAGAGCGGAGTCCCGTCATGACGCCGGCGCCGCAAGCCGGCCCGTCGCGCGACATCGCCCTGCTGCTGGCCGGCCAGGCGGTGGTGACGACGGGCCTGATGACGCTGGTGCCGATCATGCCGCTCTACCTGCGCGACCTCGCCGGCCCCGCTGCCGCGCACTGGAGCAGCCTGGCGCTGGCCGCGCCGGGCGTCGGCGCGCTGCTGCTGGCGCCGTTCGCCGGCAGCTGGTGCGAACGATGGGGCTACCGCCGGCCCTTGCTGCTGTCGTTGTCGGCCTTCACCGCCAGCCTGCTGCTGATGGGGCTGTCCACGCACGTGGCCGGCTTCATGGCCGGCCGCCTGTTGCAGGGCGCGAGCGCCGTCGGCGTCTTGCTGACCATCTGCATCGGCCGCGTCAGCACGCCCGGCATGCGCGGCCGTGCCTTCGGCATGCAGGAATCGGCCGTGGCCACCGGCGCGCTGCTGGGTCCCGTGCTCGGCGGCGTGCTGCAGGACTGGTGGACGGTGCGGCCGATGCTGCTTGCAGTGGCCGCGGCCAATGCCGTGCTGACGCTGCTGCTCGCATGGCGGCTGCGCGAGCCGGCGCCACAGGCGTTGCCTGGCGCCGGCTCGTCGCGCGGATTCGCCGCCATGCTGGCGGACGCGTCGCTGCGCCGCTGGCTGCTGGCCGGCTGCCTGACGCAGGCCGGCGCGTTCGCGCTGGTGAACGTGTTCGCGCTCTACCTGCAGCAGCGCTACCCGTACGATGCCCTGCTCGGCAGCAAGACCGGCTTCCTGCACGCGCTGGGCTGGCTGGCCGCGATGCTCGCCAGCCCGCTGTGGGGCGCGCTCAGCGACCGCGGCACGACCGTGCGCGTATTCATGTTGGCCGCCGGCGGCTGCGCCGTCGCGCTCGCGTTGCTGCCGCTTGCCGATGCGCTCTGGCAGATCGGCGCGCTCCGGGTCGTGCAGGGCGCGCTGTTCGCCGCGCTCGCGCAATCCATGCTGTCCTATTGCTGCGCCCGCCTGCCCGCGAGTTTGCACGGCAGCGCCACCGGCATCGCCAAGAGCGCCATGACCGCCGGGCAACTGGTCGGGCCGCTGGCGGTGATGGCGTGGCTGCCACGCTCCGACCCGGCGGGCACGTTATGGCTGATCGCCGCCATGTTCGCGCTGGCCGCCGCACTCGTCGTCCCTGATCGCTCATCGTTGTTTGCCACCGTCCCTGATGCGAGGTAACTGCATGCTTTCCACTCTCCTGCCATCGACCACCGTGGCGCCGCAAGGGCGCCTGCGCGCCCATCGCCCGGACCGGGATGCCGCCGCTCCCGACGCCGTCGAGCGCCGCCTGATCGAGCAATTCTTCAACACCTACTGCCGCGAGACCGGCATCGTCGATCCCCGCCTTGACGCGCACCTTCCGGCCCCGGTGCCGGCTGCGCTGAGAAGTACCCTTGCGCGCTGGCGTGCCGAGGGGCTGGTACCGGCGGTGCTGGCACTGGCGGATCGCGACGGCCGCCACCGCTGGCTGGCTGCTGCGCTCTCCTACGTATCCCCGATCGGCTACCACCGGCTCGCGGATGCGGTGCTGTCCGACGGCAGCGCCTTCGCCCCGCTGCGCCGCGCCGAGAATCTGGCCGATGCCATCACCCAGGCGCTCGCGCATGCCTACCCACAGAGCGCCGCCACCGACTGGCCGGAGCGCTTTGCCACGCTGATGAAGAACGGCGTCCAGAAGGTGCGCCTGTACCACCGCGAAGCGCCCGCACGGCAAGCGCCCTCTCGCTTTATCGCTGCCGAGCAGGGGCTGCGCTTCGGGCACATATTCCACGCCACGTCGAAGGCGTCGGAAGGGTTCAGCCACGATGCGCTGCAACGCTATGCGCCGGAGCTCGGCGCCGCCTTCCAGCTGCACTACTTCGCCGTCGCCAGCGACCAGTTGGAGAGCAGCGCCATCGACGGCCAGCCGCTGCCTATCGACCCCGCGGCAATGGAGGCCGCCGCGGACCTGCTCAAGGAGGGCGACTACCGCCTGCTGCCCTGCCATCCCTGGCAAGCCACGCAGCTGCTCGCGCACAGCGAGATCCAGCCACTGCTGGCCAGCCGCGCGATGATTTCCCTCGGGCCGCTGGGAGAGCTGGCCTGGCCGACCTCGTCGGTACGCACGGTGTGGCTGCCGCAGCAGCAACGCTTCCTCAAGCTGGCGCTCGATATCCGCATCACCAACTTTGTCCGCAACAATCCGCCCGAGCACGTGCGGCGCGCGCTGGATGCCAGCCGCGCCATCGCCATGCTGCCCGAGGCGGCGCGTTCGTCCGCACACTTCACGGTGCTGGCCGAAACCGGCTACGCCGTGCTGGCCCTGCCCGACAACGCGCTGCGCGCGAGCACCGCGGTGATCTTCCGGCAAGGCATGACCGGCCCGCATGGCGACGCCGCGCAAGTGCTCGCCACGGTGCTGGAGGAGCCCGCGCATGGCGCCGGCATCCTGGACGGCCTGCTGCGCGAAGCGCTGGGCCATCAACCCGGCGCGGCGGATATCCGCCGCTGGTGGGCGCGCTATCTCGATGTCACGCTGCTGCCGCTGGCGCGCCTGTTCGCCGAGCACGGCGTCAGCCTGGAGGCACACCTGCAGAACAGCATGGTCGCGTTCGCGGGCGGCTGGCCGGTGCACGGCTATGTCCGCGACATGGAAGGCGCCAGCATCAGCCGCGCCCGCTTTGCCTGGGCGGCGCAGTTCGATGCCGACAGTCCCGCCCTGTACACCGAGGAAGCCGCGCTGCATCGCTTTGCCTATTACGTGCTGGTCAACCATATCGGCCACTTCATCGCCTGCCTGGCGCGCACGGGCGGCTGCGACGAAGCCACGCTGTGGCAGGACACCGCAGCCGCGCTCGACGCAAGCGGCCCATCGCTGCGCCAGCTGCTGGCGTCGCTGCAGGGCCTGCCCACCCTTCCCGCCAAGGCCAACATGCTGAGCTGCTTCGGCCGCCACGGCGAAACGCCTGCGTGGGCAGGCGTCCCGAACTTCCTCGTATCCGCACCGCTAGCCTGAGCCCCCGATGAACACCACCGATTACCAACGACTGATCCAGAGCCCGCAATACCAGCAAGCCGCCCGCCGTGTGCTGCGCCAGCTGCTGGAAGCCCTGTTGTTCGAAGACTGCCTGCGCGACGTGATTGTCAGCGACGCCGGCGTCGAACTGCCCGGCGTGACGGCTGACGGCCAGCCCGTCAGCTATCGCTGCGCCGCGCAGCGCACCGCCAGCTTCGGCCGCATCCGCATCCGTGGGCCGGTGCTCCGTTGCGAAGGCGAGAGCCAGGCTGAAGCCGACGACGTCGCGCAACTGCTGTCCGAGCTTGCCGGCCAGCTCGATGCCGACCCGGTGCGCCTGCAGCAGTTCGGGCTGGAGCTGCTGTCCACGCAGGTCAAGGACGCGCAGTCCCACCATGCCAACGGGCACGCCGGACAACCGTTGCGCGATGCCGGCTACGATGCCATCGAAGCGCGGCTGACGGGTGCCCATCCTTACCACCCGGGATATAAATCGCGCATGGGTTTCACGCTGGCGGACAACGGACGCTACGCGCCGGAATGCGCCGCGCCCCTGCAGCCCGTGCTGCTGGCAGCGCGCCGCTCGCATTGCCGCTGGAATCTCGGCAACGCCGAGGCATCGCCCGAGAGCCTGCTGCCACCGCCGGCGCGCGCCGCATTTGAGGCCGCTTTGCGCGAGCATGGTGCCAATCCCGCCGTCTACCTGCCGCTGCCCGTCCACCCGTGGCAATGGGACGAGGTCATCGCGCCGGGCTACCACGGCGCGTTCGCGCGCGGCGAGCTGATCGCCGTCGGCGAGATGCCGGGCCGCTACCTGCCCCAGCAGTCGATCCGCACCCTCACCAATGCCGATCAGGCCGATGCGTTGTCGCTGAAGCTGGCCATGAATCTCGTCAACACCTCCACTTCGCGCGTGCTGGCGCCGCACACGGTATGCAATGCCGCCGTCTTGAGTGACTGGCTGGCGAGCCTGGTGGCGCGCACGGAATGGACCAAGCCGATGGCCGCGCCGGTGTTGCTGCGCGAAGTCGCCGGCGTCAGCCATGTGCCCGCCGCGCCGGTGCAGGGCCAGTACGGCGCGCTTTCCTGCATCTGGCGCGAAAGCATCCACCGCTATCTGGCACCCGGCGAGGCCGCCATTCCCATGACCGCGCTTACCCATATCGATGTCGACGGCCTGCCGCTGATCGAGCCGTGGGTCCGCCGTCATGGCGTGCGCGTCTGGCTGCAGCGGCTGGTGGAGCGTGCATGGCTGCCGGTGCTGCACCTGCTCTGGGAGCACGGCACCGCGCTCGAGTCGCACGCGCAGAACATGCTGCTGCTGCACGTCGACGGCCTGCCGCAGCGCGTGGCGCTCAAGGACTTTCACGACGGCGTGCGCTTCTCGCGCCAGTGGCTGTCCGGCGCCGCGCCGCAACTCACGCCGCCGCCGGCCGAGCATGCGCGCGTCAACCCGAACTCGTTTATTGAAACGGACGAAGCCGATGAACTGCGGGACTTCACCTGCGACGCACTGTTCTTCGTCAACCTGGCCGAACTGGCCCCACTGCTTGCCGGCCACTACCAGCTCGAGGAAACAGCGTTCTGGTCCATCGTGGCAGGCGTGATCCGCAGCTACCAGCGCGCACACCCGCGCCTGGCTGAAAGCTTCCGGCGCTTCGACTGCTTCGCGCCCACCATGTCGATCGAACTGTTGGCCAGCCGCCGCTTCATGCCCGAGATCCGGCTGCGCACGCGGCAGGCGCCCAATCCGCTGGCGCTGGCGGAGGCAGAGGCGGCATGAGATCGCTGAAGGCGCGTTTGTCGGATCCGGGCGGCGGCCAGCTGCACGGCCTGTTCTGCTCGACGCCTGCGGCACTGACCGTCGAGCTGATCGCTGCCGCCGGCTATAATTTCGTGGTGATCGACCTGGAACACACGCTGATCGATGGCGCGCAGCTTGGCGCCATGCTGCTGGCGGCGCGCGCCAGCGGCATCGCGCCACTGGTGCGCGTGGCGGCCCCGCACCAGGTGGCGCCGGCGCTGGACGCCGGCGCCCAGGGCATCGTCTTCCCGCGCATCAGTGCTGTAGCGCAGGCAAGGCAGGCGGCCAGGCTCTGCCACTACGCACAGCATCAGCCCATGCCCGGCGAGCGGGGGCTGAACGCCACCTGGCATAGCGCGTTCGGCCGCGACGATCTTGCCGCCGCCACTGCCGCAGCGGGCGCCGATACGCTGGTCGTGGCGATGATCGAAGACAGCGCCGCGCTCGATGCGCTCGATGACATCGCCGCTATACCCGGCATCGATGTGCTGCTCGAAGGCGCCGCGGATCTCTCGCAATCACTGGGCGTGCCATGGCAGACGCGTCATCCGCTGGTGTGGGACGCCGTGGCGCGCATTGCCGATGCGGCGCGCGCGCATGGCAAGCATTTCTGCGCGCTGCCGCGCACCCCGGAAGACGCCGCGCTCTGGCGCCGGCAAGGCACGCGCATGCTGCTGCTCGGCGACGACCGCGGCATCGCGCGCCGGGCCATGGCCGCACACCTGCAATCCCATTCCCTGTCATCAACATAAAGCCGCCCCTTCCCGCCACCACATGAACCCGCAAAACATCACCCGTTACCTGGATGAACTTGATCCCCGCAAGGGGCCTGCGTGCGCCTATCTCTATGACCTGGACCACCTGCGCACGCGCGCGGCTGGCCTCGCTGCCGCCTTGCCCGAGGACTGCGATCTCTACTACGCAATCAAGGCCAACAGCGATGCGCCAGTGCTGCGCGCGCTGCTGGGCGCAACGGCCGGCTTCGAAGTCGCGTCGCTGGGTGAAATCGAACGCGTGCGCGCCGTCGAAGCCGACGTGCCGGTCGTATTCGGGGGCCCGGGCAAGACCGATGCCGAGCTGGAGGGCGCGCTGCGCCTCGGCGTCAGGCTGATCCACGTCGAAAGCGCGCTGCAACTGCGCCGGCTGGACCGCATCGCGCAACGCATGGGCCGCCGCGCCGACGTGCTGCTGCGCGTGAATCCGGCCTACGGCCTGCCCGGCGCCACGCTGCAGATGGGCGGGCGTCCGACGCAGTTCGGCATCGACCAGGCGGAACTCCCCGCCGTGATCGCGTTGGCATGCGACCTGCCCGGCGTGCGCCTGGTCGGGCTGCACCTGCACGCGGGCTCCAACAGCCTGGACGCCGACCAGCATCTCGAACTGATTTCACGCCATATCGCGCTGGCGCAGCAATGCCGTGACGAACACGGACTGGCGCTGAAATGGCTGAATGTCGGCGGCGGCATCGGCATCGACTACACCGATCCCAATCGCACCTTTGACTGGCCGCGCTTCTGCGCCGGGCTGGCGCAACTGCTGCAGCAGCGGCGGCCCGGCTGCCGCATCGTGCTGGAATGCGGCCGTTTCATCAGCGCCGACTGCGGCTGCTACGTGGCTGAAGTCATCGACCTCAAGCACAATCACGGCAAGCACTTCGCCATCGTGCGCGGCGGTACGCACCATCTCCGGCTGCCGGTGTCGTGGCAGCACAATCATCCGTTTTTCGTCGCACCGAACGACGCGTGGCCTTACCCGTTTGCGCGCCCGGAGCTGACTGACGCAAGGCTCACGATCTGCGGCGAGCTTTGCACGCCGAAGGACGTCTTCGCGCAGGAGGTAACGGTGCCGCGCGTGCGCGTGGGCGACCGCATCGTCTTTATGCTGGCCGGGGCCTACGGCTGGCACATCTCGCACCACGACTTCCTCAGCCATCCGCATCCGGAAAGGGTGTTTTTCGGCGAGTAGCCGGCCCCGGACCTGTTCCGCGCGCCGGCGCGCGGCGCTGTTCCACTGTTCTTATCCTCCCATGCAAGGGAGCTGATACAAATTGTATGCAATTTTTGTATCACGGAGTGCTTATCCCTGCTATTCTTGCTCCCCGGTTGCGGCCTGGAACCTGATCCCGGCCATGCTCGCTGCAGGCGGTCTTCTCCGCCTGTCCGGCAGCGCGCAACGACAGGGCCGGGGGCTGCCCCTCCCCCGGCGCCAGAAGAACAAGACAGTCCGGAAACATATCCGGCCAGACAACAGGAGACATGAATGGCGCCCTTGCTGTTCAAGGTGGAAGACCGCCCCCCGCGGCTGACGACGTTTTTGCTTGCGCTCCAGCATCTGCTGGCCGCCCTGGGCGGCATCATTGCGGTGCCGCTGGTCATTGGCGGTGCCCTGAAACTGCCGCCGGACCAGGTCATTGCGCTGGTGAATGCCGCCCTGCTTGGCTCGGGCATCGTCACCATCATCCAGTGCAAGGGCATTGGCCCGGTGGGTATCCGCATGCCATGCGTGATGGGCACCAGTTTCGCCTTTGTCGGCGCGGCCATCAGCGTGGGCGTCGAACACGGCGTGGCCGGCATCCTGGGCTCGGCGCTGGCGGGCTCGCTGGTGATGATCCTGGGCAGCTTCTTCATGCCGGCGATCCGCAAGCTGTTTCCGCATACCGTCACCAGCGTGGTGGTCACCATGATCGGCCTGTCGCTGATTCCGGTGGCCATCGACTGGGCCGCAGGCGGCCAGGGCAGCAGCCGCTATGGCGCGCCCGGCAATCTGGCGATTGCCGTCGCGGTGCTGGCGCTGGTGGTGGCGGTGGTGCAGTGGGGCAAGGGCATGCTGTCGGCCTCGGCCATTGTCGTCGGCATTGCCGGCGGCTACCTGCTCTGCCTGGCACTGGGCCTGGTCGATTTCACCCAGTTTCACCAGGCACCCATCATCGCGGTGCCGCAGCCGCTGCACTTCGGCATGTCGTTCTCCATCTCGGGCATTGTCGCCATGTCGATCGCTTTCCTGGTGACCATTGTCGAGTCCACGGGCACGTTCATGGCACTGGGCGCGGCCACGCAGCGGCCGATTTCCGGCAAATGCCTGTCGCGCGGCATCCTGTGCGATGGCTTTGGCTCGGCCTTTGCGGCACTGATGTCGAGCCCGCCGTTGTCGACCTTCGCGCAGAATGTCGGCGTGGTCTCGCTGACCGGCGTGGCCAGCCGCCATGTGGTCGCGCTGACCGGTGTCATGCTGCTGCTGGCGGGGCTGTTCCCGGTGCTGGGCGCGTTGGTGGTGACGATCCCGCAGCCGGTACTGGGTGGCGCCGGCCTGATGATGTTCGCGATGATCGTGTCGGGCGGGATCCAGATGCTCAGCACCGTCAAGTTCACGCAGCGCAATACCCTGATCGTGGCCGTGTCGATCGGCTGCGGCCTGGCGGTGACGTTCCGCCCGGAACTGCTGTCGAAGCTGCCGGCCTTTGTCCACGAAGTGTTTGGCTCCGGCATCACGGTGGGCTCGCTGTCGGCGGTGATCCTCAACTTGCTGCTGCCCGGCGGCAAGGACGAGCCGGCTGAAGACGCCGGCCACGGCACCGTCGGCGAGGCTGCCTGAGCGCCTGCCAGGGCCTGCGCACCACATCAAACGCCCTCGGCACCACTTCTGCAAGTATCCTCCGGTCGAACCATATGGGCTGGCGCCGGTCATATCCTGACGTTTTCACTTCAATGAGGAGAAGCAATGGATTGTCCGGTGTGCCCGCAAACGCAACTCGTGATGTCCGAACGCCAGGGCATCGAGATCGATTACTGCCCGAAATGCCGCGGTGTCTGGCTGGACCGGGGCGAACTCGACAAGATCCTCGAGCGCTCCGTGGCAGCCGCCCCGGTGCAGCAGGTGCCCATGCAGCAAATGCCGCAGCAAACTCCGCC
The DNA here is from genome assembly GCF_058782875.1 of Cupriavidus sp. FW305-F7. Classification (NCBI taxonomy): domain Bacteria; kingdom Pseudomonadati; phylum Pseudomonadota; class Betaproteobacteria; order Burkholderiales; family Burkholderiaceae; genus Cupriavidus; species Cupriavidus sp. FW305-F7. The sequence continues at coordinate 172,084 of NZ_JBYSYC010000005.1, read as the reverse complement.
CCCGCGACAGGAATACCAGCGCGGCCATGGCGACCGCGACCGGCACTATGAGCGCGAGCAGAAGCACTATAAGAAGAAGAGCATCTGGCACGAGCTGTTCGACTGACTCTGGCTTGCCAGTGAGCAAGGGCGACGCAAGGTCGCCCTTTTTTGTTGCCGGCCGCTATTGCGCTGTCCCGCGCAAACCGGACCGGCACAACCGGGGCTTAGCGCGCTGCCCTCACGCCGCCTTGCGCCTGCGCCTAGAAGCTTCTGCGGCAGCATCGCGCAACTCTGGCGGCAAGGCACGCAGTTCCGCGGTGAAGAACGCACGCTCGGCCGGCCGCAGCGCAGGCAGCTGGGCGGCCAGCCGCTCCACTGCTGCGCACGCCATTGCGGTCGCGCCTTGCTCGTGGGTGAGATACCAGGCCGATTCGAGCAGCAGGTTGGCCAGCTGCAACGGCCCCAGCCTGATGTGGCCGGCGTCATGGTCTTCCAGTGCGAACGCAGCCACGGCCGACCAGCGCACGAAGCCCTTGGCCGGCGCGAACGGCGCGTGGAACGGCCGCAGGGCGTCGACAGCGTCCGCAACGGACAACGGGCGCTGGCGGCGGAACGCGGCCATGCTGTCGTTGGCCCTGGCTGGCCGGTCGGACGGCGGGGTATCGGGCCCGCAGCTGCCGCGTGCGATGCGCAGCAGGAAGATCGCGTTCCACGCCGTGCCGCCGCCTACGCCGAACCGGTCGCAGATCCACTCCGACAAGCCCAGCCAGCGCATCGCCTGCCGCTGCACCGCGCTGGCGGACAAGACCCGCGCGGCATCGACCAGGCCGTGCTGCCAGAACAGCCACAGGCACAGGCCGATATTGGCCGCGGCATGCTGCACGGCGTCGACGGAATCGGCCTCGTAGGCTGCCTGCAGCGCGCCGGCGAAGGTATCCAGCGCCAGCTGCGCGGCCTGCGCCGTGCAGGCATGCCCGGCGCGCATGGCATCGGCCTTGTGCAGCAGCGCTTCCAGGTTCAGCACTTCAAAACGCACGCGCGGGTTGTACCGCACCACCAGGCGCAGTTCCGGATCGGAGTGCAGTCCTTCCAGGCCGGCACGCGCGCCGTCGCTGTCGCCGCGGGTATACCGTTCCCAGGCCCGCACGATATGCGCCATGGCGCAGAACGCGGGCGTCGCCGCGCCTGCCTCGGCCGCCTGCACCAGGCGGTCGACACGCCTGAGCGCCGCCCGGCTCTGATCGAGGCGGCCGCAGCGGCGCCAGGCCAGGCTTTCCTTGAGCAGCGACAGGGCTTGCTGGAAACCGTCGCCGGCACTGCGGCCAGCCGCGCGGAAGGATTCGGCCACGGCTGAGCCATGCATGCCCGCGTGGCCGTCCTGGGCGCCGCGCATGGCCTGGGTCAGCTCGCGCCAGAAGGCCATGTCGCGCATCACGTAGCCAACGCCGTCCGGCTGGCCGGCCGGCGCCGCTTGCGGCGCCGTGGCAAAGGCAAGATGGCCGGCCAGCGCGGCCGGGCCCAGCGTGCGCCCGTCCGCCACAAAGCGCAGGCGCCGCGCGCTCGCTGCCGTGATCCAGAACGGCCCGCGGCTGCGGTGCGCGGGATTGGCCGCAGCGGGATCGCGCTGGCGGTCGGCGCCCCATCCAACCGCCACCTGCCAGCGCGCAAAGTCCGCAAACGCGCGCGACGCCAGCATGCGCAGGTTGGCCGCCGTCGGGAAGGCGCTGCGCACCACTGCCGCGGTGACTCCTCCCTCCCCGGTGCGATGCGCATGCCAGATGCGCGCCAGCAGCCAGACCGACTGGTAGCGCGCGGGTTGGCCGTCGACCCGGTACGGGGCCGACACGTCGATACGGATCGGGGCAGGCGTGGCTGGCATCAGGCAGTCTGGGAACGGGGAAATCGCGGGGAAAGCCAGGCGGCGCCCGTCATGTTACGCAAGTTACAGCCGGTGCGGTTGGCGTTATCCGGGCGCTCTCCTATGCTGCGCACCACGGTCCGGGCCCGGATTGCCATCCCCTCAACTCCTCTGCACAGCCATGAACAATCATCTTGCTCGTTTGCTGACACCGATGGCGATCGGCCTCGGCCTGCTTGCCGCCACCGTGCCCGCCCTGGCGGCACCGAAAGAAGTCCCGCTGGATGCCGCGGCGCTGTTCCGCCAGGCCGATGCCACCGGCACCATGGTGATCTACGACCTGCGGCGCGACCGCATGCTGACCTACAACAAGCCGCGTGCGTCCACGCAGTACTCGCCGGCGTCGACCTTCAAGATCCTGAACTCGATGATCGGCCTGGAGAGCGGCGCCGTGGCCGACGTCGACCATGACAAGCTGCCGTGGGACGGCAAGGTCTGGCTGGTCGGCGGCAAGGCCATCCTGCCCGAGGCCTGCAACGCTGACGTGCCGCTGCGCGTGGCCTTCCCCAACTCCTGCGTGCCGGCCTACCAGGCGCTGGCGCGGCGGGTTGGCAGCGCGGCCTACCAGCGCTACCTGACTGCGTCGCACTATGGCAATGCCAACAGTTCAGGCCAGGTCGACCGCTTCTGGCTGAACGGCACGCTGCAGATTTCCGCCTACCAGCAGATCGACTTCCTGAAGGGCGTGGTGCAGCGCACGCTGCCCTTCTCGCCAACCACCTTCAAGGCCGTGGACGACATTACGGTGATGGAGCGCACCGCCGCCTACACCCTGCACGCCAAGACCGGCTGGGCCGATTCGGCCAGGCCGGCGGTGGGCTGGCTGGTGGGCTGGGTTGAGCGTGGCGATGATGACTACCTGTTTGCGCTCAATCTCGACATGCTGCGGCCCGAGCACGCCAAGGCGCGCATGGAGATCGCACGCGCGGCGCTGCGGCAGGCGGGCGCGTTGCCGGATTGACGCTTCCGAAGGCGGCCGCCGGATGCGCGGCCGCCTGTAGCCACTACCCTAGACACTTCATTCAGGCATTTTCTCCCCCGTATTTCAGATCCGTCTGATTTACCTGCCAACCCCGGATCGATAGCTTGGCTGGTCGGCATTTCCCACCGCGTCGCCCGACGCAACCAATCCGTAATGGGATCCGCCGGCGCCTGTATGCAACGGGAAAGCAAGACCGTTCCCACAATCCGGAGGTGAAATCCAATGAGAAAATAGCCATGCCGGCAGCCCTGCTGTCGGCCATCGCGTTGCTGGCCGCCTGTGGCGGCGGCGGGGACAATGCGACGCCCACACCGGCGCCACAAACGCCACCGTCTGAAAATAGTCCGGCACCGGCACCCGGGCCAAAGCCGGATCCAGCACCGCAACCTGAACCCACTGGCGAGCTACGGCCGAGCCTGAGCGCACCGCAACCGGGCTCGACGGCAGCCGTCGGCAATGACAGCGAAGGTCTCTGGGTCGGCGTCATGAACGCCACGCTGGTCGACAACAGCGGGAAGTTCGTGCACGCGAGACTGACGGGCGTGCTGGGAGGCGCGTTCCAGTTCTCTGGTTCGACCTGGACACTGGGCCCCGGCACGCTGTACGAAACCGGCTTTGCCTACCCGGCCACCGGGGCCGGCACCATTACCCCGGGCCAGCGCTTTGACGGCAATTTCGTCGCCACGCCAGGCAACCCTACCAATGTGCTATCCGGTACCTACGATCCGTCCAGCGCGCTAGCCGTGGACCACGGCTGCCATCGCCGGCAACGTCACCGGTACCTATACCAGCGGCACCCGCATTTGCGACCTGCAGGGCACGGCAACGCTTGCCACCCCGGGATCGGCCAAGAACCTGTATGCGGTCAGGACCGTTGCCGAAAACTCCACGCAGCCGGGCAGCACCGGCTGCGCGCTGTCGACTGGCGTGCCGCACAAGGGCTTTGCCGCGCTCCGCCTGATGCCGGCCGACGGCAGCATCATCGTGAACAGCAGCACGCGCTATGCGCGCACGCTGGTGATGGCCGGCAGCACCGGGACCGGCGGGTATTTCACCATGCAGATGACCAAACAATAAGCCCGCTCCCGGGCAGCACCCCGGCGGTCCCCCTGCGCACGGACCGCCGCTTTCTTCCGCATCCGAGCCACGACAGTGGCTTCCCCATCACCTGGCGCCCAGGCGCCGCATCCGCCCTCCGGGTTTCCCCGCGGTTGAGTTCTGCGCTCTCATATCATTTAATTCAAGGTGAATTAATTAATAGCGGACGGAGACAAGATGACCGCATCCAAAGCGGGCCGTGGCGTGAATTCCGCCAGCCTGCGCCTGTACAACGAACGCGCGCTGCTGCTGGCGCTGCGCCGTGCCGGCGAGGCCTCCAAGGCTGATCTGGCGCGGATGGCGCAGCTGACCAATACGGCGGTGGGCAGCATCGTGCAGACCCTGTCCGAGGAAGGCCTGGTCGAGCAGTCCGGGCGCCGCACGGAAGGCCAGCGCGGCCAGCCCGCCAGCCTGATCCGGCTGCAGCCCAAGGGCGCCTTCGGCATTGGCGTACGGCTGGACCGCGGGAGCATCGAGGTGGTGATGGTGGACTTTGCCGGCCATATCCTGGCCAGCCGCGCCCACCAGCTGGTCCTGCCCCACCCTGACCAGGCGCTGGACATGGTGCGGCACGATATTGCCGAGCTGCGCGCCCTGCTCACCCCCGCCGAACAGAAGCGGCTGCTGGGCATCGGCGTGGCGCAGCCCTATAACCTGGGTGCCTGGCTGCGCGAGCTGGACGTACAGGGCGAGGCCTTCCAGGCAAGCTTCCGCGCCTGGGACCAGGCTGACTTCCCGGCAATGCTCAACGCCGCCACCGGCTTGCCGGTCTTCGGCGAGAACGACGGCACCGCCGCCGCGGTGGCCGAGCTGTTCTACGGGCGCCACCATGCCCAGCATTTCCTCTACGTCTTCCTTGGCCCCGCCATCGGCGGCGGCGTGGTGCTCAATGGCGACTGCGTGCGCGGTGTCTCCGGCAATGCCGGCGATATCGCGATGATGCCGGTGCCGCCCAGCACCCTGCCCTCCGCGCCGGGTGCCGCCGGCAACGGCAAGCGGCGTGACATCCTGATCTCGCGCGCGTCGCTCAACGCGTTGACCCGCCACCTGCGCCACCACGGCGTGGTGGTCAACGGCCATGCCGACCTTCAGCGCCAGGTCGAGCTGGGCCACCCCGCGGTCGAGGAATGGATTGCCGACTGCGTCGATGCGCTGGCGCCTGCGCTGCAGTCCGCCCTCGCCGTGCTCGACGTGCCGCTGGTGATCTTCGATGCCGATATCGACGGCGGCCTGGTCGCCACGCTGATCGCGCGCCTGCAGCAGGCGCTGGATGAAGGCGCCCCCGAAGCCCGCGCGCCCGCCACCGTGGTGCGCGGCTGCTTTGGCGCCAACGCCGGCGCGGTGGGTGCCGCGTCGCTGCCGATGTTCATGAACTTCTCGCCGCGCGCCGAGCTGCTACGGGGTGCGTCTGCCATCGTTCCGGAGGCCAGCCATGCCATTGTCTGAAGCACCGCGTACCTCGCCCATGCCAGCGCACCTGCATGGCGGCCATGCGGGCCCCGCCCCGCTGCTCGAGCTGCGCAATATCTCCAAGACCTTCCCCGGGGTGAAGGCGCTCAGCAACATGGAGCTGACCGTCTACGCCGGCGAAGTCCATGCCCTGATGGGCGAAAACGGCGCGGGCAAATCCACGCTGATGAAGATCCTGTCCGGCGCCTATATCGCCGACCCGGGCGGCGAGTGCCGCATCAGCGGCGAGCCGGTGGCCATCGACGGCCCGGCCACGGCGCGTGCCCACGGCGTGGCCGTGATCTACCAGGAGCTGAGCCTGGCGCCCAACCTGAGCGTGGCCGAGAACATCTACCTGGGCCGCCACCTGCACCACCGCGGCATGGTCGACCGCGCCGCCATGGCGCGCGCCTGCGAGGCCACGCTGGCCCGGCTGGGCGCGGACTTCACGCCGCAGACGCCGGTGCATACGCTGTCGATCGCGCAGCGCCAGCTGGTGGAGATTGCGCGCGCGGTGCATTTCGAGACCCGCATCCTGGTGATGGACGAGCCCACCACGCCGCTGTCCACCCGCGAGACCGACCGCCTGTTCGCGCTGATCCGTCAGCTGCGCGCCGAAGGCATGGCCATCATCTACATCAGCCACCGCATGGCGGAGATCGATGAGCTGGCCGACCGCGTCACCGTGCTGCGCGACGGCTGCTTTGTCGGCACGCTCACGCGTGAGGCGCTGACGCAGGCGGCGCTGGTCAAGATGATGGTCGGGCGCGACCTGTCCGGCTTCTACACCAAGACCCATGGCGAGGCCGCGCCGGGCGAGATCATGCTGTCGGTGCGCAATATGTCCGATGGCCGGCGCGTGCGCGGCTGCAGCTTCGACCTGCGCGCCGGCGAGGTGCTGGGCCTGGCCGGGCTGGTGGGCGCCGGGCGCACCGAGCTGGCGCGGCTGGTCTTCGGCGCCGATGCCCGCACCGATGGCGCCGTGTTCGTGGCCGGCACGCCGCTGGCCGTCACCGGCCCGCGCCAGTCAATCGATGCCGGCATTGCCTACCTGACCGAAGACCGCAAGCTGCAGGGCCTGTTCCTGGACCAGAGCGTGCACGAGAACATCAACCTGATCGTGGCCGCGCGCGATGCGCTGCGGGGCGGGCGCCTGAACCGCGCCAGCGCGCGCCAGCGCACCGCCGCGGCGATCCGCTCGCTCGGCATCCGCGTGGCGCACCCGCAGGTCAACGTGGGATCGCTGTCCGGCGGCAACCAGCAGAAGGTGATGCTGTCGCGCCTGCTGGAAACCCGGCCGCGCGTGCTGATCCTGGACGAGCCCACGCGCGGCGTGGATATCGGCGCCAAGGCCGAGATCTACCGGCTCATCAATGAGCTGGCGCGCTCCGGCGTGGCGGTGCTGATGATTTCCAGCGAACTGCCCGAGGTGGTCGGCCTGTGCGACCGCGTGCTGGTGATGCGCGAAGGCGAGCTGGCCGGCGAAGTGCCGGGCTGCGCCGATGCCGCCGCCATGCAGGAACAGATCATTGCGCTGGCAACCGGCGCCGGCGAGCAACAGCCCCCGGTCTTGCATTGAACCGCTGAATTCCCGTACAGGCCGGCAAAGAACGGCCGCACCGGGGCGGCATCCCGCCTCGCAGCATCAGGAGACACTTATGCGCAATCCCCTCTCATCCACGTCCCATGCGGCCCATGGCGTCACCGCCCAGGCTTCCACACCGCTGGCGCGCGCCACCGGGCGCGCCACCACGCAGGAACGCCTGCGCGCACTAGGCATGCTGCCGGTGCTGGTGCTGCTCTGCCTGGGCTTCACGCTGCTGACCGAGAACTTCGCCAGCCTGCAGAACCTGTCGATCATCGCCCAGCAGGCGTCGATCAACCTGGTGTTGGCCGCGGGCATGACCTTCGTGATCCTGACCGGCGGCATCGACCTGTCGGTGGGATCGATCCTGTCGGTGTCGGCGGTGGTGGCGATGCTGGTCTCGCTGATGCCGCAACTGGCGGCGCTGAGCGTGCCGGCAGCGCTGCTGTGCGGGCTGCTGTTCGGACTGGTCAATGGCGCGCTGATCGCCTTCATGAAGCTGCCGCCGTTCATCGTGACGCTGGGCAGCCTGACCGCGGTACGCGGGCTGGCGCGGCTGGTCGGCAACGACAGCACGGTCTACAACCCGGATATCTCGTTCGCCTTTATCGGCAACGGCGATCTGCTGGGTATCCCCTGGCTGGTGGTGATTGCCATTGCGGTGGTCGCGGTGTCGTGGCTGGTGCTGCGCCGCACGGTGCTGGGGCTGCAGATCTACGCGGTCGGCGGCAATGCCGAGGCGGCGCGCCTGTCGGGCATCAAGGTATGGGTGGTGCTGCTGTTCGTCTATGCGGTGTCGGGCCTGCTGTCGGGGCTGGGCGGCGTGATGTCGGCGTCGCGGCTTTATGCGGCCAACGGGCTGCAGCTGGGGCAGTCCTATGAGCTGGATGCGATCGCCGCGGTGATCCTGGGCGGCACCAGCTTTGTCGGCGGGGTCGGATCGATTGCCGGCACGCTGGTGGGCGCGCTGATCATTGCGGTGCTGTCCAACGGGCTGATCCTGCTGGGCGTGTCGGATATCTGGCAATACATCATCAAGGGCCTGGTGATCATCGGCGCGGTCGCGCTCGACCGCTATCGCCAGAAGGGCTCCGCCCGTACCTGACACGCTGCCGGACAGGAGAAACATTGTGATCCAACCCATCCTCAAAGCCCTGGCGGCCGGCGTGCTGGCCGCTCTGTGCGCTGCACCGGCCATGGCTCAGGCGCCCGCGCAAGACGCACACGCTTCGGATGCCCAGGCCCCGCAACGTCCGCTCAGGAAGGTAGGCGTGACGCTGGGCTCGCTGGGCAATCCATATTTCGTCGCACTGGGCCGCGGTGCCGAGGCCGCGGCCCGGCAGGTCAACCCGAAGGTAAAGGTCACCGTGCTGTCGGCGGACTACGACCTGAACAAGCAGTTCATGCACATCGACAGCTTTATCGTCGCCGGCGTCGACCTGATCCTGATCAACGCCGCCGACGCCCGCGCCATCGAGCCGGCGGTACGCAAGGCGCGCAAGGCCGGGATCGTGGTGGTGGCGGTCGATGTGGCCGCCGCCGGCGCCGATGCCACCGTGCAGACCGACAACACCCAGGCCGGCGAACTCGCCTGCGGCTTTATCGCCGACCGGCTCAAGGGCCGCGGCAACGTCATCATCCAGAACGGCCCGCCGGTATCGGCAGTGTTGGATCGGGTCAAGGGCTGCAAGACTGTGCTGGCGCGCCATCCCGATATCCGCATCCTGTCCGACGACCAGGATGCCAAGGGCTCCCGCGAAGGCGGGCTGAACGTGATGCAGCTGTACCTGACGCGCTTTCCCAAGGTGGACGCGGTCTTCACCATCAACGACCCGCAGGCCGTGGGCGCGGACCTGGCCGCGCGCCAGCTTAACCGCCGCGGCATCGTGATTGCCTCGGTCGACGGCGCGCCTGACATCGAAGCGGCGCTCAAGGCCGACACCCTGGTGCAGGCCTCGGCCAGCCAGGACCCGTGGGCCATTGCCCGCACGGCGGTGCAACTGGGCGTGGGCATGATGAATGGCCAGCGCCCGCCCAACCCGACCGTGCTGCTGCCGTCCACGCTGGTGACGCGCGCCAATGTCGGCCAGTACAAGGGCTGGGCCGCGCCGCGGTAAGCGGCATGGCCGGTCCCTCCACCCCTTCCACTATTTTCTGATCCATGATGGCTAGCCACCCTGCCGGCGCTCCGGCACCTGAACCTGCCCCGGAGTTCGATTTCGTATTGTTCGGCGCCACCGGCGACCTGGCGCGGCGCAAGCTGCTGCCGGCGCTGTTCGATGCCCACGCCGCCGGTTCGCTGCATCCGCGCGGACGCATCCTGGCCCTGGGCAGCCAGCCGCTGTCGCATGATGCCTACCTGGCGATGCTCGACGACGAAGTACTGCCCGCGCTGGCGGGCAACGCCGCGGCCGCAGCCTGGCAGGGTTTTCTCGACCGCATCCTGTACCTGCAGGTGGATGCCAACGCCGATGCCGGCTCCGATGCGCTGGCCGAGCTGGTCAATGCGCGCGCGGCGCCGGTGGTGGTGTTCTACCTGGCCACGGCCCCGCACCTGTTCGTCACCATCTGCGAGCAACTGGCGCGCGTGGGCCTGACCGGCCAGCGCAGCCGCATCGTGCTGGAAAAGCCGCTCGGGCACGATCTGGCCTCGTCCGAGGCCATCAATGCCGAAGTGGCGCGGCACTTTGCCGAGGACCAGATCTACCGGATCGACCACTACCTGGGCAAGGAGTCGGTGCAGAACCTGATGGCGGTGCGCTTTGGCAACGTACTGTTCGAGCCGCTGTGGCGGCGCGAATGGGTGCGGCAGGTGCAGATCACCATCGCCGAAGAACTGGGCGTGGAGCGCCGCGGCAACTTCTACGACGGCATCGGCGCGCTGCGCGACATGGTGCAGAACCACCTGCTGCAGCTGCTGTGCATGGTCGCGATGGAGCCGCCCACGAGCCTGTCGGAAGACGCCATCCGCGACGAGAAGCTCAAGATCCTGAAGGCGCTGCGGCCGATCCGGCCGGAAGACGTCGCCGAGAAGGTGGTGCGCGGGCAATACGCCCGTGGCGCCGCCGGCGGCGACCCCGTGCCCGGCTATGCCAGTGAGCCCGGGATCGCGCCCGACAGCCGCACCGAGACCTTCGTCGCCATCCGCGCCGAGATCGCCAACTGGCGCTGGGCCGGGGTGCCGTTCTACCTGCGCACCGGCAAGCGCATGCAGTCGCGCGTGGCGGAGATCGTGATCCATTTCCACGACGTGCCCTACCCGCTGTTCCCGCATCCGCTGGGGGTCATGTCCGGCAACCGGCTGGTGATCACGCTGCAGCCCGAGGAAAGCATCCGGCTGTATTTCCTGACCAAGCAGCCGGGCGACACGCAGGCACTGATTCCCGCGTCCCTCGACCTGCAACTGAACACTGCCGCCCCACGTGTGCGGCGCGTGGGCGCGTACGAGCGCCTGCTGCTCGACGTGATCCGCGGCCGGCTGGGCCTGTTCGTGCGGCGCGATGAGCAGGTGCAGGCATGGCGCTGGGTCGCGCCCATCCTGAAGACGTGGGAGAACTCGCCCACGCCACCCAAGCCTTACACCGCCGGCACCTGGGGCCCGGCGGCCTCCAGTGCCCTGCTGTCGCGAGACAGCATGGCCTGGCATGAAGAGATGTAGCCCACGTATTGCGGAGTATCCAAGATGACCACTTCCCTACCCGCCTGGCAAGCCCTGCGCGCGCACGCCGACACCCTGCGCGGCACCCATATGCGCGACTGGTTCGACGGCCCGCGCGGCCCGCTGCGCGCCGAGCGCTTCACCGCCGAAGCCTGCGGCCTGACGCTGGACTACGCCAAGAACCGCATCACCGACGAAACGCTGGCGTTGCTGTTCACCCTGGCTGGCCAGGCGCGCGTGGCCGAGCGGCGCGACGCCATGTTCGGCGGCGAACCGGTCAACACCACCGAGCACCGCGCCGCACTGCATATCGCGCTGCGCGCCTATCCGGAGGATGGCTATCGCGCGCTCGGCGTACCCGTGGGCGCAGACGTCGCCACGGTGCTGGCGCAGATCGAGCGCTTTGCCAATGCGGTGCGCAGTGGCGCCTGGACCGGGTTCGATGGCCGAGCGATCACCGACGTCGTCAATATCGGCATCGGCGGTTCGGACCTGGGCCCGCGCATGGTCTGCCGCGCGCTGGGCGATGCACAAACCACCGGCCCGCGCATGCACTTTGTCGCCAATGTCGACGGCAGCGATCTGGCACGCACGCTGTCCGGGCTGGATGCCGCCACCACGCTGGTGATCGTCTGCTCCAAGACCTTCACCACGCTGGAAACCATGGCCAACGCCTGCACTGCGCGCGACTGGTTCCTGCAGCAAGGCGTGACCCGTGCCGGGCTGGCGCGGCATTTCGTGGCGGTGTCGACCAACCGCGATGCGGTGGCCGAATTCGGCATCGACCCGGCCAATATGTTCCCGTTCTGGGACTGGGTGGGCGGACGCTTCTCGCTGTGGTCGGCGGTAGGCTTGTCGATCGCCGTCGCCATCGGCTTCGAGCGCTTCCGGCAATTGCTGGACGGCGCGCGCGCGATGGACCTGCATTTCGCCAGCGCATCGCCCGAGCGCAACCTGCCGATGATCCTAGGCCTGCTCGATGTCTGGTACCGCAGCTTCCTCGGTGCCGGCAGCCGCTGCGTGGCGCCCTACTGCGAGCCGCTGGAACTGCTGCCGGCCTTCCTGCAGCAACTGGAAATGGAAAGCAACGGCAAATCCGTGCGGCTCGACGGCGGCGCGCTCGATGCGGGCTCGGCTGCGGTGGTGTGGGGCACGACCGGCACCAACGGCCAGCACGCCTACTTCCAGATGATGCATCAGGGTTCCCAACTGGTTCCGGTAGACTTCATCGCCACGCTGGAACCCGTGAGCGACTTGCCCGGCCACCATACCAAGCTGCTGGCCAACTGCTTTGCACAGGGCGAAGCGCTGCTGCGCGGGCGCACCGCCGACGAAGTGCGCGCCGAGGGCGTGCGCGACGAAGTGCTGGTGCCGCACCTGGTATTCGAGGGCAACCGGCCCAGCAACACGCTGCTGCTGCAGCGGCTGGACCCGTACCACCTGGGCGCGCTGCTGGCGCTGTCGGAACACCGCACCTTCGTGCAGGGTGCGCTGTGGCAGATCAATTCGTTTGACCAGTGGGGCGTGGAACTCGGCAAGAAGCTGGCCGCGCCGATCCAGCGCGAACTGGAAGGCACCGCCGGAGCCGCCGCGCATGATGCCTCGACCGCCGCACTGATCCGCCGCGCCCAGGCAGTGCGGGCAACGGCCGCAAGCTAACCCGCGGCAGACAACACAGGAGACTCCGATGTCCACGCCCCTTCCCCGCTATGTCGTGTTCGGCGAAGCCCTGACCGACATGGTCCGCCAGGCCGACGGCAGCTGGCTGGGTCTGCCCGGCGGCTCATGCTGGAACGTGGCGCGCGTTGGCGCCCGGCTGGGCATTGCGACCGCCTTTGCGGGCGCCGTCAGCCAGGACCTGTTCGGCGATGACCTGGCCCAGGCCAGTGCTGACGCCGGCCTGGACGGCCGCTTCCTGCAGCGGGTGGCGCGCTCGCCGTTCCTGGCCTTTGTCGCGTCACGCCATCCGCCGCAGTACTTCTTTGTCGGGGACGACAGCGCGGACCTGCATTTCGACCCGGCCCGCTTGCCAGAGGGCTGGCGCCAGGCGGCAGAGGTGATCCACTTCGGCTCCATCAGCCTGGTGCGCCAGCCGCTGGCGGCACGGCTGTGTGAAGAAGCCACGCTGGCCGCAACGGCGGGCAAGCGCATTGCCTTCGACCCCAACTTCCGGGACCTGATGCGCGCACCGGGCTACGCCAACGTCCTCGCACACATGCTGCGACTGGCCAGCTACGTCAAGATCTCCGACGAAGACCTGGCCGGGCTCTTTCCCGCGCTCGATACCGACGCGGCACTGGCACAGGTACGCGCCATGGCGCCCGATGCAACCGTCATGCTGACGCGCGGCGCGCATGGCATGACGTTGCTCAAGGGCAGTATTGTCGTCGAGCAGCCCGCGCTCGCAGTTGATGTGGCCGATACCGTCGGCTGTGGCGATGCGGCGATGGGCGGCTGGATGGCCGGCGTGCTGTCCGGCGCGGCGGGCGACCTTGCCGCACAGGCGCGGCTGGCTGCCGCCGCGGCGGCCATTGCTGCGACCCGGGCCGGCGCGTATCCGCCGCGACGCGAGGAAGTGGAAGAATTACTGGCTGCCTGAAGGGCCGGCGACAGGAGCCGCAAGCGATCAGCAATGGGAAAGCCGGTGCCAGCAAGGAAAGCCCTTTGGGAAAGCTCTGAATATGCGCCAGATTTCCAGAAAATAACCTCCTCGTTACATTGTCGGTGGCAAAGTGATGTGCTAGCCAGACGAGCCTTGGCCACAGGCAAACGTTGTTCGAGCGTCCTATGGGCGTACGAAACTATGCAAGCGGTCGGGCTCGCCATACTTATCACACTATGATAGCATACCTATGCGCGACCGTAGCCTCGACACACTATTGGACCTGGATGGGCTCCGCTTCGTCATAGATGACGAAAGCTTGCATTGGGTGAAAATCGTGGTGCGCACCTGCCCTATCTCGCAGGAACGCCCTCACGGACTGAGGTATTCGCTGACACTGCATGACAGGATTGGCTGCCGTTTGCTTGGTTTTGACAATGCGCACGGCATCAATGAGGGATCCGGGCCAGGAGTGCGGACGCGCATTGAGTACGGCCACCAGCACATGGCGGCGGGCGTTCGATTCTACGACTACCAGGATGCTTCCACGTTGCTGGAAGATTTCTGGACAGAGGTCGACAAGATCCTGCAGCAAAAGGAGTGAATGATGAGCGGCAACCTCAAGATTGGCATCGCCTCACTGGAAGACTTCAAGGCCCGCACCATGGCGATCGCCCGCGGCAAACTCAAGCCCGGAAAGGATGAGCCCAAGGTCTGGTTTCAATCGCTGGACGTGCTGGCAAAGGTCCTGTCCCCCGCCAATCGCCAATTGCTTGCGCTGATCGCGGAAACGAATCCTGAATCGCTCGAAGAGCTATCGCAGAAGACCGGACGCGCCGTGTCGAACCTGTCGCGGACCCTCCGCACGATGGAGGGCTACGGCTTGATTCACTTTGAACAAGGGCCACGCCGCAGGCTTGCTCCGCGCGTTGACTACAGCGGCGTGGAGCTTGAGCTTGCTTTTCACTAGCGTCCGCTGACATGGTTGGCGGCATGGCCGGCGCGCTTGCCACTACGGCAGGAACGCCGGCGACAGCAGCCGCAGCCCGATCGTAAAGAAGCGCGCGCCGGTACCGCCGCCGAACACGTTGCCGTAGGTGGTATCGACCTGCACGCGGTCCTGCACCACCCAGAAACGGAATCCCGCCTGGAATAACGGCTTGCCGCGGTTCTCGCCGAAGGTTTCGGCAACCAGGAACACGCGCGGGTGCAGTGCCGTCTCCGTGCCGAAACCCCATGTCATGCGCGTCTGGTTGTTCTCGGTGTCGCGGTTGGCGCCGACGTTCAGGTGCGCGACGAAGCGGTCGTCGGCAAACGAGACCGACACCGGCACATTGAGATACAGGTTGCCGAACAGCTTGCGTTGCTCGGCATTGGGATGATGAATAAGGCCAGCGGACAGCGCAATGCCATAGCCGTTGGTCTCCAGCGGCTTCAGCAGCGTCTTGGCCTGGAACTGCACATTGGTGGCATCCAGCCCGCCATCGATCCGCTGCAGCGATCCGCCCAGCGTCAGTTCCAGGTTGCCGGTGGGATTGCACCCCGGCAGCGCCCAGAGTTCATTGCCGCCGGACTGGAACTGCATCCACGATTCCAGCTGGCAGGACTTGGGATCGACGATGCGGGCATCGTCGGTGATCAGCGGCCGGGCCGCGAGCGCTGGCCGGCAGGCCGCGGCCACGATGGCCACTGTGGCCAGACGCACGAAGAACTGGTGCCACACCATGGCAACCCTCCTGACAAATACCGCCACATGGCCGCGAACGTTACGCGCAGGCCATGACAAGACATTGAAGGACAGGAAGGGAGGAACGGCACCGGCGGGCGCAGGCTTGCACCTGGCCAACGGGGGACACTGCGGGGCGCGATGGCGGCACCGCAGCGAAAGACGACTGCAGTGGCTCAGCGCACCCCGGCGGCCCGGGAAACTCCCCTTCCGCGAGAATGACTGGGACAACTGTCCACGGATAACTCCGCTGATAAGAACGGGGCGCAGTGTAATGGCAGGCCAGCGGCGCGGTCAACCCGAGCCATGCGCCACGCGCATGCATTCATGCGGAGATATCGCTACCGTCTGCGCCCCGCCTTCTCCTAACATCGGCTGCACCATCTGCCAGGCCGGCTGAGACGACACCGGCCCTCGCCCCCGGCAGCTGCCACAGAGGAGGAACCCATGCAAAACAGTGCTGCGCCCACGAGCGCACCCTACACACCAGCAGCGCCAGCGGCGCCCGCCATCCAGCCCAGCCAGCGCCGCCGCGCCATCATCGCCACGGTGATCGGCAATGGCCTGGAATGGTTCGATTTCACCGTCTACAGCTTCTTCGCGGTCATCATCGCGAAGCTGTTCTTTCCCACCGGCGACGACCTCAGTTCGCTGCTGCTGGCCGTGGCCACCTTCGGCGTGGGCTTCTTCATGCGCCCGGTGGGCGGCATCGTGCTGGGCATCTACGCCGACCGCGTGGGTCGCAAGGCAGCACTGTCGCTGACCATCCTGCTGATGGCGCTGGGCACCACGCTGATCGGCATTGCGCCGACCTATGACCAGGTCGGCATCTTGGCCCCGCTGCTGATCGTGATCGCGCGCCTGATGCAGGGCTTCTCCGCCGGCGGCGAGATGGGCGGCGCCACCGCCTTCCTGACCGAGTACGCCCCGGCGCGCCAGCGTGCCTACTACTCCAGCTGGATCCAGGCCAGCATCGGCGTGGCCGTGCTGCTGGGCGCGGCGGTGGGCACCTTTGTCACCAGTTCACTGAGCACCGAGGCGCTCAACAGCTGGGGCTGGCGCCTGCCGTTCCTGCTGGGCATCGTGATCGGCCCGGTGGGCTACTACATCCGCCACCACCTCGATGAAACCCCGACCTTCCGCGACAACGCCGAGCGCGCCGATTCACCGCTGAAGGAAATCGTGCAGGCCTACCCGCGCGAGACCCTGGCCAGCTTCTCGATGGTGATCCTGTGGACGGTGTGCACCTATGTGCTGCTGTTCTACATGCCGACCTACGCGGTCAAGGTGCTGAAGGTGCCGCAGGCCGACGGCTTTATCGCCGGCATGGCTGGCGGCAGCGCCATCATGGTGTTCGCGCCGCTGGTTGGCCTGCTGGCAGACCGTATCGGCCGGCGCGTGCTGCTGAGCGGCTCGGCGCTGCTAATCCTGGTGCTGGCGTGGCCGATGTTCACCTTCATCAACCATGTACCCGGACTGTCGTCGCTGCTGGTGTTCCAGCTGGTGTTCGGCGTGCTGATCGCCACCTACACCGGCCCGATCCTGGCGGCCTTCTCCGAGCTGTTCCCGGCGCGCGTGCTGTCGACCGGCCTGTCGGTCGCCTACAACTTCGCGGTGACGATCTTCGGCGGCTTTGCCTCGTTCATCATCACCTGGCTGATCGCCACCACCGGCAGCAGCATGGCCCCGGCCATCTACGTGATGATCGCCGCCGCCATCAGCCTGGTCGGCACCCGTTTCGTGCGCGAACCTTCCTACCTGCAACAACGCTGATATGTCCCAGAGTCCCCAGATCCTTTTCCACGGCGGCGATGTGCTCGAACCCGGCACGGGCGAGCTGCTGCGCAGCCACGACGTGCTGGTTGAAGGCGAGCGCATTGCCGCGGTCGGCCCGGCCATCGATGCCCCCAGCGCACAGCGCATCGACACGCGCGGCAAGACCGTGATGCCCGGCCTGATCGACTGCCACGTGCACGTGCTGGCCTCGCTGGCCAACCTCGGCCTGAACGCGGTGCAGCCCAACGTGCTGGTGGCTATCCGCGCGCTGCCGATCATGCAGCGCATGCTGGAGCGCGGCTTCACCACCGTGCGCGATGCCGGCGGCGCCGACTGGGGCCTGTCGCAGGCGGTTGCCACGGGGCTGGTGCCGGGGCCGCGCATCTTTGCGTCGGGCAAGGCGCTGTCGCAGACCGGCGGCCATGGTGATTTCCGTCCGCGCTCAGATGTGCTCGAGCCCTGTTCGTGCGCCTTCCGCGCCGGTGCCATCGCGCGCGTGGTGGATGGCGTCGATGCCGTGCGCCTGGCCGTGCGCGAAGAAATCCAGAAAGGGGCCAGCCAGATCAAGATCATGGCCTCGGGCGGCGTGGCCTCGCCCACCGACCCGATCGGCAACACCCAGTACAGCGAAGACGAGATCCGCGCGATCGTGGCCGAAGCCGAAGCCGCACAGACCTATGTGATGGCCCACGCCTACACCGGCCGCGCCATCACGCGCGCGGTGCGCTGCGGCGTGCGCACCATCGAGCACGGCAACCTGGTCGACCGCGCTGCCGCCGACGAGATGCGCAAGCACGGCGCCTTCGCGGTGCCGACGCTGGTCACCTACGACGCGCTTGCGCGCGACGGCGCCCGCCTGGGCCTGCCGGCCGATTCGGTAGCCAAGATCGAGACCGTGCGCCAGGCCGGCCGCGACTCGCTGCGCATCTATGCCGATGCCGGCGTGCCGATGGGCTATGGCTCGGACTTGCTGGGCGAGATGCACGACCACCAGGCCGAAGAGTTCCGCATCCGCGCCGAGCTGCTCGGCAATCTGGAAGCGATCCGCTCGGCCACCTCGATCGCCGCCGCCATCCTGCAGCGCGAAGGCGAGCTTGGCACCGTGCGCGCCGGCGCGCTGGCCGACCTGCTGCTGGTCGACGGCAACCCGCTGGCCGATATCGGCCTGATCGCCGGCCAGGGCGAGCGCCTGAGCGTGGTGATGCAGGCCGGCCGCATCCACCGCCGCGAAGGCTGACCCAGGCGGCGCGCCCCTCCCGCTGGCCTACACCGGCGGTCTATCATGGGGGCCTCTCTGACCGGAAGCCCCCATGCGCATTTCCCCGCTCCCGCCCCTGCCCAACCTGGTCGCGTTTGAAGCCGCGATGCGCCACGGCAGCTTCACCCGCGCCGCGGCCGAACTGCACCTGACCCAAAGTGCGATCAGCCGCCAGGTGGCCCAGCTGGAACACTTTCTCGGGCGCAAGCTCTTTATCCGCGAACCGCGCGCGCTGCGCCTGACCGTCAGCGGCCAGCGCTATGCCGAGGTGGTGCAGCGCCTGCTGGTGGGCTGCGCCGAAGCAACCGAAGACGTGATGAAGGTGCGCAGCCATACCGCCTTGACAGTGGCGTGCTCCAGCGGCGTTGCGGTGCTGTGGCTGACGCCGCGGCTGACCTCGTTCCGCGAGGCGCACCCCGAGATCCAGCTGCGCCTGACCGTCAACGACAGCCTGGCGTCACTGTCGCCGGCGGAGTTCGATATCGGCATGTACTACCTGCGCGAGGGTCCTCCGCCCGGACTGGCGGCGCGACGGCTGTATGGCGAGGAAGTGTTCCCGGTGTGTGCGCCGGGCTACCTGAACGGCCGCACGCTGGCCCCGGCCGCGCTGGCCAATGAAACGCTGCTGATGCTCGACGACGGCCAGCGCCAGTGGATGTCCTGGCAGACCTGGCTGGCCAGCCAGGGCCTGCCCGATGCCACGCTGCGCAACGTGCTGACCTCCAACCAGTACCCGATCCTGCTGCAGCTGGCCATGGAAGGCCAGGGCATCGTGCTGGGTTGGCGCCATATGATCGACGCCTGCCTGCGCGAAGGCCTGCTGGTGCGCGCCAGCGACGCCAGCGCCAGCCTGGGCGGCGGCTACTACGCGGTGTGGCCGCGCGACCGGATGGAACCGGCCGCGGCACGCGCGTTCCGCAGCTGGCTGGTGCGGCAGGCGACGCCTGCACCAGCCTGAGCCCTCACGATCCAGCCTTGTAGTTCGTATCCTTGACGATCTTGACCCACCGCGCCGCATCCTCGGCAATGGTCGCGGCGAACTGCTCCGGCGTGCCACCCACCACCTCATAGTCGATCGCTGCCAGGCGCTGCTTGATCTCGGGCTGCGCCAGGATGCGGTTCACTTCCTGGTTCAGCCGCGTGACAATCTCCTTGGGCGTGCCGGCCGGCGCCAACAGGCCCGCCCAGGAATTGAAGGCCATGCCGTCATAGCCGGCCTCATGCATGGTCGGCACATCCGGCAGCGCGGGCGAGCGCTTGGACGCGAACACCGCCAGCGGGCGCAGCTTGCCGGCCTTGATCATCGCCATGCCGTTGAACGGGTCGATGGTCATGTCGACCTCCCCCGCCACCACCGCCTGCATCTGCGGCCCGGTGCCGCGGTAAGACACGCTGACAACGTCCGGCGTGCCCGCCGCGGACTTGAAGGTGGCGCCGATCAGCTCGATCA
Organism: Cupriavidus sp. FW305-F7; assembly: GCF_058782875.1. Lineage (NCBI taxonomy): Bacteria > Pseudomonadati > Pseudomonadota > Betaproteobacteria > Burkholderiales > Burkholderiaceae > Cupriavidus > Cupriavidus sp. FW305-F7. The sequence continues at coordinate 152,600 of NZ_JBYSYC010000005.1, read as the reverse complement.
TGCTGCTGCCGGCCGACAGGCTCAGCGGCTTGGTCTTCGACTTGGCCAGCGCCACGAACTCCTGCACGGTCTTGGCCGGCACCGACGGGTGGACCACCATCACGAAGCCGATATTGCTGATCTGCGAGATCGGCGCAAAGCTCTTCAGCGGCTCATAGCCCGCCTTGTACAGCACCGGGCTGAGGGTCTGCGCGCCGGCGCTGTTCAGCAGCAGCGTGTAGCCGTCCGGCGCCGCGCGCGCCACGATGTCCGTGCCGATGATACCGTTGGCGCCGGGGCGGTTTTCCACCACCACCGACTGCTTGAGCGCTTCGCCCAGCTTCTGCGAAATCAGCCGCGCCACCACATCGGTGGCCCCGCCTGGCGCAAACGGCACCACCATACGGATCGGCTTGCTGGGATAGGTGTCACTCCAGGCCAGCGCGGGCATCGCGCCCAGCACGGCGGCGCACAGCATCAGGCGGCGGCGCGAGTTCGGTCTCATCGGGTTGTCTCCTGGACGGCGGTTGTCGGAAGCCGTTGCCGGCAAGGCCAGCCTAGGGCCGGGACCTGCCATTATTCATATTTATGAATTGAATTTTACGCACATAAATTATCCCGTCAACCAAGGGTATGTGCGGACAGGCGCTGACCGGCGAGTGCTGCGTGGACGGACGCGCGCCCCGATGGCAAGCCCTTATGCCTCGCTCTATTTGCGAAACGGGGTAGCGGCTTCGATACGGGTGAGGTCTGCCCCGACTTCGGGCTCCGGGATTCTGACCGCAACCTGGACGCGCCCGGTCCGGTAGATGCCGATCGCCGCGACCACTGCCGGAATCGCCAGCAGGAGGTAGAGCGCCGCATTGCTCCATCCCGCCGATAGCAGCAATGCGCCGCCGAGCGAGCCTGCGATGGCCCCTACCCGGCCAATACCGAGTGCCCAGGCCACGCCAGTCGCGCGGCTCGACGTCGGATAGAACGCCGACGCCAGCACATTGGCGCAGACCTGCGATCCGCTCACGCAGAAGCCGGTGACGAAGATCGCGGCCGCCACTGCCGTGGGCGCGCTCACCGAAGCCAGGCATACCACGGCGATGGCACCCAGCGTGTAGGCGCCGGCCACCACGGCATAGGGATTGAACCTGTCGAGCAGCACGCCCAGTACGATGGCACCCAGCACGCCGCCGCCCTGCAGCAACCCCGCGAGCATCGATGCTTCTTTCAGCGAGAGGCCGCTGCGCTGTACCAGGATCGGCAGCCAGTTGATCATCAGGTACAGCAACAGCAGGCTGCAGAAGAATGCCAGCCACAGCCACAACGTCCCCTGCCGGTAGCGCGGCGCGAAGAGCTGGCTGACCGGAGAGCTGGGGCCCTCAGGCTCGTCGGTGACGTAGCGCTGGCCGCCCGTGACCCGGCTTGCATCGATGCGTGCCAAGGTGGCGGCGATCCGTGCCTGCATGCCTTCACGCGTGGCCAGGTAGCGCACCGATTCCGGCAAGGCCAGCGCCAGTACCGGGACCAGCGCCAGCGGTAGCACACCGCCCAGCGCCAGCACGCCGCGCCAGCCGGCCTGCTCGATCAGATACGCGGTCACCACGCCACCCAGCGCGGAGCCAAGGGAGAATCCGCAGAACATGATCGTCAGCAACATGCCACGGCGACGCGACGGGCTGAACTCGGCGGTCAACGTGATCGCATTGGGCATGGCGCCGCCCAGGCCCATCCCGGTCAGGAACCGCAGCGCGATCAGCCAGCCGATGCCTGGCGCCGCGGCAGATGCCGCACAGGCAGCACCGAACCACGCCACCGACATGACCAGCACGCGACGCCGGCCAATGCGATCAGCCAGCGGACCGCAGAGAAAAGCGCCGGTCATCAGCCCGAGCAGGCCGGCAGAGAAGAGCGGCCCCAGGGCCACCACCGACAGCGACCATTCGCTGCGGATATGGGGAGCAAGAAAGCCAATGATGGCGATGTCGAAGCCGTCCAGTGCCACGATCGCGAAGCACAACGCGATGGTGCGCAACTGCAGCGATGAGAGGCGTGCCGCGTCGATGAATTCGCGTACGTTGACGGTGGCGCGCACAGGCGCGCCGGCCGCCGCGCCTTGGGGGGCGGATGGGGCTGTCATGTTGTCTCCCGGGATGGTCGGCGCACTACCGCTATGCTGCGGCTTGTGCGGGTACAGCGGGGTTTTGCGAGAATTTCGCGCAGGCGTGCGGCTATGCCGCGGTCGGTGCATCAACGGGATGGTTGTAACCAGCCGCTTCCACGCGGGCGATAAACTCCGGGTCGCGCTGGCGCAGGTCTTCATGCGTGACCCTGCCAGTGCGCTGCATGTAGTTGTAGGCGAACGCCACCGGATCGAGGTGCATCTTGCTATCGACCGACTCATACCAGTCGAGGCTGCGGCGGGCCGCGTCCTGGAATTTCGCCGATTCATCGCGCCGGCTGTCCTCGAACGCCCGGAACGCCGCCGGCACATCATCGCGATGCGAGCAGACGGCATCGCACAGCGCGATCGCATCCTGCATCGCCATGCGGGTGCCGGAGCCCAGCGAGAAATGCACACTGCGCAGCGCGTCGCCGAGCAAGACCACCTTGCCATGCGACCAGTGTTCATTGCGCACCACGCTCGCCTGGAACCAGTTGGAGCGATTTCCCAGCAACGCGTGACCGCCCAGGTCTTCCGCGAAGACCTGTTCGCAGAAGGCGCGACTCTCTTCTTCCGTGGCGGTGTCAAGTCCCGCGCGCTGCCAGGTCTCGGGGTCGACTTCCACCAGGAAGGTCGACAGTGTCTCGCTGTACTGGTAAGCGTGAGCCATGAACACCCCGTGGCCGGTCTCGCGGAAGATCAGCGAGACCGGGTGAAACAGTTGATGGGTGCCGTACCAGGCGAACTTGTTGCGGCGCACATCGAAGCTCGGCCGGAAATGCTCCGCCAGCCGGGTCCGGACCTCGCTGTTGATGCCGTCTGCGGCGAGGATGATGTCGGCGTCTGGCAGTTCCGCCGGGTCGCTCACGCGGCTGCCGTAGTGAATGTCGACGCCGGCGTCGGCGCACGCCTGCTGCAGCACGCGCAGGAGGTCGATGCGCGAGGTGCGCGAAAAGTGGTTGTTGTGCAGTGGCACCCGCACCCCTTTGTGGGTGACCTCCATAAAATCGCAACGCTGGTGATGCGCGGTGAATTTGTGGAAGAACGCCGGATCCGCGACCTCCAGGAACGACAGGGCGACGTCGGAAAACACCACGCCCCAGCCGTAGGTGGCGCCCGCCTCGTTGCGCTCGTGCACGACGATATGATCTTCAGGATGCCGCTGCTTGAGCAACAGCGAGAAATACAGGCCGGCCGGCCCGCCTCCGATAACGGCGACATTCATGGTAATCCTCTTACTTGCTGGCCGGCGCAAGGAACGCGCCGGCGTTGGGGACGACGGGTGCCAGGTCAAGGTGCTCCAGCATCTGGCGAACCGTGCAAACTGCCGTGGACGTGACCGGCAGGCCGATCGCGTCCTGCGCCGCCTGGATCGCCGGCAGCGACGGCATCTGCACGCAGGCCGACAGCACCGCGACGTCGGCATTGGCGGTGTTCAGGCGCCTGACGTCCTGCAGCAACTGCATGGGATCGCGACGCCCGACCTCCAGGTTGTCGGGGATCTCGAATGACAGCGCGTCCAGGACTTCGATGCCTTCATGTTCGATGTACTGCACCACTGCTTCAGTCAGTGGCTTCATGTACGGCGCCATCAGGGCAATCCGGCGCGCGCCCATCGACTTCAGGCCCGCCACCAGCGCACCTGCGGATGTCATTACAGGCGCGCCACAGTGGTTCTCGCGTGCGACGCGCAACAGGTCCTGCTCCACCTGACGGTGGTAGCCGGGGCCCATTGCCATGATCGCAACCAGGCAGGCCGTGCTCATCACGTCGACGCGCGCGTCGGCCAGCTCGGCGGCACAGCGCAGTCCCTCGCGGTTCATGGCCTCCAGTTCTTCGCGCACCACGCGATGCATGCGCATGCGGCTCGAATGGAAGGTGAAACGCTCCGGCAGGATCTGCTCCCGCGCGTGCAGCATCGCCGGGATCTCAGTCTCCATCGTCGTGTTGGAGCTGGGCACGATCTGCCCGATACGGTAGGTACGACGGTTCATGCTGTCTGGCCTTGGTGGGTTGGGTTGGCAAGCTGGTGCGTCTCGCAAGCGCGCCGATACTGCTCCAGTGCATTGCGCAGCGAGGCGGGCACATTGATGGCATCACGGGTCCCGCGGCGCACGCAGATCGGGGTGAGGCGGGCGACGAACGCGGTGTCGCGGCCTTCGCTCATTCGCGCCGTCAGCGCCAGGGTGTAGGTCCGCGTGCCGATGGCCTCGACCTGCACCTCGATATCGAACGATTCATCCGGCCAGAGCGAACGGCGGAAGTCGAACGCCAGTGCACGTGTTGGCGTGCCGAATCCAAGCTCGTCCTTGGTGTTTTGAGGGCGACCGTCGAACAGGCGCTCGTAGAACAGTTCCGCGGTGGAAATGACGTATTCCGAGAAGGACGGCGTGTAGACCACGCCGGCCGGATCGCATTCGCCCCACTTGACGCGCCGGCGTACGACGAACGGTGTGTCAGCCAGTACGGCTTCGGTACAGATCATGCTGGCACCCTCCCCGTTCCATCGGTTCCGGCTATGCCTGCCTCCACTTCCAGCCGGCGTGCCACCATGGCCCGCAGCGCAGCCTTGTCGACTTTCCCAACCCGTGTCACCGGAAACTCCCCGACCACTTCGATGCGCTCCGGGCATTTGAACTTCGCGAGTCCCTGGCCAACCAGGAACGCCGCAAGCTCCGCAACATCCGGCGCCGCGTGCCCGGCGCGCAGGATCAGGTAAATGCAACCCTTCTCGCCGTACAGCGGGTCCGGCATCGCCACCAGCTTGGCGTCCGCCACCGCCGGATGGCGACTGACATACGCTTCCACCTCCTCCGATCCGATCTTCTCGCCGCCGCGATTCACGTTGTCGCGCAGGCGGCCTTCAAAAGCGAAGCAGCGGTAGCCGTCGATCACATGCTCGGTCATGAGGTCGCCGGAGCGCACGAAGCCATCTTGCGTCAGCGTTTGCGCGGTAGCCTCGGGCGCCTTGTAGTAGCCGCGCAGGCTTGACGGGCCGCGGAAGCAGAGTTCGCCCGGCGTGCCCTGCGGCACCGGCTCGTCGGTGCCCGGCGCCAGCAGGCGGAGCTCGTCATCCGGGCAACCGGAGAAGCCCTGCGTGCCATGGCGGACCCCTGCGGGAAAGCGAGCGCCGGCACCCAGCAGCAGCCCTTCGGTGGTGCCGAACAGGTTGAAGCAAGGCACGCCGAGGTGCGCTTCCAGCGCGTCGGCGCGCGTCATCGTGCCGAACAGTTCGAGCGACGAAAGATCGTGCCGCGCGATATCCTGGTAGGCGATCATCTGCGGCGCAACTGGTCCGATCGACATGCCATGCGTGACGCGATGCAGCTCGATCAGTTCGAGCATGCGCGCGATGTCGACGCGCGGCATCAGTACCGATGTCATACCACCAGCCACAGTCGGTACCAGCACGTAGAGCTGGCCAGCGTTATGCATCAACGGCAGTGACCAGATCAGGCGGCTGTGTTCGGTCTGGCCAAGCTGGCGCATGCAGGCGAGCGCATGGCCGATGTACTCGGCATGGAAGCGGGGAATGATCTTTGGCACGCCGGTGGTGCCCCCGGACAACTGGAAACTCAGCACATCCTGGCTGCCGATCGACACCCGGGCCAGCACGGCCACTGCCTGCTCATAGGATATGCCGTCGATCAGCGCGTCCAGGCCGTGCTCGCCGTGCGCGCCGAGTCCCGGAACGGGCTCGCCCCGGGCCACGATCAGGTGCCGCAGCGACGGATGACGCTGCGCCATGCCGCGCGCAAAGCCGGCAAGGTCGAAGGCACTGAAGTCGGCCTGCACGAAATAGGCGCGCGGCTCCGACAGCGCGGACAACTGGCCGATCTCCACTTCACGGTATTGCGGCACGGCACACACCGGCACCACGCCTGCCTTGTAGCAGCCCATCAACGCAATGGCCGTATCGATCGCGGTCCCCATCTGGAAGATCGCGCGATCCCCGGGACTGAGACCAAGCTGATGCAGCGCGGCGCCCAGGCGCTCGCTGCGCTGGTCGATTTCGGTGAAGGTGATCGCGCGCTCGTCGCTGATAAATGCCAGGCGGTCCGGATCACGCCGCGCGGTCTTGCGCAGCGCCCCGCCGAGGGTGTCGTCTACCCACGCCCCGGTCTCGAAGTACCTTGCCGCGGCCGCTCGCGGGCAATACGCCACGCCTTCGATCGGAAACTGAATACCGGTCATGATTGCCTCCCGCTCTCAGGCCGACTCATAATCGCGCGGCACGATGCGCACGGTATCGCGGCCGAACGACTCGATCCTGCCGTCGAGGCCGCCGGTGAACAGGCCATACCAGACTGCGGGCTTCAGCCCCAGTTCGCGACGCCCGAACTCGATCGGCTCGCTCGCGGCAATCACGGTATAGTCGCCGAGGTCGCTGACACGGCAAGCCGGCAAGCGGCGCGCTGCTTCCGTCAGCGAGGCGAACTCGGGCACGTTCAGCACGAAGATGCGCAGGGAAGACCGGCTCATGCGTGACACTCCTGCTCCAGGTCCAGGCGGCAGCCCAGGATCTCTGCCTTGCGCAGCCAGATCTCGTCGATCGAGGTCACGTGTGCGTGATCGGCGCGGGCCTCGTCCTCCAGCTCGATCGCGGCGGCCAGCGTAGCATCGGCGTCGCGCGCGTCCAGCGCAGCAAGCGGGCGAAGCTTGCGCGTGATCTCGATGAAGTAGCCATTGGGGTCGCGGAAGTAGATCGACTCGATCACCTCGTGCGCGGTCTCGGTGGACACCACGACGCCACGCGCTTCCAGTCGTTCCTTCCATGCCAGCAGCGCTTCCTGCGACTCGACCAGCCACGCCGTGTGGGTGGCGTCGAAGACGTGGTCGTCCGGGAACGGGGGACGGGCGTCGCGGCCAGCAATGCCATCCGGCTCAACACTGCCAAGGTAGTAGAAGAAGGCGATGGTGCTGCCCTTGCCGCTGTCGAAGAAGAAGTGCAGGAAATCGGGATGCGTCGCGGGGCCCCAGCCGCGTGCCGAGATCGTGTGAATGAGCGGCAGGCCCAGGATGTCGCGATAGAACGTGACGGTTTCCTTCAGGCGCCAGGTCGGCCTGGCGGTATGGTCGACGCCGTGCAGGCACAGCGGCGCGCCAGCATCTGGTGAAGCGGTACTTGCAAACATCGTTGCGTCTCCGGATCGGATTGGTCGGGTTCGTTATTGGGGAAAGGTCTCGCGCAGCCAGCTCTGCAGCAGGCGGCCCGCCGCATAGCGGCCAGGCTCCTCGCCCTTGGCCAGCGCGCGGCCGTGGTGGTCGCCGCGCACGCGGTGGTGCTGCTTGTCAGTGCTGGCTATGCTGTGGAAGATGTCCGCGATGACGCCTGGAAAGCAGGCCTGGTCAGCTGTGTATTCGATCAGCAGGGTGGGCTGGTGAATGGCCGGTGCGGTCCGGGACAGCGCCGCATTCGACGACAGCCCCGACCACGTCGACAACCAGCTCTCTGGCGAGCAGACACGTGCGAAGCCGACTGAACCGTAGTTGGAAGCAAACGGGTCCGCGCCCCAGAGCGATCCGTACTTGCGCTCAGATGGATCGAGCGACAGGTCGAAGCAGCGCAGGTCGGCATCCGTGCGCCACACGGTGAAGAGCTGCGTGTGGGCGGCGCGGCGCCGGATGGCATCGCTGACGGTACCGGGGTTGCGCTTCACTTCCGCGCGAGCATCCATGCGCTCGGCAATCATCGTCCTGGCCAGGTTGTCGAGGCGCTGCACCCGCATGGCCTGCGCAGCGCGATACCGCGCCACAAAGTCAGCGTGGTACGCGGAGGACTGAGGGGCCGGCGCAAAGCCATTGGCAGCCGAGAACGCATCGAGCGCCGGAACAACGGAAAGCGGATCAGATTCATCGCTCACGGCCGGGTCGATGCAGCCCTGCAGCAGCACGCCCTGCCCCGGGTGCGGCGCGACAAACACGACGCCATCCACCGCCGGCAGCGTCGCTGACGCGAGATTGGTGGCGCGGCCGCCAGGCGTCCTGGGGATTCGTGCCGCGGGGGCTGCGTTGGATTGCTGGACATACAAGGCGTACAAGCCGCTGCCTCCGGAATTGCCGAGCAGCACGATGCGGCGAAAACCTGCTTCACGCAGGTAGCTCACGCTTGCGGCCACGTCGTAAAGCGCGAACTCGTGCTCCAGGCGCTGGTCGTTGCCGACCGAACGCGGCGACTGCGACCACGCCGCGCAGCCCGCTTCCACGATGTCCGGAATCAGGTAGTGGCAAGCCATGAATTCACGCGGATGCATGATGCAGACCACCGTATCCGGCTGGCCTGCGGCGTAGAGCGAGCCACCCGTGGCTGCACCATCCTCCGTACGCAGCACGACGTTGCGCGTCACCGTGCCGGGTGGCACGTCGCGCGGGTTCCAGTCGGTATTGAGAAACCCGGCAATCGGGCCGGCTGCCGCGGGCGATGCGTGGGGGGGCGTCTTGGAACTTGTCATCATCTCACTCCGTTTTTTACAGCATAGTCTATTTTTCGACGTTAGCGTAAATTTATTCGCAGCCGTGTCGAATCACGGGTAGAAGTGACTTTGTGACACTATTTCAAAGGATTCAGTGCGAGCCGCCGGCCATTGGGGTGGCGCGTCCGCGTCTTATTGTTTATCGTGGTGGCGTCTCGACGCCTGCGTCGAAAAACTGAATGGCAGTCCATGGCAAAGACACAGACCAAGAGCGACGCACTGCGGGACTCGATCCTGGAAGTTGCAACCCGCCTCTTCATCGAGCGTGGCTTCGATGGCACCGGACTCAACGACATTGCCGACGCAGTGGGACTGAGCCGCCCCGCGCTGTACTACTACGTCAAGAGCAAGGAAGCCATCCTCGAGGAACTGACCACCGCGGTCACGCGCACCGCTGCGCAACTGGCGACCGAGGCCATCCCTGAAGCGATGCGCACGCCTGCCGGCATTCTGCGCCACCTGGTGCTGCGCCATGCCACGCTGATCCTGTCGCACCCGTTGCAGTTCCGCGTGGTGGAGCGCAACGAACACAACCTGCCGCTAAAGCAGCGCAAGATGGCGGAACAGTCGCGCCGCGCGGTGCTCGAGCAGTTCCGGCAAGCGATCGAATTCGGCATCGATCATGGAACGTTCCGCGTGGTGGACGCGAAAGTCGCGGCGTTCTCGATCATAGGCATGTGCAACTGGACCGCGTGGTGGTTCAATCCCGCCGGACAGGTTTCCATGGATGATGTCGCAGGACAGATCGCGGATATGGCGCTACGTTCGGTGGAATTGCCCGCCAGCCGCGCATTGGAAAAGCCGGGTCCGGCAGCCATCCTGCAATTGCTGCGGGACGACCTGACGCTGCTGGAGCGCAGCCTGCAAGTGCCGGCCGCGGTCGAGCCCGATTCCGGGGCGTAGCAGTGGCCAGTCCGGAGCGCGCGGGCTGGGGGCGCCGGATCGTGACATACGTTAGCGAGTGGGCTACGTCTCTGACGAGGTTGTGGGTGTCAAGGTATTACCGCGCGGCACTACAGCCCTCCGGGGCGCATGGCCGAGCGCGTGGCCGCCCGGTCGTTAGTGGGCCGACGCGAGGCTGAGGGAAAGCAGGGCTATCGAGAGACGATGTCCTTCCTCATTGGCCCTAGCATGCCGAGCAACTCTTTCTGTTCCTGAGACGGCACCTTGAATTTGGTAAGCGACTTCACCAGGTCTTCCACCAGCGCATCAAACTCGCCATTGGTGATTCCCATGCCGGCATGGGCGGTCCTCATGTCACGCCCAGAGTAAGTGCATGGCCCTCCTGCGCCAGCACAAATCTGTTCAACCAGTCTCGTCTTCAAACGCGGAATATTGGCCGTGGCGAACTTTGCATTGATACGCGCGTCGGCAGCAACATTTCCAACAAAATCGTCGACGACCGCTGTAATTGCCTGGATGCCACCAAGCCGTTCGTATAACGAAGGCATGGTTGGCTTCGGCTTATCCGGCATGGCGCAACCACCGAGTCCAATCAATGCGGCCAGCAGAACACCGTACAGAGAAGGTGAAATGCGCATGGTCGTCTCCTCTTGCAGGATTCAGACTCCGGACAGACTTGAAAACAGTTGCTGGCGCAATCTGCAATGATGAACTGCCGACGCCTGCTTATATGGGCGATTCCGCTGGTTCAGCATAGCAGATTGCATGGTTTTCTCATGGCCCTTCCGAGTAGGGAAATCCGCCGCTATCCGGATGCTCGAAGCCGCGTCACAGCGTTTTCGACACGGCTGCCGCGAACCCTCCGGGGCTACCACGGAATCGGCTGGCGATCGCGGAAGAACCCGCCGGTGGGGCCATCGTCGGGCAGCGTTGCCAGCCAGATCACAGTGTCGATGCCCTGCTCCGGCGAGCGCGGCGCATCGGGGCCGCCCAGGTCGGTGCGACACCAGCCGGGGCACACCGAGTTGACCTTGACACCGCTATCGGCCATCTCGGCGGCCAGGATGCGCGTGACGGCATTCAGCGCCGTTTTCGAGATTCGGTAGGCCGGCACGCCGCTGCCCATCTCCGCCAGCTGTCCCATGCCCGAAGCCAGGTTGACCACCCGGCCGGCGCGGCTGGCGCGCAGCAGTGGCGCCAACGCCTGGGTGGTCCGCAGCACGCCGAACAGATTGATTTCCAGGGTGCGGCGCAGGGTCTCGAGCGGCAGTTCGAGCAGGCTGGTGCTGTAGTGATCGAGTGAAACACCAGCGTTGTTGATCAGCACGTCCACGCGACCGAAGCGTTCGGTCAGCCAGCTGGCCAGCGCGGCCGCCGAGCCTTCCTCCGTGACGTCAAGGGGACGGCATGCAATCGGATGCCCCGCAAGCCGGAGTTCTGTCTCAAGCGCCGCGAGGTCCGTCGGCTTGCGCGCCGTGGCGACGACCAGATGACCTTCAACTGTGGCCAGACGGCGCGTGGCTGCGCGGCCCAAGCCGCGGCTCGCGCCGGTGATGACGGTAATGGGTTGGTTGACCATGCCTGAGTCCTCGCCGCTCGCGCAGATAATCATCTATACACCGTCGCCCGCAACCTTGTGCCAGCGGATCCCCCGGATCCTGGCCTGACTTCGAACCCGGATGTCGGAACAAATGAGGACCGAATTAGTTCTAATTAGCAAATACTGGTGGCGACGATGCTCAGACTAAGCAAGCTGACTGACTATGGCACGGTGATCATGACGCACTTGGCGCGAAACCCGGGCCGAATCTACAGTGCCGCAGAGGTCGCCGCCGCGATCGGCGTGGCGGTACCGACGGCAAGCAAGATTCTGAAGATGCTGGCAAGACACCACTTGCTGGAGTCCATGCGCGGTGCCAATGGCGGCTATCAGCTGGCGCGACCGCCGGAACAGATCTCGATCGCACAGGTGATTGACGCCATGGAAGGCCCGGCCGGCATGACCGAGTGCAGTGTCGCTGCCGGCCTGTGTGCGCAGGAGGGCCTGTGCGCCATCCGTGCCAACTGGCAATCGATCAATCGAGTCATTTTTAGCGCACTGGATGGCGTGACGCTGGCAGATATGGCGCAACCGGTATTGCACCCGGTGGATATTGGCGCCTTGCGCGCCCGACGCACAAACGGGCCGCAAGCCGACATTCAGTGATTCAGGTGACAGTGGCAAGCGAAGGCAGATCATGGCAACCCCGGCACGCAAGCTCGACGAACTGATCAACCAGGGCTATAAGCATGGCTTCTACACGCCCGTGGAGACGGACACGGTACCGTGCGGGCTGGATGAGGACGTGATCCGCATGATCTCGGCCATCAAGGGCGAACCGGAATTCATGCGGGAGTGGCGTCTCAAGGCCTTCCGCCACTGGCTGACAATGTCCGAGCCGCACTGGGCGACGGTCAAGCACCCGCCCATCGACTACCAGGCGATCGCCTACTATTCAGCGCCGCACTCCCAGAAGGCGGGACCGAAGACGCTGGACGAGGTCGATCCGGAGTTGTTGCGCACCTACGAAAAGCTGGGCGTGCCGCTGCACGAGCGTGAACTGCTGGCAGGCGTGGCCGTGGACGCGGTATTCGACAGCGTCTCGGTGGCCACCACCTTCAAGCAGAAACTGGGCGAACTCGGCATCATCTTCTGCTCGTTTTCCGAGGCGGTGCGGGAGCATCCGGCGCTGGTGCAGCAGTATCTCGGCTCGGTCGTGCCCTATACCGACAACTTCTTCGCCTCGCTCAACTCCGCCGTGTTCAGCGACGGCTCGTTCTGCTATATCCCGCCCGGGGTACGCTGCCCGATGGAGCTGTCGACCTACTTCCGCATCAATGCCCGCAACACCGGCCAGTTCGAACGCACTCTGATCATCGCCGACCAGGGCGCCTACGTCAGCTATCTGGAGGGTTGCACCGCGCCGATGCGCGACGAGAACCAACTGCATGCCGCGGTGGTGGAGCTGATCGCGCTGGAAGACGCACAGATCAAGTACGCGACCGTGCAGAACTGGTATCCGGGCGACAAGGACGGCAAGGGGGGCATCTACAACTTCGTCACCAAGCGCGGTGACTGCCGCGGCGCGCGCTCGAAGATTTCGTGGACCCAGGTGGAGACCGGCTCCGCCATCACCTGGAAGTATCCGAGCGTGATCCTGCAGGGCGACGACTCGGTCGGCGAGTTCTATTCAGTCGCGCTGACCAACCACTACCAGCAGGCCGACACCGGGACCAAGATGACGCACCTCGGCAGGAACACCAGGAGCACCATCCTTTCCAAGGGCATCTCGGCCGGCCACGGCCAGAACGCTTACCGCGGGCTGGTGAAGATGGCCAGGAGCGCGGTTGGCGCACGCAACTACTCGCAGTGCGATTCGCTGCTGCTGGGGGACAAATGCGCCGCCCATACCTTCCCTTATATCGAGGTTAAGAACGCCACCGGCCAGGTCGAGCACGAGGCCTCCACCTCGCGCATCGGCGAGGACCAGTTGTTCTATTGCCAGAGCCGCGGGGTCAGCGCAGAGGATGCGGTTTCTATGATCGTGAACGGTTTTTGCAAGGAAGTATTCAAGGAGCTGCCGATGGAATTCGCGGTGGAAGCGCAGAAGCTGCTGGGCGTGAGCCTGGAAGGCAGCATCGGGTAAACGTGGCGCGCACGGCGCGCGCCGCAGGGCGCACTGGATGAAAGAAGCCGGCCATGCTTGAGATCCGCAAGCTGCATGTCAGCGTAGATGACAAGCCCATCCTGCACGGCATCGACCTCGCCGTGAAGGCCGGGGAGGTGCACGCCATCATGGGCCCGAACGGTTCGGGCAAGAGCACCCTGGCCCACGTACTGGCCGGGCGCGACCGCTTTACCGTGACAGAGGGCGAGGTCCTCTATGACGGCACCAGCCTGCTTGGCATGCCGCCGGAAGAGCGCGCCCGCGCTGGCATCTTCCTCGCCTTCCAGTATCCGGTGGAAATTCCCGGCGTCTCCAATATCTACCTGCTCAAGGCGGGGCTCAACGCGATCCGCAAGCACCGCGGCCAGCCAGCGCTGGACGCCATGGATTTTCTCGCCCTGGTCAAGGACAAGCTCCAGCTCATGGAGATGGACCAGGACCTGCTTTACCGATCGGTGAACGAGGGCTTCTCCGGCGGCGAGAAGAAGCGCAACGAGATCCTGCAGATGGCGGTGCTGGAGCCGCGCCTCGCCATTCTCGACGAGACCGACTCTGGCCTCGACATCGACGCGCTCAAGATCGTCGCCAGGGGCATCGAGGCCATGCGCAGCCCGCAACGCGCGATTGTGCTGGTCACGCACTACCAGCGCCTGCTCGATTACATCGTGCCGGATCAGGTTCACGTGCTTGCGCAAGGCCGCATCGCCAGGTCTGGCGGGCCCGAGCTGGCGCGCGAGCTGGAGCGGCACGGCTATGCCGGGATGGAGTCTTCAACATGAGCGCAAGCGGACTGGAGCACTATCTCGCCGAGTTCGCCCGCGTCGAGGCCGCACTGCCCGGCCGCCGCCTGGGCTGGCTTGCGCACGCGCGCCGGCAGGCGCTGGAGTATTTCGCCCAGGCCGGGTTCCCCACGCTGCGCCAGGAGGACTGGAAATACACCAGCGTGGCCGCACTCGAGCGAAGCCGCTTTGCCGTGGCACTGCCGCAGGGCGGCGACGGCCTGGACGGCGCGGTGGCAGCGCAGATCGAGGCGCTCGCCCTGGCCGGCGCGCACCTGATGGTGTTCGTCAATGGCGTGCACCAGCCGCAATGGTCGCGCATTGGTGCCCTGCCTGCGGGCACGGAGCTGGCCAGCCTGGCCGCGACGCTGGAGCGCGCGCCGGACTGCCTGGAAGCGCTGCTCGTGCGTCGCGCAAGCGAGTACCCGTCCGGTTTTGCGTCCGGTTTCGCCGCCTTGAACATGGCGCTCATGACTGATGGAGCCTATATCCGCGTGGCGGCGGGCACCGTCCCCGAACAGCCAATCCACTTGCTGTTCCTCGCCACGGCTGGCGAGCTGGCAACCCATGCGCGCAACCTCGTGGTGGCGCAAGCCGGCAGCCAGGTCTGCATCGTGGAGCATCACGCGGGCCTGGATGGCCTGGCCTATTGCACCAATACCATCACCGACATCGTTGCCGAGCGCGATGCGCAGGTCGAACATCACAAGCTGCAGCAGGAGAGCCTCAAGGCCTTCCATATCGCCGGCGTGAACCTGGACCAGCGGCATGGCAGCCGCGTCGCCTCCAGTTCCTTTGCCCTGGGCGCCGCCCTGGCGCGGGTCGACATTGTAGTCGGGCTGAATGCCGAGCATACCGATTGCTCGCTGGACGGGCTGTATATGACCGGCGGGCGGCAGCATATTGACCACCACACCCGCATCGACCACGCCAGCCCGCACAGCAAGAGTCGCGAGTTCTATAAAGGCGTGCTGGCGGGCGCCTCGCGCGCCGTCTTCAACGGCAAGGTGGTGGTGCATGCCGATGCGCAGCACAGCGACGCGCATCAGTCCAACCGCAACCTGCTGCTGTCCGACAACGCCGAGGTCGACACCAAGCCGCAACTGGAGATCTATGCCGACGACGTCAAATGCAGCCACGGCGCCACCGTAGGCCAGCTCGATCCCGAGCAGATCTACTACCTGCGCTCGCGTGGGATGGACGATGCCGAGGCGCGTGCCCTGCTGACCTTTGCCTTCGCCGAGGAGGTCGTCAGGCGGCTCGGCCCTGCCCCATTACGCACGCGGCTGGAAACGCTTTTGCGCGGCCGGCTGCCGGAGCCCGTGAAGGAGCTGCCATGAACACGGCTGCGCATGAACTGATGGCCGTGGAGCAAGCGTTGACGGTCGCCAGCCCGGAGGTAGAGCGGCTGCGGCAGGATTTCCCTATCCTGCGCCAGACCGTCAACGGCAAGCCGCTGGTCTATCTGGACAACGCCGCCACCACCCAGAAGCCGCAAAGCGTGATCGATTCCGAAGCGCATTACTATGGCGCGCTCAACGCCAATATCCACCGCGGCGTGCATACCCTGAGCCAGCGCGCCACGGATGCCTATGAGGCCGCGCGCGACGCAGTGCGAGACTTGATCAACGCCGCCGGGCGCGAGGAAATCGTGTTCGTGCGCGGCACCACCGAGGCGATCAACCTGGTGGCGGCAACTTTCGGCCAGCGCCTGCGCCCGGGCGACGAGATCCTGATCAGCGCGATGGAGCACCACTCCAATATCGTGCCGTGGCAACTGGCGTGCCAGCGCACCGGCGCCTTGCTGCAGGTGGCACCGATCAACGATGCCGGCGAGCTGATGCTGGAGCAGTTCGCGCAATTGCTCGGCTCCCGCACCAGGCTGGTCGCGCTGACGCACCTCTCCAACGCGCTTGGCACCGTCAACCCGGTGCGACACATCATCGAGCTGGCGCATTTCCATGGCATCCCGGTGCTGATCGATGGCGCCCAGGCCGTGCCGCACCTCAAGGTCGACGTGCAGGCCCTCGATTGCGATTTCTACGCGTTCTCCGGGCACAAGCTTTACGGCCCCACCGGCGTCGGCGTGCTCTACGGCAAGGCCGCGCTGCTCGATGCCATGCCGCCTTACCAGGGCGGCGGAGACATGATTCGCGAGGTCACGTTCCGCAAGACCACCTACAACGAGCTTCCCTACAAGTTCGAGGCCGGCACCCCCAATATCGCCGGCGTCATCGCCCTTGGCGCCGCCATCAGGTACGTGCGCGCGGTCGGCCTGGAAGCCATCGCCGCCCACGAGCACGCGCTGCTCGCCTACGCCGGCGCGCAGGCAGCGAGGATCGCCGGCCTGCGCATGATCGGCACGGCTGCCGACAGGGCGAGCATCCTCTCGTTCACCCTGGACGGCATCCATCCGCACGATGTCGGCACCATCCTCGATCAGCACGGCGTGGCGGTCCGTGCCGGCCACCATTGCGCCATGCCGGTGATGGAGCGCTTCGGCGTGCCTGCCACGGTGCGGGCTTCCTTCGCGTTGTACAACACGCGTGAAGAAGTGGATGCACTGTTTGCTGCCGTGCGCGCGGCACAGGAGGTATTCGCCTGATGTCTGACCTGCGCAACCTCTACCAGGAAGTGGTTGTCGACCACAGCCGCTCGCCGCGCAATTTCGGGCGGCTGGCGGCAGCGAACCGCAGCGCCGAGGGCTTCAACCCGCTGTGCGGCGACCGGTTGACGCTGTACCTGAGAATCCGCGACGGGGTGATCGAGGACGCCAGCTTCGAGGGCTCGGGCTGCGCCATCTCCACCGCCTCGGCCTCGCTGATGACAGAAGCGCTCAAAGGCAAGACCGAGGCGCAGGCGCGGGTTTTGTTCTCCGGCTTCCACGCGCTGGTGACCGGAGCGCCGGGGCAGGCCGAGGTGCCGATGGGAAAGCTGGAGGTCCTGGCCGGCGTGCGCGAGTTCCCGGCACGCGTGAAGTGCGCCACCCTGGCGTGGCATACCATGCAAGCCGCTTTGGAGAACAGCGCCAGGCCGGTCTCAACGGAGTAAAACCATGAGCATGATCGATTGGCTGCACAAGGCCAGGGAACACGAAGACAGGTTCGAGCCTGAGCCGGACAGCCTCGAGGGGCGGGTGATAGCGGCCTTGCGCACGGTGTACGACCCCGAGATCCCGGTCAATATCTACGACCTTGGCCTGATCTACCAGCTATCGGTGGACGAAGCCAGCGGCAAGGTGGGCATCCGCATGACGCTGACCGCACCGGGCTGCCCGGTGGCGCAGACATTCCCTGGCGTGGTGGAGGGCGCCGTGATGGAAGCCAGCGGGGTGGAAGAAGTCGAGGTGGAACTGGTGTGGGACCCGCCCTGGTCGAGAGAACGGATGAGCGAGGCGGCACGCCTGGAACTGGGGCTGCTCTGAAATGAGTGATTGGATCGATGTCGCCCAAGCCCAGGACTTCGCGCCCGGCACTTGCCGCAGCGTCGATGTCGATGGCGTCCAGGTCGCGGTATTCAATGTGGATGGCAATTACTACGCCATCGAGGACCTCTGCTCGCATGAGGCCGAGCCGCTCTGCGGCGGCGACGTGGAAGGCCAGGAAGTCGTCTGCCCGCGCCACGGCTCGCGCTTTTCCCTGCTGACGGGCGAGGCGCTGTCCCCGCCCGCCTACGAACCGGTGGCGACGTTCCCGGTCCGGGTGGCGGACGGCAAGGTGCAGGTCAGGGACGAGCGCGGGGAATAAGCGTACATCCCGAGTCGGTGCAAGATCAGTCACTTGGCCTGGAGCAGTCTGGACGCACTGTCATCAGGCAGCACCGCCTTGCCATCCCCGTCGATCCCACCTCTAATAGTGTTGAGTGCCGTCCAGGCGACCAACGACGGCCAGGAGGCGAAATGCGCTGCACCAGTTGCGGTTTCGCGAACCTTGCGGGAGCCAACTTCTGTGAGGCATGCGGGGCAAGGCTTGGCCGAGCCTGCCCACAGTGTGGCGAAGAGGCCACTGCAGCCGCGAAATTCTGCCGCGCTTGCGGCTTTGCGCTGTCCGACGCCCCTGCCAGCACTGCTTCCACGCCAGTGCCGCCTGCGGCCACGGCCCCGGTCCTCTACACGCCGCCCCACCTTGCCGGGCGCATCTTGGCCGAGCAGGCTGCAATGGAGGCCAGGGGCGAGACTGCCGGCGAGCGCAAGACCATCACCGCGCTGTTTGCCGACATGGCGGGCTCGACCGCGCTGACGCAGGACCTGGACCCCGAAGACGCGCGCCGGCTGATCGACCCCGTGGTGACGCTGATGATGGAAGCCGTCCACCACTATGAGGGCTATGTGGCCAAGTTCCTCGGCGACGGCATCCTGGCGCTGTTCGGCGCGCCGATTGCCCACGAGGACCATGCCTTGCGCGCGCTCTACGCGGCGCTGCGCATGCAGGATGCGATGCATCGCCACAGCGACCGGGTGCGGCTGGAGCAAGGCATTCCGCTGCAGATCCGGATCGGCGTCCATACCGGCGAAGTCGTGGTGCGCTCGATCCGCAAGGATGACCTGCATACCGACTACGATCCGGTCGGGCACACCATCCATATCGCTTCGCGCATGGAGGGGATTGCCACGCCGGCGTCGATCCTGGTCAGCGAATCGACTCACAGGCTCACCGAAGGCTATTTCGAGTTCACGGCGCTGGGGACCACCCATGTCAAGGGCGTGCGCGACCCGCTCGCGGTGTATGAGGTGGTTGGCCTGGGTGCCTTGCGCACGCGCCTGCAGGTGGCAGCGCACCGCGGACTGGCCAGGTTTGTCGGGCGACAGGATGAGCTGGCGCACTTGCACGCGGCGCTGGAGCAGGCCAAGGCGGGGCACGGGCGCATTGTTGCAGTGGTCGGCGAAGCGGGGGTCGGCAAGTCCCGGCTGTTCCATGAATTCAAGGTCAGGTCGCAGCAGGGCTGCCTGGCGCTGGAGACCTTTTCGGTCTCGCACGGCAAGGCTTTTGCCTACCTGCCGCTGATCGAGATGCTGAAGAGCTATTTCCAGATCACGGCGCAGGACGGCGACCGCAGCTGCCGCGAAAAGGTCACCGGCAGGCTGCTGACGCTGGACCGTTCGCTGGAAGAGCACCTGCCCTACCTGCTCTACCTGCTCGGCACCATTGAGCCTGACTCGCCGTTGCCGACCATGGACCCGACCATCCGGCGCCAGCGCACCTTCGACGCCATTGCGCGGCTGCTGGTCCGGGAAAGCCTCAACCAGCCACTGGAAGTCATTTTCGAAGACCTGCAATGGCTGGACGGTGAGACCGAGGCGTTCCTCAACATGCT
Source organism: Cupriavidus sp. FW305-F7 (assembly GCF_058782875.1). Taxonomy (NCBI): domain Bacteria; kingdom Pseudomonadati; phylum Pseudomonadota; class Betaproteobacteria; order Burkholderiales; family Burkholderiaceae; genus Cupriavidus; species Cupriavidus sp. FW305-F7. The sequence goes on along the minus strand of NZ_JBYSYC010000005.1, from coordinate 133,291 downwards.
GATCGACCATGTACCCGGCGCGCGGATCCTGCTGCTGGTGAACTACCGGCCGGAGTACAGCCATCACTGGAATGCGGACGGGCATTATTCGCAGCTGCAGCTGCAGCCGCTGGGGCAGGCGGAGGCGCAGGAACTGCTGACCGCGCTGCTCGGGGACGACCGCAGCCTGGTGCCGCTGAAGCGGCTGGTCCTCGACAAGACCGAAGGCAACCCCTTCTTCATGGAGGAAGTGGTCCAGACCCTGGCCGAGGAAGGCGCGCTGCTCGGCCAGCCCGGCTGCTACCGCATCGAGACCGCGCCGGCCCTGCTCCATATCCCCACCACCGTGCAAGGCGTGCTGGCCGCCCGTATCGATCGGCTGCCGCTGGCCCAGAAGGAGCTGTTGCAGACGCTGGCCGTGATCGGCAAGGAGTTCCCGCTGAGCCTGGTCCTGCGCGTGACCGGCTTGCCGGAAGACCACTTGCATCCGCTGCTGGCCGACCTGCAGGCTGCGGATTTCGTCTACGAACGTCCAGCGTTCCCCGAGGTCGAGTACGCCTTCAAGCACGCGCTGACCCAGGAGGTGGCCGGCAGCTCGCTGCTCACCGAGCGGCGCAGCGCGTTGCATGAAAGCTCCGCCCAGGCCATCGAGGCGCTCTTCCATGGCCGGCTCAAGGACTACTGCAGCGAACTGGCGCACCACTACAGCCTCAGCGGCAACATCCCGAAGGCGGTCGAGTACCTGCACTGCGCCGGCCAGCAGGCACTGCTGCGCTCCGCGCAGGCCGAAGCGATCCGGCACCTGAGCACCGCCATCGACCTGATCAAGCGGCAACCCGACAGTGCCGAGCGCGCGCGCCAGGAACTGACGCTGCTGCTTGCGCTCGGGCCCGCGCTGATTGCGGCCCGGGGCCAGGCATCACCCGAAGTGGAGGGCAATTACCGGCGGGCGCTGGCCTTGTGCGAGCAAGGCCAGCAGACGCCCTACCTGTTCTCGGCACAACTGGGGCTGTGGGCGTTCTATCAGCTGCGTGCGCAATACCAGGTCTCGCTGCCTTTGGGCAAGCGGCTGCTTGCGCTGGCCATGAAGTCGCAGAAGCCCAAGCAACTGGCGGAGGGCCATCGCGCGATTGGCGCCACGCTGTTCCGCCTCGGCATGCTGGACGCCGCGCGCAAGCATGTTGAGGCGGTGCTCGCGGTGCCGCATCCTGAACAACCAGCGTACGACTTCCTGACGGGCTACGGGCGCGACCCGGCCGTCCACGCTACCAGTACGCTGGGCTGGATCCTGTGGTACCAGGGGTTGGCGGACCAGGCACTGGCGCGCTGCCAGGAGGCGCTGGCCATGGCCCGGGCCCGGCCGGATGCATACAACCTTGCGCTGTGCCTGGTATTTGCCGCGGAACAGCATCGATGCCGGCACGAAGTCCGGCTGACACAGGAGTATGCCGAAGCCGCCATCGCCATATCGGGCGAACAGGGTTTTCCGATCTACCTGTCGTGGGGCACCGTCCTGCAGGGCTGGGCGATGGCGGAGCTGGGCAGTCACCAGGAAGGCGTTGCGCTGACGCGCCAGGGCGTAGCCGCCTATGAGGCCACCGGCGGCAGACTGGGCATGCCGAACCTCCTGGCCCTGGTTGCCGAGGCCTGCGGCAGGGCAGGCCAGACCACCGCCGCGCTGGACGTGCTCACGCAGGCACAGGCGCTGGTGGAAGAGACCGGAGAGCGGCTCGATGAGTCAACCGTGTACCGGCTGCGCGCCGAGATGCTGCTGCAGCTGTCGGCAGAGCACCCCGCGCCGCCAGCCGCGCAGGTGGAAGCCGAGGCCTGCTTGCACCGGGCCATCACGGTCGCCCACGAACAACGTGCAAAGCCGCTGGAACTGCAGGCCACCCTGAGCCTGGCCCGGCTGTGGCGTCAACAAGGCAAGGGCGACGCGGCGCGTGAAGCGCTGGCCCGGATCCATGGCAGCTTCAGCGAGGGCACCGATACCGCGGACTGGCGGGAGGCCCAGGCGCTGCTCGAAGCGCTGACCGCCGACCACGCCAATACCACGGAGCGCCCGCACGCATGACTCCGACGCCAGCCCTCCCCCTGCAAGACCGCTTTGTCGCCCTGTGGACACGTGCGGGCGGCACGCGCGCGGCCGACGCCTATACCGATCTCGCCTGTTACTACGGTGAACCGACGCGGCACTACCACACCCTCGACCATGTACGCCGCTGCCTGCACGACCTGGACTGGGCGCGCAGCGCGATACCGGATACCGACGAGGTGGAGCTGGCGCTCTGGTGCCACGACGTCATCTACGTGCCCGGCGCCACGGACAACGAGCAACGCAGCGCCGAATGGTTGCGCCATTGGGCAGGCGGCACCATCGCCGCCGCCGCGCGCGTGGCCGCCCTTATCCTGGAAACCACCCACGCCGAAGTGCCGGCAAGCCTGGCTGGCCGCTTCACCGCCGATATCGACCTGGCGGCGCTGGGCTGCAGCCGCGCGCGCTTCCAGGAAAATGGCGCCAACCTGCGGGCCGAACGCACCGACCTGGACGACGCCGCCTATGACGTCGCCGAGCGCGCCTTCCTGGGTGCGCTGCTGGCCAGCCCACGCATCTACACCACCGATCTGTTCCGGGCGCGCTACGAGGCGCAGGCACGCGCCAACCTGACGTGGCGGCTGGCACAGCCGGTCTGGCCTACAGGAACTCTCCGCTGATATCGATGCTGGAGCACCGGCCCACGCTGTCGTAGTGCTGCTCCAGCCACCGGCTCGCTTCTGCCCGGCCCTTGTCGCGCAGCGAGCACAGGAAGTCCCAGTCGGCGTTGTACTTGGTGGAGACCCCCAGCGCGGCCATGGTCTGGTCCGAGCGGATCGAGTGGATCCACATCTCCTTCATCTCCGTGCGGTCGACCTTGCCCTGCTGGATCAGCGACGTGACGAAGGCAATGGCGCGCATCTCGCGCATCAGCGACGAGTTGAAGCTGACCTCATTGACGCGGTTCAGGATATCCGCGGCCGTGGTCGGCACACCGTGGCGCACGATCGGGTTGATATGGACGATCACGACATCGTGGGTCTGGCAGTGATAGATCAGCGGAAAGATCGCCGGGTTGCCGACATAGCCGCCATCCCAGTAGTGCTGGCCGTCGATGCTGACCGCCTGGAACAGCGTAGGCACGCAGGCCGAGGCCAGCACGGCGTCGATGCTGAGTTCCTCGGGCGGGAAGATGCGTATCCGGCTGGTCTCAATATTGGTCGCACACAGGTACAGCTGGATCGGGCAATGCTCGCGCAGTGCCGCAAAGTCGACCTGGCTGCCAAGCACTTCGCGCAGCGGATTCAGGTTATTGGGATTGAACTGGTATGGCGACAGCAGGCGCAGCGCGATGTCGGCCATCGCATACATCGGGGAATGGTTCAGGCCCAGCGTATGGCTGCTCTTGAACCAGGGCAGCCACCGGAACGGGTTGTAGCGCTGCGCCGAGTGCGCGATCGCCTCCCAGAAATCATGCAAGGCCAGGCGTGCGCCGTCACTGCCGCCCTGCAGCAGCCCGTAGGCCAGCACCGTGGCGTTCATGGCCCCGGCGCTGGTGGCGCTGACGCCTTCGATCGCCAGCCTGCCGTCCTCCAGCAGCCGGTCGAGCACGCCCCAGGTAAAGGCGCCATGCATGCCGCCGCCCTGCAGGGCGAGCGCCACAGGCTTGGGTTGTGCAGGCTCTGGCTGCATGCGTTCTTCCCTTCAGCGGCGGCAATCCGCCATGATCAAGTGTAGGGAAGAACTGTGCGTGCAGCGTAGTGCCGGACGCGCGCAGTGGCACACACCACGCATGCCCTGGCCAGGGGACGAAACGCTGGCGCACAAGGCAACTGAGCCAGGCAGCGGCCAGGTACTACAATGGCCGCATAAAAAGCAGAACAGCTCTCCTTCGTGCGTCAAATACCTCACTTTCCAGCCCGAAAAGCCATTTCCCGCCCGGCCTCACTAATCGTGGCCGCCAGCCTTGTCCTGGTCTGCATGATCGCGGCCCTTGGCGCGCTCGCGCTGGTGCAGATGCGCAGGGATGCACTGGACAATGCCGGCGAGGCCGCGGCCAACCTGGCGCTGACGCTGGAACGCAGCATCACGCGCAACCTGCAGATCCACGAACTGGCGATCGGGGGCGTGGTGGAAGCCATGCACGATCCCGCACTGCTGGCGCAACCGCCGGCGCTGCGCCAGCGGCTGCTGTTCGACCGTTCGATCAATGCCGAAGACATGGGCTCGCTGCTGGTCACCGACGCCAACGGCATGCTGGTATTCGACTCGCACCAGTGGCCGCCGCGCCCGGTCAACGTCTCTGACCGCGACTACTTCCAGGCGCACCGCAGCGGCGATCACAGCGGCCTGTTCCTGAGCCGGCCGTTCCAGCCGCGCCTGACGCCGGAGAACAAGTCCATCGGCATCAGCCGGCGGCTCTCCGGGCCGGACGGCAGCTTTGCCGGCATCGTGGTCGGCACCTTGCGCCTGAACTACTTCCGCAAGCTGTTCGATGGCGTAAGCCTTGGCGCGGGCGGCACCCTGACGCTGCTGCGTACGGACGGCACCATCATCATGCGGCGGCCCTATGAAGCCGAATCGATCGGGCGCGACATCTCCGGCAGCCCGTCATTTGCACCACTGCTGCAAGGCACGCAAGGCACGTTTATCGGCGTCGCGGCAGTCGACGGAATTCAGCGGCTTTACAGCTTCAGGCGCATTCCGGGGTTTCCGCTGCTGGTCGTGGTGGGACGCGCCACCCACGACGTGCTGGCACCGTGGTACAAGCGCGCCTGGGTGTTCGGCGCGCTGATCATCGCGCTGGACGCGATCATCATCGCGCTCTCGGTATTGCTGTCGCGCCAATGGCGGCGCCGCGCCGAGCACCTTCGCTGGATGGTCAACACCGATGGCCTGACCGGCCTGGGCAGCCGCCGCGCGCTGGACGATGCCGCCGACGTGGAATGGCGGCGCGCGCGGCGGCACGGCGAGCCTTTGTCGCTGCTGATGCTCGACGTCGACCATTTCAAGGAGTTCAATGACCGCTACGGACACCAGGCCGGTGACGATGCGCTGGCCGCGGTGGGCGCCTGCATCCAGCGCCATGTGCGGCGGCCGGGCGACTATGCGGGGCGCTATGGCGGCGAAGAGTTTGCCATCCTGTTGCCCCACACCAACGCAGCCGGCGCGGCCGCCATGGCCGAGACCATCCGCGCCGCCGTCCAGGCCTTGCGGATTCCGAATGCGGCCGGCGCCGACGGGCACTTGACGGTCAGCATCGGTGCGGTGACCGATGCCAACAGCGCTGGCAACGAAAAGGATTTCGCGGAGCTGCGCGCCTTTCTCCGTGCCGGCGACGAAGCGCTCTACCTGGCCAAGCGCTCCGGGCGCAATTGCGTCGCAACCTTCGGCGCGACGACGGCGGTGGCAATAGCGCCCTGAACGCGTGCCGCTGCGTGCTCGCTACACAAAGTGCCTATGCCCGCCAGACCTGCAGCAGATCCCACGCCGGCTCTTCCCCTTCCGGCTGTGGCAACGCTTGCGCCTCCGCCAGCATCGCACCGGCCTGCGCCTGCAGCTTGTCCAGGCAGCGCGACAGCACGCGCGCCTCTTCCGCCGTCAGGCAGCCAGCCAGCCGCGTATTGAAGTCCCGCGCCTGCACGAACGCTGCACGGTAGACGGCTTCGCCTTGCTCGGTCAGCGTGAAGGCTGCTGCGCGCCGGTCCTGGGTACGCGTTTCGCGGCGGACCAAGCCGCGTTCCACCAGGACGTGGACGGCGCGGCTGGCCAGCACCTTGTCCAGGCCGGCGCTTTCGGCCAGTTCGGTCAGCCGGGTGCCGGGCTGCTCGCCAAGGAAAGAAATCATGCGCCATTCGCGCCGCGTGACGCCCGCCCTGGCGCGCAGGTGCAGCGCCGCGGCGCCCAGCGCGACGCGGTTCAGGTGGTAGACCCGGTAGTTGATGAAATCTACCAGCCGCTGCGGCCGCTGCAGGCGGTTGCCGCTGTTGTCGTGTGCCATGCCACACCTGCCAATTAGTTGACTTTGTCAATTATATCGACGGGTGTTAGCTTGCATCGACGCCGCTTGCCGGCGGACAACAAACTGGAGACATCGTGAGCCCTCGCACCTTCCTTCCCCGATTCGCCGCGTGCCTGCTGGCCGTTGCCGCGGCATGGTCCGCACCCGCCAGCGCCCAATCGGACCGTCCGCTGCGCATCCTGGTGGGCTACCCGGCCGGCGGCACTGCCGACCTCGCCGCACGCCTGGTCGGCGACAAGCTGCGCGAGACCCTGAACCAGACCGTGGTCATCGAGAACAAGCCCGGGGCCGGCGGGCGGCTGGTGATGGACTACGCGCGCACGCAGCCGGCCGATGGCAATACCCTAGTGGTGGCCAACTCGGCGGTCATGACGATTGCGCCGCTGGTCTACCGCAAGCTCAACTACGATATCCAGCGCGATTTCACGCCGGTGGCGCAGGCCGCCAACTTCCAGCTGGCGCTCGCCACCGGGCCGGCCAGCCCGGCGCGCACGCTGAAGGACTATGTGGCATGGCTCAAGGCCGGCCCGCAGAACAACTCCTACGCCTCGCCGGCGCTGGGCAGCATCCCGCATTTCTTCGGGCTGATGATCGGCAAGCAGGTTGGCATCGACATGCTGCACGTCCCCTTCAACGGCTCGGCGCCGCTGATGAGCGCGCTGGTCGGCGGGCAGGTGCCGGCTTCGGTCGACACCCTTGCTGACCTGACCGAAATGCACCGCGCCGGCAAGATCCGCGTGCTGGCGACTTCCGGCACCCACCGCTCGGTGGCGCTGCCCGATGTGCCGACTTTCACCGAGCTTGGCTACAAGGGCATCGAAGGTGAAGGCCGTTACGGCCTGCTGGCACCCGCGGGCACGCCGCGCCCGGTGCTCGACAAGCTCAACGCCGCCATCGTCAAGGCCGTGCAGTCGCCGGACGTGCGCGAGAAGTTCCTCAAGCTGGGGCTGGAACCCGCAACCGGCCCGGCCGACGCCTTTGCCGGCGTGCTCAAGGCTGACGCCGGCAAGTGGGCACCGGTGGTAAAGGCATCCGGCTATACCGGCGACTGAAGCGCGGCAAACCGATCATGACCATCCGCAATACCCTCTTCATCATGTGCGACCAGCTCCGGCGCGACCACCTGGGTTGCTACGGGCATCCGGCGCTGCGCACGCGCAATATCGATGCGCTGGCCGCGCGCGGCGTTCGATTCGACCGTGCCTTCGTCACTTCCGGGGTCTGCGGCCCGAGCCGCATGAGCTTCTATACCGGCCGCCATGTCAGCAGCCACGGCGCAACCTGGAACCGCGTGCCGCTGTCGGTCGGCGAAGTCACGCTGGGCGAATACCTGAAGCACAGCGGCCGCGCGCTGGCGCTGGCGGGCAAGACCCATATGATGCCGGACAACGCCAACCTGAAGCGGCTGCACCTGGATGGCGGCACCGAGCTGGAAACGCTGCTGCGCAGCGGCCACTTCACCGAAGTCGACCGCCATGACGGCCACCACGCCGAGCCGCACAGCGCCTACGCCGACTGGCTGCGCCAGCAAGGCTACGATAGCGCGGATCCGTGGACCGACTACGTGATCAGCGCCGAGAACGAACGCGGCGAGATCGTCTCCGGCTGGCACATGCGCAACGCCGGCCTGCCCGCGCGCGTGGCCGAGCCGCATTCCGAGACCGCGTACACGGTGGACCAGGCGATGCAGTACATCGCCACGCGCGGCGATGATCCATGGGTGCTGCACCTGTCGCTGGTGAAGCCACACTGGCCCTACCTGGCGCCCGCGCCCTACCACGCCGCGTATTCGCTCGACGACTGCCTGCCGCTGCAGCGCCACGAGGCCGAGCTGGAAGACCCGCACCCGGTGCTGTCGGCCTACCGCACTCAGGAAGAATGCGCCAACTTCATGCGCCAGGAAGTGTCGGACACGGTGCGCCCCGCCTACCAGGGCCTGATCCAGCAGATCGACGACCGGCTCGGCCAGCTATGGGAGCAACTCGAACGCCTGGGCCGCTGGCAGGACACGCTGATCGTCTTCACCGCCGACCATGGCGATTTCCTGGGCGACCACTGGCTGGGCGAGAAGGAGCAGTTCTATGACACCGTGCAGAACATCCCGCTGATCGTCTACGATCCCTCGCCGCAGGCGGATGCCGCGCGCGGCACCGCGCAGGCCAGCATGGTCAGCGCGGTCGACGTGGTGCCTACGGTGCTGGAGGCACTAGGCCTGCCGCCGGCCGACCACCGCATCGAGGGCCGCTCGTTGCTGGACCTGACGCGCGCGGGCGAGCGTGCCGATGCCGGTAGCTGGCGCGATTTCGTCGTATCCGAACTGGACTACGCCTATCGCGGCGCTCGCGTGGCGCTGGGCCGCCATCCTGGCGAGTGCCGCGCCTGGATGGTGCGCGACGCGCGCTGGAAATATGTGCACTGGCAAGGGTTCCGGCCACAGCTGTTCGACCTGCAGAACGATCCGCAGGAATATTTCGACCTGGGCAGCGACCCCGGCCACGAAGCCGTGCGCAGCGCCATGCGCTTGCGGCTGCTGGAGTGGTTCTGCACGCTCAAGCCGCGCGTGACGGTGACCAACGAAGAGGTGGCGGCCAAGACCAATGTGTACAAGCAGGCGGGCGTGTTCTTTGGCGTGTGGTGACTACGCGCCGCGCCACCTGCGGTCCGGCGACGTGCCCCTGCCCGGATGGCGTATCCTTTGAAGCGAGGGATGGGGGGGCCGTTGTTCGGACCGGCAACCGGAGCGATCATGAAAATCACCTGGATCCTTGTGGCGGACGAATCCCTCGCCCGCATCTTTGCCTCGCACGCCTCAACCGCGCCAATGGCACTGGTTGAGGAAATCACTGACGCTGCAGCACATGGCGACCGCGCGGACCTGCGCCGCGACGCCTACGGCCGGCGCGGCCACGCCGCGGTACAGGGCGACGCCGGGCATCCCGGTGCCCACCAGGCCGGGCCGTCCACCGTCACATCCTCGGCCGGCGAGGATGAACTGCACCAGGAAGCACAGCTGTTTGCCCGTCGCGTGGCGGACTATCTTGCCGATGCGCGCAACAAGCAGCGCTTTGACTCCCTGGCGCTGATCGCGGCGCCGCGCTTCCTGGGCCTGCTGCGCAAAGCCCTTCCCGCCGGCGTCACGGACGTCGTCACGAAGGAAATTGGCAAGGACTTCACCCACGTGCCCAACAACGACCTGCAACAACGGCTGGCCGACGAAAACATCATTCCCGCGCGCCGCGATGCGCGCGTCATTACCGGCCGGGACCGGTCGTGAAGCCTCGCAGCCGCCGGTGCCAGGCCACTGGCGGCTGCGTCGGCGTCGGCGTCAGCGGGCCGTGCCCGAACCGCTGGCTGCACCGCTGCTGCCGCTGGATGTGCCGCTCGGGCTGGTCGTACTGGTCGCGCCGGACGTGCCGGTAGAAGTGCTGGAGCCAGGCGTGCCGTAGCCGCTGCGGCTGCGGTTCTGTTCCGTGACCGAGCCCGAGCCGGACAGCGAGCCGGAACCGGTGGTGCTGCCGGTGGCGGTGCAACCCGCCAGGATGCCAAGTGCGAGCAGGGCAGTGCCGATGCCTAGGGTTGTTTTCATGTCTTCCTCCATCTAGCAGGTTGGCGGCAAGCCTTGCTGCACGGCGCAGGCTGCCGGCGAGCGCGCCGGAACGCAGCTCTGCAGCGGAAGACGCAACTGACGTACCAGTGGGGCTATGCGGCCATCGGCGCCGACTGTGTTAGCAACGCAGCGCCCGGCAATGCAGGAAAGTGACATGACTGCGACCCGGCCGCAGTAATAAGTGCGCGCCGCGGGTAAAAGTTACCGCGCCGGCGCAATTCAGTATCGCCTAAGATGCCAGGCATCTGCCCTATCGCGTCAGTGTCCACTTGTAGGCATAGCGGTCCGGACGGAACATCAGTTCGCCGCAGAACAACGGTGTGTCGTCGATGTCACGCGGCGTGCTGCGCAGGCGCAGCAGCGGTTCGCCCTCGGCAACACCGAGCCGGCGCGCCACGTCCGCGGGCGCGGCAACGGCGGTGGCTTCCATCGCCACTTCCTTGAACCGGTATCCCAGCCGGCTTTCAAACAGCGACATGGCGTCGTTGGTTTCCAGGTCCTCCTGCACCAGGCGGCGCATCAGCGGCTCAGGACCCATCAGGGTGAAATGCGCGACGGCCGCGTCGTCCCAGTACCGCACAGTGGCCACGCTCAGCACCTTCTCGCCCGGCTGCAGACGCAGCGCCGCGGCCACATGGGCCGGCGCGCGCACCAGCCGTACCGACACCAGCTTGCCGTAGGCAAGCTGGCCACGGGCGCGTCCGGTTTCATAGAAGCCGGTCAGCGCGCCAAGGCTGGGCGTGTCTGAGGGACGGGTCACGAAACTGCCCTTGCCGTTGACCTTCTCGATCAGGCCGGCGTTGTGCAGCCCGGACAAGGCCTGGCGCACGGTGATCCGGCTGACCGCGAATTCCGTCACCAGCTCCGCCTCGGAAGGCAGCTTGGCACCGGGCGCCCATGTGTTGCTGGCAATCCGCTGGCGAATCTCGTTTTCGATCTCTTTGAACCTGGGCAGCGCCACATGTGTTCCGCCCTGGGCGGCTCCAAATTCTGGGTGGAACGGATTATACCTATCATGACAGGCCGCGGCGCGACCCTATTGACCTGTCATAACAGGTAATGGCAGTATCACCCATCGGCAATTGCGTGCGTCCCCAGGAAAGCACCGCCACAAGGCCGCTCAGGAGACACAGAAATTGAAACCCAACGCATTGCAAAGCACCGCCAGCCCCGCGGCCGAATTCGACGACATCGTGATCGGCGCCGGGTCTGCCGGGTGCGCCGTTGCTGGGCTCCTGGCCGAGGACACGGACGCAACGGTGGCGCTGCTCGAGGCCGGGCCGCAACTACGCCTACTAACCGTACCGCAACCGGGCCTGAACGGCCGCCGCTCCTACCAGCCGCGCGGTCGCGGCCTGGCGGAAGAGAAGTCCTGACCGACGCTTTCGGCCCCGACAGCAGCAATGAAGCCGCCATCCGCGACTTCGTGCGCGCGCATGCGGACACGGTCTACCACCCGGTCGGCACCTGCAAGATGGGCGTCGACAGCATGGCGGTGGTCGACCCGGATCTGCGCGTGCATGGCGTGGAGGGCCTGCGCGTCGCAGACGCATCGATCATGCCGACGCTGATCGGCGGCAACACCAACGCCCCCGCCGTCATGATCGGCGAAAAGGCGGCGGACCTGATCAAGGCCTCGCTCCGCTGAGCCGGCTATCCCCCTGCATTGGCAACCACAACACCGAGGAGACACCCCATGCAAGCCACTGCCGCAACCACCATCAGCCCGGAAGCCTACCGGGCGCTGGACAACGAAGCCTTTCCCTTTACCGTGCGCCGCTGCACGCCGACGATCGGCGCCGATGTCGAGGGCATCGATTTCCGCGAGCCGCTGGACGAGAAGAACTACCTCTCGCTGCGCCGCGCGCTGCTGAAGTACAAGGTGCTGTTCTTCCGCAAGCAAGCCATTACGCCCGCCCAGCACGTAGCCGTGGCGCGCCGATTCGGCGAGCTGGAAGTGCATCCCATGCTTACCAACCACCCGGAACATCCCGAACTGGTTGTATTCGGGCGCGATGGCAAGACGCGTGGCCGCGAGAACCTTTACCACTCGGACGTTACCTGGCGCGAGGTCCCGTCGATGGGTTCGATGCTGCGCTGCCTGGAATGCCCGGAAGTCGGCGGCGACACCATCTGGATAAACATGGCCGCCGCCTACGAGAACCTGCCTGAAGACATGAAAGCGCGCATCGCCAACCTGAAGGCCGTGCACGACGCGATGCCGACCTTCGGCTCGGCGCTGAACGAAGCGAAATATGCGGAGATGCGCGCCAAGTTTCCGCCGATGGTGCACCCGGTGGTACGCACGCACCCGGAAACCGGCGAGAAGATCCTGTTCGTCAACGAAGCCTTCACCACGCATTTCGCCAACTTCGCCAAGGAACAGCCGTATCGCATCGGTTCTGACTACCGGCCCGCGGAGCTGGACATGATGCAGTACCTGTACCGCCAGGCCGCCGCGCCGGAGTACCAGGTGCGCCTGCGCTGGCAACCCGACACCATCGCGCTCTGGGACAACCGCTCGACGCAACATTACGCGGTGCAGGACTACTTCCCGGCCGTGCGCCATATGAACCGCGCCACCATCATTGGCGACCGTCCGGTCTGACCGTATCCACCCACAAACATCCGAGGCAACCGGCATGAACGTCATCGACAAGTTCTATATCAACGGCAAGTGGGTGCAGCCCGCAGCGGGCGCGACCCAGGCCGACATCATCGACCCGACCACCGAAGCGGTCGCCGGCAAGCTCGCCATGGGCACCGCGGCAGACGTGGACCACGCCGTGGCCGCAGCGCGCGCGGCCTTCCCGGCGTGGTCGGTGTCCACGCGTGAAACGCGCATCGCCCTGCTCGAACGCATCATCGCCGCCTACCAGGCGCGCACGGGCGACCTGGCGCAGGCGGTGCGCCAGGAGATCGGCGCACCGATCACGCTGGCCACCAACCTGCAGGCCGCGATCGGCCTGGCACAGTTGCAGGCAACGCTGCAGGCGCTGCGCGACTTCGAGTTCGAAACCACGCGCGGCATGAGCTGCATCCGGCGCGAGGCCATCGGCGTGGCGGCGCTGATCACGCCGTGGAACTGGCCGCTGAACCAGATCGCGGCCAAGGTGGCGCCGGCGCTGGCGGCGGGCTGCACCGTGGTGCTCAAGCCATCCGAGATTGCGCCGCTGGACGCCCGGATCTTCGCTGAGATCATGGATGCCGCGGATACGCCGCCGGGCGTCTTCAACATGATCTATGGCGAGGGCCGCGCGGTGGGCACCGCGCTGTCGTCGCATCGCGATGTCGACATGGTCTCCATCACCGGCTCGACCCGCGCCGGCGTGGAAGTGGCCATCAGCGCCGCGGCCACGGTCAAGCGCGTGGCGCAAGAACTGGGCGGCAAGTCGCCGATGATCATCCTGGACGATGCCGACCTGCAGGCAGCGGTGACCAGCGGCGTGGCGCAGTGCATGGCCAACACCGGACAGACCTGCATCGCGCCGACGCGCATGCTGGTGCCGCGCTCGCGCTATGAACAGTCCGTGCAGATCGCCGCCGCCCTGGCCAACGCGGTCAAGGTAGGTGACCCGTCCGACCCCGAAACCAAGATGGGCCCGATCTCCAACCGCGGCCAGTACGACAAGGTGCAGCGCCTGATCGGAGTGGGCATCGAGGAAGGCGCGCGCGTGGCCGCAGGCGGCCCCGGCCGCCCCGACGGGCTGGAACGCGGCTTCTATGCGCGCCCGACCATCTTTGCCGACGTGCGCAATGACATGACCATCGCACGCGAAGAGATCTTCGGGCCGGTGATGTGCCTGCTGCCGTACGACACCGAAGACGAGGCCGTGGCCATCGCCAATGACACCGAGTTCGGCCTGGCCGCCTACATCGCGTCGTCCGACCCGGCGCGCGCGCGCAGGCTGGCCGCCCGCCTGCGCGCCGGCAGCGTGCGCATCAACGGCGCGACGATGGACCTCACCGCACCGTTCGGCGGCTACAAGACGTCCGGCAACGGGCGTGAATACGGCCCCGAAGGCATTGCCGAGTTCCTTGAAACCAAGACGGTGACTGGCTGAGCCTGCACGCTCCCAGCCTACAGTCTCCGGACCGCCCGGTCGTGCGGCGACACGCTGCCGGCCGGCGGTGTCGCTTGTAAGGCACCTCACTACCGCGCTTGTCTGACATGCGCAGGCGGCGGCGTCCGACAGCCGCCGCTTGCCGGCCAGCTATCTTCATAGCAGCGCCAGGCCTTTTGCCGGGGCGCCCGGCCATGTCGACCATCCCCGATTCCGCGGCTCCTTCGCTGCCCCCTGCCCCGCCCGTTCCGTTGCCCGCCGACGGTACCCCGCGTGCTGGCGCCGACGCGCCTGGCACCGTGGCTGCAATGCCTGACACTGTCGTGCCAGGTGACGCCGTCACCGCCTCGCTGCAGCGCGCCAGCATCGCGCTGGTGGTGCTGGCCACGCTCTTTTCGCTGTACGCCGTGCATATCGCACGCGACTTTCTCATTCCGGTCGTGCTGGCGATCGTTCTGGCCTACCTGCTGGACCCGCTGGTGTGCGCGTTGCAGCGGCTGGGCCTGCCGCGCGCGCTGGCAGGCACCGTGGTGCTGCTGGCCGTGCTGGGCGTCCTGCTAAGCGGCGCCTACCTGTTGCAGGGGCAAGTGGAATCGATCGTCAACAGCCTGCCCGATACGGCCAGAAAGCTGTCGCGCTCGGTGGGCGCGCTGATGAGCGGCGACGATTCCATGTGGCAGAAGGTACGCCGCGCCGCCACCATCCTCAGCGGTACCGGCCAGCCCCCGCCCGCGCGCGGCACGCAGGTGGTGGTGGAGCAAACGCCCGCCCAGGTCCACAACATGCTGCTGGCCGGCTCGGTCAGCATCTTCACCATGGCCGGACAGGCGGTGGTGGTGGTCTTCCTGCTGTACTTCCTGCTGCTAGCCGGCGATACCTTCAAGCGCAAGTTCATCAAAATGGCCGGGACCACCATTTCCGAGAAGAAGATCAGCGTGCATATGCTGGACGAGGTCAACCTCGCCATCCGCCGCTATATGGGCATGTTGCTGGTGACCAATGCGGCTCTGGGCGCCTGTACCTGGCTGCTATTGAAGTGGCTCGGCGTGCACAACGCCGGCAGTTGGGCGATTGCGGCTGCGGCGCTGCACTTGGTGCCCTACTTCGGCGCCATGGCGATCGCGATCTGCCTGGGAGTGGTGACGCTCATGCAGTTCGGCACGCTCGGCATGGCGGCCGCGGCGGCGGTCGGATCGCTGCTGATCGCCACGCTGATCGGGTCGGTCGTCACCACCTGGATGACCGGCCGCATGGCGCGGATGAACGCGGTGGCCGTATTTGTTGCACTGCTCCTGTTCACCTGGCTCTGGGGCGCGTGGGGCATGTTGCTCGCCATCCCGCTGATCACAATCGCCAAGGTGGTTGCCGATCACATTGAAGGACTAGAAGTGGTGGCAGAGTTCCTTGGTGAATAGCCGTTACGCCGCCGCCCAACGGCACTATCGTTCCGCCGCTATACTGGAAAAGCGAATGCTGCACCACAGCATTCTTGCTACGCCGGGGATAGTGCGGAGGAAAACAATGATGTCTTTATGCGACCTGTGCGAGTCGCAGCTGGACCGGCCTGGCCACGTGCCACCGCATCCCAGGCTGGTGAAGTCGGCGACCTTGCGCACCGCCAGTGGCCAGAATGCGTTTGTGTACCGTTGCGAGCACTGCGGCCAGACCCTGCTGCTGGCCTCGCCCGATGGCGAGGCGCCCGACCGCTGGACCCGGCTGGATGCCGACGGATGGAACTGAGCGGGATAGCCCCCGGCCTGACTTGCGCTCGCGCAAGTCAACGGCTTGCGTATGTGGACATAATTCCCCCAGCAGTTTCCCAACCTCAAGCCATGGCCAAGAAATTTCCCCTGCATCCCCGCCACCCCGAGCGCATCTGCTGGGGCTGCGACAAGTACTGCTCCGTAGACGACATGGGCTGCGGCAACGGCTCCAGCCGCACGCAGCACCCCATTGAACTGCTCGGCGACGACTGGCTTGAATGCGGCGACTGGGGTATCGAGGCACCGTCCGCGGCCTCACCTGCCGGCCCGCCCAAGACTTCCACCTAGTCAGCCGGACTACAATCGTTGTCTCAGGCATCCACAAGACGCCCGGCATCGCCGGCATCCAACGAGACAACCATGCTGAACCTCCAGGACTCCTCTCTGCTGCGGCAGCAGTGCTATATCGACGGCCGCTGGGTCGACGGCGAGCGCCGCATCGACGTCACCAACCCAGCCACCGGCGAGCGCGTGGGACAGGTCCCGC
Organism: Cupriavidus sp. FW305-F7; assembly: GCF_058782875.1. Classification (NCBI taxonomy): domain Bacteria; kingdom Pseudomonadati; phylum Pseudomonadota; class Betaproteobacteria; order Burkholderiales; family Burkholderiaceae; genus Cupriavidus; species Cupriavidus sp. FW305-F7. The sequence continues at coordinate 117,335 of NZ_JBYSYC010000005.1, read as the reverse complement.
AACTGGGCGCCGAGGAAACCCGCCAGGCCATCGAGGCTGCCAACCGCGCGCTGCCGGCCTGGCGCGCCCGCACCGCCAAGGAGCGCTCGGCGCTGCTGCGCAAATGGTTCGAACTGATCATGGCCAGCCAGGAAGACCTGGCGCGCATCATGACCGCCGAACAGGGCAAGCCGATCGCCGAAGCGCGTGGCGAAATCGCCTACGCGGCCTCGTTTATCGAATGGTTTGCCGAGGAAGGCAAGCGCGTCTATGGCGACACCATTCCGGCGCCGGTCAGCAACCAGCGCATTGTCGTGACCAAGGAACCGGTGGGGGTATGCGCGGCCATCACGCCGTGGAATTTTCCCGCTGCCATGATCACGCGCAAGGCCGGCCCGGCCCTGGCGGTGGGTTGCACCATGGTGCTCAAGCCGGCATCGCAAACCCCGCTGACAGCGCTGGCGCTGGTGGCCCTGGCCGAGCGCGCGGGCATCCCGGCCGGGGTGCTGTCGGTGGTGACCGGCTCGGCCGGCGCCATCGGCGGCGAGATGAGCAGCAACCCGCTGGTGCGCAAGCTCACCTTCACCGGGTCGACCGAGGTTGGCCGCATGCTGATGGCCCAGACCGCGTCGACGATCAAGAAGGTGTCGATGGAACTGGGCGGCAATGCGCCCTTTATCGTGTTCGACGATGCCGACCTGGACGCGGCGGTGGAAGGCGCGATCGTGTCCAAGTACCGCAATGCCGGCCAGACCTGCGTCTGCGCCAACCGCATCTACGTGCAGGCGGGCGTGTATGAGGCGTTTGCGCAGAAGCTGGTGGCGGCAGTGGCGGCCCTGAAGGTCGGCAACGGCATGGACGATGGCGTGCGCATCGGCCCGCTGATCGACGACAAGGCCGTGGCCAAGGTGGAAGAGCATATCGCCGACGCGCTCGGCAAGGGCGCGCGCCTGCTGCAGGGCGGCCAGCGCCATGCGCTGGGGCATTCTTTCTTCCAGCCGACCGTACTGGCCGACGTCGGCCCCGGCATGCTGGTCGCGCGCGAGGAAACCTTCGGCCCGCTGGCGCCGCTGTTCCGCTTCGAAACCGAGGATGATGTCGTCGCCATGGCCAACGACACCGAGTTCGGCCTGGCCAGCTACTTCTATGCCCGCGACCTGGGCCGCGTCTGGCGCGTCTCCGAACGCCTGGAATACGGCATGGTGGGCGTCAATACCGGCCTGATCTCCAACGAGGTGGCACCGTTCGGCGGCGTCAAGCAGTCTGGCGTGGGCCGCGAGGGCTCGCACTACGGCATCGAGGATTATCTGGTCATCAAGTACACCTGCATGGCCGGTATCTGACCTGGCCGCGCCTTAGAACCTCTTAGCACGCCGTGTCCGCGCACACGGCGCGCCGGGGCTCGGGGCACCTCCGGCAGGTGTCGCGAAAGCACGCGATCCGGTCATGGACACGCTGCATCTGCTCCAGCTGGTAGCTGGCGCGCAGCGCTGTAGCAGGTGCCGAACTCATACAGGGCGCCATCCGCCGTGCGAGACAGTCCTTCCAATGCCTGCGCCAGCTCCCGCCCTTCCACGCTGCGGTGGCGGCGCAGGCGCCAGGACAGAGGCTCCTGGCCCTGCGCAAGCAGGCTCTGCTCAAGATAGCCAAGCTGCTCGGCAACGGCCTGCGCGCCATGCAGCGCCGACAGGTAGGCACACACCACCGCGAGCCGCTGGTTCATCTCACCGCCCCGGCCCAGCAGTTCGCGCGCACAGGTACGCAGGGTATCCGCGTCGAACGATTTGCCTTCGTCGGCGGCCTCCTGCGCATAGTCGGCCAGCGGCAGCACCGTGACTGCCAGCCCTGGCGGCAGCACGCTGGTGAAACGGCTGGCGATGGCGTGCTGCAACGTGCTGTCCAGTTCGCAGCAGGTCGGCACAGCGGCATCGACATAGAATTCCAGCGCCGGCAGCCGCCCGTGGCCCATCGACACCACGGCACGCGCAGGCGGGTGCCCGGCCATCGCAAGCACCTCGAGGCCGGCCTCGACACAGCGCTGCTCATCGGGCTCCGCCCCCAGTGCCTGGACAATATCCTGCATCTGCAGCGTGCCCGTGATTTCCATGCGGGTAGCCCCGGGCAGGTGGTCCCCCTGCGGCCGGGGTCGGTCGCCATTCGCTTCCATTCGACTTGCGTCATCGCATTGCCCGTCATACAGCCTCCGATTTTGGTTCCACTACCCGCGCTGCGCGGCCATCACGATGGCCGCGTGCATGTTCTGCAGGGCATGCAATGGTTCGGCGCCGGTCAGCGCGGCCAGCAGCATGCTGTCTTCCAGCCGGAAACGGCACAGCACCAGGTACAGGCACTGGCCTTTGCGCAGGCGCACCGTGCGCTAGATGCCCTGGGCGCCGCCCGGCAGCCCCCGTGCGCCTCCCAGGCAGAAGCGGGCCAGATGGCAACCTGCGCTGCACGGCATGCCGTCGCACGGCAGGTGGCATTCGTCTAACTGTGTCATTGGCGCCCCTGGACGGAAGACCCGAAAGCCCTTGTGCCACCATTCTATGGAGCCAGCTTCTGCGGGCAATCCGCACATTCTGATTTGCCGTACGGAAGCTTCCGATCCTGAGCCGCGCCCGGGGCGCCTCCTGCCGCACCGGCATCCCGGCGATTCGCCCTGCTAGGCTGCGGGCGGGGGTATCCTTGCTGCAATACCAGGACCGGATGCGCTGGCGGCCACGCCGGCAGGACGCGTTCAGGACATGCCATGACAAGACACCCCGACGAGCCGCAGCAACCTGCCGGAAGCGCACCTCGCCCCGACGCTGGCGAGCCATCGGGCGGGCGTTCGCACGACATCCGGGCCGACCTGCTGCCGGATGTGCCTTACCAGACCCTGGTGGACTCCGTTCAGGACTACGCCATCTTCACGCTTGACGTCGGCGGCCATGTCTCCAGCTGGAACAAGGGCGCGGCGCGCATCAAGGGCTATGCCCGCGAGGAGATCCTGGGCAAGCACTTCTCGCAGTTCTACACGCCGGATGCGATCGCCCGGAACTGGCCGCAAGCCGAGCTGAAGGCCGCGGCCGAACTGGGCCGGTTCGAGGACGAGGGGTGGCGCGTGCGCAAGGACGGCAGCCGCTTCTGGGCCAACGTCGTCATCACCGCCCTGAAGGACGCCGAGGGCCGGCTGATCGGCTTCGCCAAGGTCACGCGGGACATGACCGAGCGGCGCCGTGCCGCCGAGGCCCTGCGCCAGAGCGAAGAGACCCTGCGGCTGCTGGTGGAGGGGGTCAAGGATTACGCCATCTTCATGCTCGATCCCGACGGCCATATCGTCAGCTGGAATTCCGGTGCTTCTTATATCAAGGGCTACCGCCGCGACGAGATCATCGGCCGTCATTTCTCGGTGTTCTATCCGCAGGAGGATGTCGCCGCCGGCAAGCCGTCACGGCACCTGGCGCTGGCGCGGCGGGTCGGGCGCGTGGAGGACGAAGGCTGGCGCGTGCGCAAGGATGGCTCGCTGTTCTGGGCCAATGTCACCCTGACAGCGGTTTACGACGAGTCACGCACGCTGCGCGGCTTTGCCAAGGTGACGCGGGACATGAGCGAGCGCCGCCGCCGCGAAGAGCTGGAACGCTCCAGCCAGCGCATGAATGAGTTCCTTGCCACGCTTTCGCACGAACTGCGCAATCCGCTGGCGCCGGTGCACAGCGCGCTGGCGGCGATGCGGCTGGCGCCGCAGGACGCGGCGCTGGCAAACCGGAGCCTGGCCATGATCGAGCGCCAGGTGACCCACCTGAGCCGGTTGGTGGACGACCTGCTCGACATCGGGCGCATCACCTCCGGCCGGATCGAGCTGCGCATGGAGCCGGTCGAGTTCAACGAGATCATCGCGCTGGGCATCGAGGCAGCGCGGCCAGCGCTGGATGCCAAGTTGCAGTGCGTCGACGTGCAGACCCATGCCGGCTCGATCCCGATGCACGCCGACAAGACGCGGCTGGTGCAGGTCATGCAGAACCTGGTGCTCAATGCGTCGAAGTTCTCGCCGCCCGGGTCGTCGGTGACGATCGCCACCACGATCCAGAACCGCACACTGCAGGTCCAGGTGAAGGACCAGGGCCGCGGCATCGGGCCACACGCCATCGACGACATCTTCAACCTGTTCATGCAGGAAAGCCGCCCGGGCGCCGACGTGCAGGGAGGGCTGGGCATCGGCCTGTCGCTGTGCCGGTCGCTGGTAGAGCTGCACGGCGGCACCATCGATGCCGCCAGTGCCGGGCCGGGACAAGGCAGCACCTTCACGCTGCGCCTGCCGCTGCCGGCCTCGCGCAAGGAAGACGCCCGCCCGGGCGCAGCACTGCCGGCCCAGGCTCCGGTTGCGCCCGAGCTGCAGGCGCAGCGCATCCTGCTGGTCGACGACAACCGCGACGCCGCCGACAGCCTGGCCATGCTGCTGGAACTGTGCGGCCACGAGGTGACCATTGCCTATGACGGCGCCGAGGCCCTGCACGTGGCGCCGCGCTGCCGCCCGCATATCGCGCTGATCGACCTGGCCATGCCCGGCATGGACGGCTTCGAGGTGGTGCGCGCCATGCGCGGCCTGGCCGGCACCGAGCTGACCCGCTTCGTGGCGCTGACCGGCTTCGGCCAGCCGGCGGACCGGCAGCAGACCGAGGCAGCCGGCTTCGACGCGCACCTGGTCAAGCCGGTGGAGCTGGAAACGCTGTTCGGCACCATCGCCCGGCTGCGCCAGCCGGAGTGACCCGCTCCGGCAGCGAACCCGACCTTCGCCAATCCCAAACACGCGCCTGCCGGCACTGCGACACACTGACGGCCATTCCATCGCACCAGATCACAGAAAGGAGACAGCGATGCAAGGTTGGATCAGGCGTGCAGCCGCGGGGCTGGTATTTGCGTTCACGGCCACGGCCGCCGGTACCGCGCTGGCGGACTATCCCGACAAGCCAGTGCGGCTGGTGGTGCCCTTCCCGCCGGGCGGCGCCACCGACCTGCTGGCGCGCGAGATCGGCAACGCGCTGTCGGCGCGGCTGCACCAGCCGGTGGTGATCGACAACCGGCCCGGCGCCGGCGGCAACCTGGCGGCCATTGCGGTGGCGCGGGCCCCGGCCGACGGCTATACGCTGCTGTTCGGCACCTTTGGCTCGCTGGCGGTCAACAAGAGCCTCTATGACAAACCTGGCTACGATCCGCTGAAGGATTTCGCACCGGTGGCTTCGGTCGCCTACCTGCCCAACGTGCTGGTGGTGCATCCCAGCGTGCCGGCGCGCACTGTGCAGGAGCTGCTGGCGCTGGCACGCAAGGAGCCGGGCAAGCTGACCTACGGCTCGTTCGGCAACGGCTCGTCGTCGCACCTGGCGGGCGAGCTGTTCACCCACCTGGCGGGTGTCAATATCACGCACATTCCTTACAAGGGCAGCGCCGCGTCGATGACCGACCTGATCGGCGGGCGCATTACCATGATGTTCGACAGCGTCTCGACCGCGCTGCCGTATATCCGCGACAACCGCGTGCGCGCGCTGGCGGTGACCACGCAGAAGCCCTCTGACCAGCTCCCCGGCGTGCCCACGCTGGCCGCCGCCGGCGTGCCCGGGTACGAGCTGACCGCGTGGTTTGGCGTGGTCGCGCCGGCCGGCACGCCCAAAGCCGTGATCGACCGCCTCAACGGCGAGATCGTGGCGGCGCTGAAGCAGCCGGACCTGGCCGCCAGGCTCGCCAGCCAGGGCACCGTGCCCTTCCCCGCCACGCCGGCGCAGTTCGGCAGCTATATCCGCGCGCAGTACGAGAAGTGGGACAGCCTGATCAAGTCGGCCAATATCAAGCTGGACAACTGATGGCCTGAGTTCAGGCCGTGTCCGGCGCGCCGAAGCGCCACGACAGCCGCCGCGCCGCCTGCCCCACCAGCGCGGCAGTGGCGCCTTCGGTGCGGCTGTCAAAGCTGCCGCTCGACCCCATCACGGCAATCACCAGCGCCAGGCTGCCGGTGTGATCGAACACCGGCGCCGCCAGCGTGTCGATGCCCGGCACCGGGTGGCTCAGCGCATTGTCGAGCCGGGCCGCGCGCACCTGTGCCAGGCGCCCGGCGTAGGCCGGTGCCAGCTTGCCGCCGGGTTCAAGCACTTCCGCCGCGGCGGCGCCGGCCATGCGCAATTCGTCCTTTTCCAGCAGGCCCGCCAGCACGTTGGCTGGCAGGTATGCCGCGGCGGTGCGGCCGATCGCGGTATGGACCAGCGACAGCACCGTGCCCACCCGCAGGCTCACGTGCTGCGGCCGCGCCGATTCCTCCAGCCGGACCACCGTGGGCCCCAGCGGCCCCAGCACCGCCATGGCCACGCTCAGGCCCGTGGCGCCGGCCAGCTCGACCACCTCCGGTTCCGCCTCGCGCGTCGGCGACAGCCGCTGCAGCGCGATCAGTCCCAGCTCCAGCGCCAGCGGTCCGCACAGGTAGTTGCCCGCGGCGTCGCGCGCCAGCAGGCCGGTCTTCTGCAGGCTGACCAGGTGCGGGAACGCCTTGGCCGGCGGCATGCCCGCGGCCAGCGCCAGGTCGCGCAGCGCCAGCGGCCGGCCGGCAGCCACCAGCGCTGCCAGCAGCTGGCCGGTGCTGTCCAGCGACTGGATGCCGCGCTGCGGCTTGCTGCCTTCCAGGTCTTGTTGGGCTTCTGTCGCGCGGGTCATGCCGTGCGCTCCTGTTCATCGCGCAGCGCGGCGCCGATGTCCGTCGCCGCGGCCAGCAGGGCCTGCGCTGCCGCGCCGCGCCAGTCCACGTCGATGGCACCGGTCGATCCCACCAGCGTCAGCACCAGTCGCAGCACGCCAGCGGCGTCGAGCACCGGCACGCTGAGGCTGCTGACGGCCGGGCTGGGCGTGTCGATGCTGCGCTCGATGCCGCGCTCTCGGATCTCTCCCAGGCTGGCGCTGAAGGCGGCCAGGTCGGACCCGGTCGCGCCCGGCTGCTGCGCGCGCCACAGCGGCTGCCACAGTGCCGGCGGCTGGAAGGCACAGAACACGCGCCCGGTGGCCGTGGCGGCCAGTGCCATCACCGTGCCCACGTGCAGGTTGACATGCAGCGGCGCGCTGGCCGGCACATAGCGCACGATGGTCGGGCCCTGCGGCCCGGCAATACTGATTGCCACGCTGAAGCCAGACGCCTGCGCCAGCGCATCCACCCGGGGCTGCGCGGCGCGCCAGGCGGCGTCCTGCTCCAGGTGCAGCATGCCCAGCTGCAGCGACAGCGGACCGGGCTCGTAGCGGCCGGAGAGGTGGTCGCGCTTGATCAGGCCGAGGCGCGTCAGGCTGACCAGGTAGGCATGCGCCTGGGCCGGCGCCAGCTGCGCCGCCTCGGCCAGCGCGGCCAGCGGCATTGGCGCGCGCGCGGCGGCCAGCGCCGCCAGCAGGCGCCCGCCCACCTCCACGCTCTGGATGCCGCGCTGCGCCTTGTCTGCGCGCGCAGCGGGCTCGCCCGCCTGCGTTCCTGCTTCCCCAGCCTTGCGCCTGGCCATTGCCATCCTGTGTGATCGGAAAACCCGGATATTAATCGAACGCCTCCCCTTGCCGCGCACACAGGGGTTTACCCGCATGACTCTGACCTGCTTCCGATGGCGCTCGCGGCACGTCCAAATAATTTGTCATAGGCTAATCATTTAGCTATTGATTAATTTTCCAACGTTTCCTAAGATGGCACTACCCCGTCCGAACACGGCGACCCACGTCGTGAGACATCCATAGAAACGGGGGCGAGACAGCCCGCGCTGCCAGCGCAACGCAGCCACGTGCCCCGACCGGTGCCGTCTCGCCTCCCCACACAAAGGAAAGACGCCATGTCCAAGGCATTCGCATCGCAGGCCGACCTGGAAGCCAAGCAGGTCACATTCACCCAGCTGTCAGAGAACGCCTGGGCCTACACCGCCGAAGGCGATCCCAATTCGGGCGTGGTCATTGGCGACGACGGCGTGCTGATCGTCGACACCACCGCCACGCCGGCCATGGCGCAGGACCTGATCGCCCGCATCCGCACCATCACCGACAAGCCCATCAAGTACGTGGTGCTGTCGCACTACCACGCGGTGCGCGTGCTGGGCGCGTCGGCCTACTTTGCCGAGGGCGCGCAGCAGGTCATCGCCAGCCGCGGCACCTACGAGATGATCGTCGAGCGCGGCGAGGCCGACATGAAGTCCGAGATCGAACGCTTCCCGCGCCTGTTCGCCGGCGTCGAAACCGTGCCCGGCCTGACCTGGCCGACGCTGGTGTTCGAGAAGGAAATCACGCTGTTCCTGGGCAAGCTGGAAGTGCGCATCGCCCACCTGGGCTCGGGCCATACCAAAGGCGATACCGTGGTCTGGCTGCCGCAGCAGAAGGTGCTGTTCTCCGGCGACCTGGTCGAATACGACGCTGCCTGCTACTGCGGCGACGCCCAGCTGGAAGACTGGCCGGCCACGCTGGACGCGCTGCAGGCACTCAAGCCAGAAAAGCTGGTGCCTGGCCGCGGCCCCGCGCTGACCACGCCGGAGGAAGTGAAGAAGGGCATCGCCTACACCAAGGACTTCGTCACCACGCTGTTCCAGGCCGGCAAGGAAGCCGTGGCCGAGAAGCTCGACCTGAAGGCCGCGATGGCGCACACCCGGCGCGCGATGGACCCCAAGTTTGGCCAGGTCTTTATCTACGAGCACTGCCTGCCCTTCGACGTCTCGCGCGCCTATGACGAGGCCAGCGGTGTCCGCCACCCGCGCATCTGGACCGCCCAGCGCGACCAGGAAATGTGGGCCGCACTGCAGGACTGACCTCCAAAAAGAATAAGTCGGGCAACAAGCTATGGATGGAGACACAGGCATGAGCAGCATCGATTACCAGCGGCTGTCGTTCGAGTACCAGCCCTGCGCCGAGCAACAGAAAGGGGCCGATCCGGCCATCCACCCGGTCGTCGTGGTCGGCGCCGGGCCGATCGGCCTGGCCACCGCCATCGACCTGGCACAGCGCGGCGTGCGCGTGGTGCTGGTGGATGACGACTGCACGCTGTCCACCGGTTCGCGCGCAATCTGTTTTTCCAAGCGCACGCTGGACATCTTCGACCGGCTGGGCTGCGGCGAGCGCATGGTCGACAAGGGCGTGCGCTGGCACGTCGGCAAGGTGTTCCTGCGCGACCAGCAGGTCTACAGCTTCGACCTGCTGCCCGAGAGCGGCCACCGCCGCCCGGCCTTCATCAACCTGCAGCAGTACTACGTCGAAGGCTACCTGCTGGAGCGCGCGCAGGCGCTGCCCAATATCGAGATCCGCTGGCGCAACAAGGTGGTCGGGCTGGAGCAGCGCGGCACGCCAGAGGCCGGCGTGGTGCTGACCATCGAGACGCCTGAAGGCTGCTACCCGCTGGCGGCGCGCTACGTGGTGGCCGCCGACGGTTCGCGCAGCCCGATGCGCAAGCTGCTGGGCCTGGACAGCAAGGGCCGCACCTTCCACGACCGCTTCCTGATTGCCGACGTGAAGATGGAAGCGGATTTCCCGAGCGAGCGCTGGTTCTGGTTCGACCCGCCCTTCCACCCCAACCAGTCGGTGCTGCTGCACCGCCAGCCGGACAACGTCTGGCGCATCGACTTCCAGCTCGGCTGGGACGCCGACCCGGTGCTGGAGAAAACACCTGAGCGCGTGATCCCGCGGGTGCAGGCGCTGCTGGGCAAGGACGTGAAGTTCGAGCTGGAATGGGTCAGCGTCTATACCTTCTCCTGCCTGCGCATGGACAGCTTCCGCCACGGCAACATCCTGTTCGCCGGCGATGCCGCGCATGGCGTGTCGCCGTTCGGCGCGCGTGGCGCCAACAGCGGCATCCAGGACGCCGAGAACCTGGCCTGGAAGCTGGCCTATGTGCTGCAGGGCCATGCCTGCGACAAGCTGCTGGACACCTACGCCAGCGAGCGCGAATACGCCGCCGACGAGAACCTGCGCAACTCCACCCGTTCCACCGACTTCATCACGCCCAAGAGCGCGGTCAGCCGCGTGTTCCGCGATGCGGTGCTGACGCTGTCCAGGCGCCATGCGTTTGCGCGCACCCTGGTCAACAGCGGGCGGCTGTCGGTGCCCGCGGTGCTGCAGGACTCGCCGCTGAACACCGCTGACGACGCCCAGGGCTATGCCTGCAAGCTGGTGCCCGGCACGGTCTGCTGCGACGCGCCCGTATCCGGCGCGCAGGGCGCGGGCTGGCTGCTGTCGCACCTGGGCGGGGACTTCACGGTGCTGCTGTTCGGCAACCCTGACGCCATCGACGCGGGCACGCTCGCCGACCTCGCCGCGCTGAAAGACAGCGGCGTGCCGCTGCAGCTGGTCTACGTGACCGACGCCGCGCAGCCGGCGGTGACCTGCACCAATGCCACCGTGCTGCGCGACGACAAGGGCCTGGCCGCCGCGCGCTACGGTGCCACGCCCGGCACCTGCTACCTGATCCGCCCGGACCAGCATGTCTGCGCCCGCTGGCACCGCCCCGACCCGGCCGCGATCCGCGCCGCGCTGGCGCGCGCCACCGGCGCCGACCTGCGCGCCCCGCAGCCCGGCCGCATGGCCGCCTGAGACCGGCCAGACCTGCACCGCGGAGACTCCGATGCCCAATACGCTCAACACCCAACCCAACCTGGCGCGGCCCGACGACTTCTACGAAGCGCTGATCGAGATGCACCGCGACCTCGACGAGGCGCAAAGCCAGGCCGCCAATGCGCAGCTGATCCTGCTGCTGGCCAACCATATCGGCGACCACGATGTGCTGCTGGCCGCCATGGCCGCCGCGCGCGAAGGCGTGACTGAAATGCCGGCCGCCACGCCCGCCTGACCTGATACAGGCGCGGCACCGCCGCGCCTGTCCTGTTCTTTTCCCAGCACCATCCCGGGCCAACGCGCGCAAGACGCTGCCCGCTGGCGGAACCCTCCGGCTGCCCGCCGCCGCAGCCACCACCGTACGGAGACAACGTTCATGAGCCATCCGGTCTCAGGGGATCTTTCGTCCCTATCCAGCCTGACGTCCCCCACCCTGCCCCCCGCCGCACTGGCTGCGCACGATGAAGATGCGCTCTACCGCAAGGTCTGGCTGCGCATCATCCCGTTCCTGTTCGTCTGCTACGTGGTGTCGTTCCTGGACCGCATCAACATCGGCTTCGCCCAGTTGCAGATGAAGCACGACCTGGGCTTCAGCGACGCCATGTACGGCCTGGGCGCCGCTGTCTTCTACGTCGGCTACGTGCTGTGCGAAGTGCCCAGCAACATGCTGCTGGCGCGCTTTGGCGCGCGGCGCACGTTCACGCGCATCATGGTGCTGTGGGGCCTGGCCTCGGTGGCGATGATGGCCGTCTCCACCCCAACGCAGTTCTATACGCTGCGCTTCCTGCTGGGCGTGTTCGAAGCCGGCTTCTTCCCCGGCATCGTGCTCTACCTGACCTACTGGTTCCCGGCGCGCCGCCGTGCCGCGGTGATGGCGATCTTCTTTGCCGGCGTGGCGGTGGCGGGTGTGCTGGGCGGGCTGGTGTCCGGCTGGATCATGCGCGACATGGCCGGCGTGCTCGGCCTGCAGGGCTGGAAGTGGATGTTTGCGATCGAGGGCGCGCCCGCAGTGCTGCTGGGCCTGGTGGCCGCGCGCTACCTGGTGGATGGCCCGCAGCAGGCCAGCTGGCTAACCGACGGCGAACGCGCCCACCTGGCGCGCGACACCGCCGCGCAGGCACATGCCGGCGGCCATTCGCTGCACGCGTTGCGGCAGGTGCTGAGCAACCCGCGCGTGTACCTGTTCGCCTTTATCTATTTTTCGCTGACCTGTGGTTCGCTGGCGCTGAGCTTCTGGATGCCGCTGATGATCCGCGACTTCGGCATCACCGACGTGATGTCGATCAGCCTGTATTCGGTAGTGCCCAATGCCGTGGGCGCGGTCGGCCTGATCCTGATCGCGCGCCATTCCGACCGCACCGGCGAGCGCCACCGCCACTTCCTGCTGTGCACGGCAGGCGGCGCGCTGGCCCTGGCGGCGCTGACGCTGCACCTGCCCAGCCTGGCGGTCATGCTGGCCATCCTGTCGGTGGCCGCGGTGCTGATCTTTGCCGCGCTGCCGGTGTTCTGGTCGCTGCCGCCCAGCTACCTGCCGGGCGCGGGCACGGCCGCCGGCATCGCCTTCATCAGCAGCATTGGCATCACCAGCGGCATCGTCAGCCCGTGGGTGATCGGACAGATCAAGACCCAGACCGGAAGCCTGGACAATGCCCTCTACCTGCTCGCGGCGCTGCTGCTTGCCAGCGGACTGGCCATGTGGCTGGGTGTGCCAAGGCAGCCCGCGCGGCCGGCCTGAACCGGGCCGCAGGCGTCTTCAAAACCGGAATGTCCGCACCCGCGGGGTGCGGCGTTCAGTGGGATCGGCCGCAGGGGATGACGGAGGCGATTTCCTCGCGCATCACCTCAACCACGTCGTCGATCTCCAGCCCTTCGGCCGTCACCAGCACGTCCTGTCCGCGGCCGATCGCGTAGACCACGCCGCGCCAGCGGCCGGGCTCGACGGCCTCGCACAGGCGGATATTGAATTCGGTGTCCTGATCCTGGCTATACACCGTCACCAGGTCGCCCACCTGGGGAGTGCGCACCGCTTCTCCGTCGAACGCCCGGGCCACCACGGTCACCGGCGACTGCGTCAGCCCCCTGGCAAATCTTGCACGCATGGTCCGCTCCTCTTTTTGCGATCCAAGTCCAGCTTACAAGAGGCCGCACAAATAACCAGGGATTTCCATCGAAAAGTGGAACCTGATGCCCTTTGCGGCTGTCAGACGGCGCCGGATAGACAGCGCGCACAGATGCGCCACAATGAAAGCACCGAGTGTCGAGGAGACCCAACATGGGCAGCAACATACACGTCGTGCCGCATGACGAAGGCTGGGATGTGATCCACGAGGGTGCGCGCTATGCGGAATCGCACCACGCCACCCAGGAAGAAGCCGTTGCGGCCGGTACCACGAAGGCGCAGAGCGAGCATGTCGAGCTGCTGATCCACGGCCGCGACGGCCAGATCCGCTCGCGCAGCAGCTTCGGCCACGATCCGCGCACCATTCCGGGCTGATCCCCGGCCACCCCGTCAGGCCCCGCAGAGGACTCCGGCGCTGTTATCCCGGATACCGATGCGACATGCCACACCACCGGGCTGACCCCCACGCCGCCGCCGCGATTGCGGCTGCGGCGGTTCCGTTACCGCCCATCGACGACCCGGCGGCGAGCCCATTCTGCGGTCCGTTTGCCAATGCCACCGGCGTGCTGGCCGATATGCTGGCCCGACACCGCGTGGTGCTGCTGGGCGAGAGCACGCATGGCACCAGCGATTTCTATCACGCCCGCGCTGCGCTGACGGCGCACCTGGTGGCCCGGCACGGCTTCCGCATCATCGCGGTCGAGGCAGACTGGCCAGATGCCGCGGCAGTCGACCGCCACGTGCGCGGCCGCCCGCCACTGCCAGCCGAATCGCCCGGCGCAGCCTTTACACGCTTCCCGGTCTGGATGTGGCGCAACCTGGAGGTGGCGCGCTTTATCCGCTGGCTGCACACGCACAATGAAGCGTTGGCGCCTGCGCAGCGCGCTGGATTCTTCGGCCTGGATATCTACAGCCTGCGCGCTTCCATGGCCGCAGTGCTGGCCTACCTGGAGGGCGTAGATCCGCAGGCCGCCCGAGCGGCGCGCGAGCGCTATAGCTGCCTGGAACCGTGGGGCAGGGATCCGGCGCGCTATGGGCGCGCCGTGCTGCACGGCACGCATGCCGACTGCGAGGATGCCGTCGTCGCACAGCTGCAGGCGCTGCTGGACAAGCGGCTGGCCTATGCCCGGGCGGGCCACGAGGACTTTCTCGATGCCGCGCAGAACGCGCGCCTGGTCGCCTCAGCCGAGCGCTACTACCGCGTGATGTACCACGGCAGCGACGACAGCTGGAACCTGCGCGACACACCTCAGTAGATGCGCATGCCGTGGCCCGGATGCGCTTGCGCTGCGGCCGTCCGCGCCACGTGCAAGTGGTTGACCAGATCCTTCACGCCGAAGATCTCGTCGGCAATATCCTCGATCCGATACTTCTGCAGCCGGTCCGGCACACTGCCCTCCAGCGTCACCACGCCCTGCTCGACCCGGACTTCGACATCGCTCAGGTCCAGCCGCGCGCTACGCGAGAGCTGCTCGCACAGGTCTTCGAGAATGCGCTCGTCCGTGCGCTGGTAGTTGCGCGGCCCCACCGGCCGCGCCCGCTGCGGCCCGCCCCGGTAGAGATCCATACGCTCGTTGTAGCCAGTGAACTGGCGGTAGGGATCGGCCAGGCCCCGCGTGCGCGGCGCCGGCGCGTCCGGCGGCATGCGCTCCGGCCGCCATTCCCGCGCCCCGCGGCGCCCGCCAGACTCGCCCGGATCCACTGGCTGGTCATAGTCGTAGACCCCGTAGGCGCCCATATAGTGGCTGCGCATATCGGCTTCAGGCACGGCGCTCTCATGCCATGGCTGGCCGCGCCAGTTGTCTCTGCGATCCATCGTCGTCTCCGCTAGCCCCGATTCGTCAGTCCGTCTGCATCCCGCTACTTCTGCCGCGGCGGCACCAGCCCGCGGTCCGGCGCGCGCAATTCGCCCTTGCGCAACTGCCGCACCGCACACGCGAGCGCGCGCGCCACGTTGTCCACTTCGCCCTGTACGCCAGGGTCTTCGTCCAGTGCCACGTGGCTGGTGGCATAGGGCTCGTAGTAGCCGATATACCGGTCCAGCCGCGCCTGCGGGCCCGCATCGATCAGGCCCATCCAGTCCAGCCAGTCGGCCAGCGCGCGGCGCACGCCCTCGGTGCCGGCCACGTCGCCGTGCACCACCAGCCCGTAGGCGCGCCCGGACAGGTGCTTGGGATAGTCCCAGCCGGACAGCTCCAACGCCTTGGCGCGCACCACGTCCTTGCCATGCGTGCTGGTGGGGTCGGGATTGCCGCCGTCGGCACAGACCAGCCGGTCCATCATCAGCTTCAGCGGACTGGCAGCCTGGTACCAGTACACGGGCGTCACGATCAGCACGCCGTGGCAGGCCGCCCAGCGCGGATAGATTTCGTTCATCCAGTCGTTGACCTGGCCCAGCGCATGGTTGGGATAGCAGCTGCACGGCCAGTGGCATAACGGCATTGCCGTGGACACGCACGCCTTGCACGGATGGATGCGCAGGTCGGCATCTGAAGCGAGCAGGCTCAGGTCGAGCAGATCGACCTCGATGCCGGCCGCCTCCAGCCGTTCCCGTGCGCGCCCGGCCAGGCGCCAGGATTTCGACATCTCGCCCGGGCAGGTGTAGTCGTTGCGCGCCGCGGCGCACACCAGCAGCACGCGCGATGGCGTGGCGGGATCGGCCTGGCGCTGCTGAGCGCTGCGCACGGCCTCGCTGGCGGCGCGCCACTCGTCGGAGAGTTCATAGTCCGGATCGGCATGGCCAGGCCCGGCCTTATGTGTCCGGGGTGCCTTGCGGCCTTCCTGGTAGGCATACCAGGCGATGCGTTCGAGACGGTCCAGCGCCTCATCCTCCTGCCGGTATGCGGGATCCGTGAAGCGCGCAAGAAAGCGCTGGCGGAAAGTGTCGCGCGGCAGCGGGGTGGTCACCTGTCCCTTGCGCACATCTTCCGGGTTGCCGGGATGGCGCGGCGCACGCGGCGCATCCTGCGATGGCCGGGCTGGCTTGGGCGGCTGCTCGGGCATGACGGTCTCCGTACGGGATGCATGTCCCGCAGACATGCAAGATGAGCGCCATCCCCGGGCGGCATGCATTGCGCGCGGCGCCCTGCGTGGCGGCCGGCCGCGCGTGCAATTCGTTCGTTGCCTTGTAAGAAATGCGGTCTCGGGCCGGCGGCTACGGGCTTGCCGGCGGCGTCCGGTACTGCTGCTGCAGCACGCGAAACAGCTCGTGGCTGACCTGCACCCCACGGTACTGGCGGCGCACCACGGCGCGCAGGCGCGCGCCCAGCACCTGCGCGCGCAGGGCCCGCGCATAGCGCCGCTGCACGGCGTGCTCGCGCTTGCTGACCGCTTGCAGGATGGACCGGTCCGAGCCGTGCTTGCCGATGGCACGTCCGGCCGACGCGGCCGAGGCCGCCGTCATGTCGGGCAGCTGCCCCAGGTCAAGCAGGCACGCCTGCAGTTCCCGCGCCGCTTGCGCAAACGCATTGGCGCGGCTGGTGAGCAGCGATTTCAGGTGGGGATTGACGGCGGCCAGCGCTGCGCCGCGGCAGCCAAGCTCGCCTTCGCGCGATGCCGCAATCAGCGCATTGAGCAACAGGATCTTCTTCTTCGCCATGACACACCTGCCCTGGTCCGCGTGCGGACCTGTGAAGTCACCGATCGGGGCCGGCTGCCGCCGGCGGTTGCTCGCTCGCGCCGGACGTGCGCCGCACACCGGGCTCGTGCAAGGATAGCGGCTCGATCCGCGCGCCGCCAGTGGCTGCAAGCGCGCGGTGCGAGGCGGGTGGCCACGCCTTGCGGGCCTCGCGCGTGCCGCGCAGGTTCATCGCGATCAGCGCCAGCTGCAGGACGACCAGCGCGTAGGCGCCGCCGTGCCAGCCCCAGGCAATCCACAGCACGTTGCTGGCAAGGAAGACCCAGAAGCCGGCCCGCCGGCGCGCGGTCCGGCGTGAGCCGACCAGCCAGGTGGCCACCACCGTCACCACCATCGCCGGCCATTGCGCTGCCTCCAGCCACCAGTCCATGCGTCTCCTTCCGCGGCCTTCCCACCGTGCCGGGAACAACACGCGCTGCCCAACAGGGGCAAGAAGCGTACCGGCGGGGACACCGCGCTCCATCGGCCCCACTGCCCTGCGCGTTCTTTCCATCGGCACGGCGCGCACCGGTAGTTTTTACAAGCAGTACGGCATCGCGCACATGAGGTGCCGCGGCGCTTGCCCTTGAGGGGCCTTGGCCGGGCGCGCAATGGCGACTGGCCGGGCGCGCTGGCACGCACTTCGCATGGCTGTGCCATCCCGCCGGCGTGCCGCGAGGTGCCGGACCGGGATTTTTGTTGCTCCGTCGGAGCGAAACACCGGGAGGACTTTGTGCGGATCTGCCAGATCGACCTGACCGGAACGCCCGATGCCGATGAACACGCGCTCCAGCGCGTGGCGGCACTGGGCTTCGACCACGTACTGATCGGCGGCTGGCCGCACCTGCCCGGCGAAGACGCTTTCGCGGCTTGCGCCCGGCACGGGCTGGCCCCGCTGCTCGACATCTCACTGGACCGCTATGCGGTCGACCACGCCGACGGCGCCTGGCCAGCTCCCGACCCTGGCTGGGTCGACAGTGCGACCCCAGCCTTCGCCCCACACGAGACCGACAGCCACATCCCCGGCGCGCGCCTGCGCTGGCATGACCAGCGCGCGGCCGACGCGTTGGTGCAGTGGTGGGCGGCCCGGCTGCGCCAGGCCTGGGCGGCAGGCGCGGCGGGCTTCTGCTGCCGTGCGCCGGCACGCGTGCCCGGCCGGCATTGGGCCGCGCTGACCGGCACGCTGCGCAGTGATGCCGTGCCGGCACAGGCGCGCGGTGCACCGTGCGTCCTGGCGTGGACGCCGGGACTGACGCCGGCGCAACTGAATGACCTGGCGCCCGCCGGCTTCGACGCCGCCTTCTGCTCGCTGCCATGGTGGGACTTTCGCAGCCCCTGGCTGACCGAGGAAATCGCGCGGCTGCGCCCGTTTGGCCGGGTGCTTGCCGCCCCCGCGCTGACGCCGGCAAGCCATGACGCGCTCAGCGCGCGGCGTGCGCTGTGGACCGCCGCGGCGATTGGCGACGGCATCCTGGTGCCGGCCGGCTTCGAGACCGGCGGCGCGCTGGCACGCGACCCGCTGGCCGCGGATGGCGCCGTGCATCAGGGTGCGCCGTACGACATCACCCATGAGCTTCTGGAAACCAATACCTGGCTGGCTGCGCGCGATCCGACACCGGCCCTCGCCGTGCGGCTGCTGAGCGGACCCGACGCGCCGCTGACGGTGCTGGCACGGCTGCCTGTGCCGAACGGCGCCTGCGCCCCGCCCGACGCGGCAGGCAACCGTAGCGACCCTGCGGTACCCGATGGCGCCGCCGCCCTGGCAGTGGTACTCAATCCGGATCCCGCAGCGCCGGGCACGCTGGGCGCCGACCGCGTGCTGAGCGCGCTGCCGCACGCCAGCGCACACCTGGAATTGTCACTGGGTGGCCCGGGCGGGACGCTTGATGCCAACCACCGGCTCGATGCGCTGGCCAGCATCACGCTGGCGCCCGCCGATATCCGCCTCTATGAAGTGCCGCCGGTGCCCCTGACGCGGCCCGGCATGCCGGCCGCCGACGCGCGCGCGCCGCACGGCCATGAAACGCTGGCCGCCACCGGCCTGGGCAGCGTGGTGGCGGCGATGGAGGCCCCGCGTATCGCCATCGAGCACGTCGAGCCCGCCTGCAACGAAGGCCGCTTCGCCGTGCGGCGCGTGGTGGGCGAGCGCGTGACCGTCAGTGCCGATATCTGGATGGATGGCCACGACAAGCTTGCCGCCGCGGTGTTGTGGCGTGCGCCGGGCGAGACTGGCTGGCACAAAGCGCCGATGCAGCCCGTGATCAACGACCGCTGGGAAGGCAGCTTTCCGCTGGTAGCGCTGGGCCGGCATGAATTCACGGTCGAGGCCTGGCGCGACACCTTCGCCAGCTGGCTCGACGAGATCGGCAAGAAGCGCGCGGCCGGCCTCAACGTGGCACTGGAGATCGAGGAAGGCGCGCGGCTGGTGGCCGATGCGCTGCTGCAGCCTGCCAGGAACGGGAAGCAGGGCAATGGCAGCAAGGACAACCGGAAAGTACCCACGAACAGCGAGCTCTCAGCCATCGTCGACGAACTGACCACCGCTGCCGGCGATGACGCCCGCCGGCAGGAGATCCTGCTGTCGCCACGCACGGCGGCCACGATGCAGGCAGTGATGGCAACCCCGGCGGGGCGCCCGTTTGCCTCGCGTCATCCGGTGGCCATGCCGGTTGAGGCCGATCGCCTGGCCGCGCGCTACGCCAGCTGGTACGAGCTGTTCCCGCGTTCGCAAAGCAACGACGAGACCCGCCACGGCACCTTCGACGATGTCATCGCCAGGCTGCCCGCCATTCGCGCGATGGGCTTCGACGTGCTTTACTTCACGCCGATCCACCCGATCGGACGCACCCACCGCAAGGGCCGCAACAACAGCCTGCGTGCCGAGCCGGGCGATCACGGCAGCCCCTACGCCATCGGCGGCAAGGAAGGCGGCCACGATGCGCTGCATCCCGAGCTCGGCACCTTTGAAGACTTCCGCCGCCTGCGCGACGCGGCGGCCAGACATGGCCTGGAGCTAGCACTGGACTTCGCCATCCAGTGCTCGCCCGACCATCCGTGGCTGCGCGACCACCCGGAATGGTTCGCACACCGCCCCGACGGTTCGCTGCGCTATGCCGAGAACCCGCCCAAGAAATACGAGGACATCGTCAACGTCGACTTCTACGCCGCCCCGCCGGCGGGCGCCGCGCTATGGCAGGCCCTGCGCGACGTGGTGATGTTCTGGGCCGACCAGGGCGTGCGCATCTTCCGCGTGGACAACCCGCACACCAAGCCGCTGCCGTTCTGGGAGTGGATGATCGCCGACGTGCGCGCGCGCCACCCCGACACCATCTTCCTGGCCGAGGCCTTCACCCGGCCGAAGATGATGGCGCGGCTGGCCAAGCTGGGCTTCAGCCAGTCGTACACGTACTTCACCTGGCGCAATGCCAAGTGGGAGCTGACCGAATACCTGACCGAGCTGACGCAAAGCCCGCTTCGCGACTTCTTCCGGCCGCACTTCTTCGTCAACACACCTGACATCAACCCCTACTTCCTGCACCAGGGCGGTCGCCCCGCGTTCCTGATCCGCGCGGCGCTGGCCACGCTGCTGTCGGGGCTGTGGGGCATGTACAGCGGCTTCGAGCTGTGCGAGAGCGCGCCCTTTGTGCTGAACGGCAAGGTGCGCGAGGAATACCTTGATTCCGAGAAATACCAGCTGCGCGTGCGCGACTGGCAGCAGCCCGGCAATATCGTTGCGGAGATCTCACGGCTCAACGAGATCCGCGCCGGGCACCCGGCGTTGCAGAACCACCTGGGGCTGCGCTTCTACCATGCCGGCAGCGACGCGGTGCTGTGGTTCGCGCGCTTCATGCCGGGCACCGACTACCTGTTCGGCGACGACGTGCTGCTGGCCGCAATCAACCTGGACCCGCACACGGCGCACGAGGCCGATATCGAAATCCCGTTGTGGGAATGGGGGCTGCCCGACCAGGCCGGCCTGGCGGTGCACGACCTGATGCAGGGCCGGCGCTTCGAGCTGCGCGGCAAGCTCCAGCGCATCCGGCTGGATCCGGCGCAACTGCCCTTCACGGTCTGGCATGTGCGCCCGCTGGAGCGTCCCGCTCCCCGCCCACCCGTAGCGCCGGCCTCGACCGACCCGCACGGCGCCTGACAGGGATACGTGGAGACACGGATGAAACGCCTTACCGAAACCGGCAGTGCCGCCCTGCTCAACGCCGATCCGCTCTGGTACAAGGACGCGATCATCTACCAGCTCCACATCAAGTCCTTCTACGACGCCAACGGCGACGGCGTGGGCGATTTTGCCGGGCTGCTGGCCAAGCTCGACTACCTAGTCAACCTGGGTGTGGACACGGTCTGGCTGCTGCCGTTCTATCCGTCGCCGCGACGCGACGACGGCTACGACATCGCCGACTACCGCAACGTCCACCCCGACTACGGCACGCTGGCCGAGGCGCGCCGCTTTATCGCCGCGGCGCACGCGCGCGGACTGCGCGTGATCACCGAGCTGGTGATCAACCACACCTCCGACCAGCATCCATGGTTCCAGCGCGCGCGCAACGCCAAGCCCGGCTCGGCGGCGCGGCGCTACTACGTGTGGTCGGACCATGACCAGGCCTACGCCGGCACCCGCATCATCTTCTGTGACACCGAGAAGTCCAACTGGAGCTGGGACCCGGTGGCGGGCGCCTACTTCTGGCACCGCTTCTACTCGCACCAGCCGGACCTGAACTTCGACAACCCGCAGGTGCTCAACGAGGTGCTGTCGGTGATGCGCTACTGGCTCGACATGGGCGTCGACGGGCTGCGCCTGGACGCGGTGCCCTACCTGGTCGAGCGAGAAGGCACCAGCAACGAGAACCTGCCCGAGACCCATGCCGTCATCCGCCATATCCGCGCCCACCTGGACGCGCGCTTCCCCGGCCGCATGCTGCTGGCAGAAGCCAATATGTGGCCTGAGGACGCGCAGCAGTACTTCGGCCTGACCGGCCCGGAGCCGGAAGGCGACGAATGCCACATGGCCTTCCACTTCCCGCTGATGCCGCGCATGTACATGGCGATCGCGCGCGAAGACCGCTTCCCGATCACCGACATCATGCGCCAGACGCCGGAGGTGCCGCCCAACTGCCAGTGGGCCATCTTCCTGCGCAACCATGACGAACTGACGCTGGAGATGGTGACCAGCAGCGAGCGCGACTACCTGTGGGAGGTCTACGCCACCGACCGGCGCGCGCGCATCAACCTGGGCATCCGCCGCCGGCTGGCGCCGCTGATGGAGCGCGACCGCCGCCGCATCGAGCTGATGAACAGCCTGCTGTTCTCGATGCCGGGCACGCCGGTGATCTACTACGGCGACGAGATCGGCATGGGTGACAACATCCACCTGGGCGACCGCGACGGCGTGCGCACGCCGATGCAGTGGTCGCCCGACCGCAACGGCGGCTTCTCGCACGCCGACCCCGAGCGGCTGGTGCTGCCGCCGCTGCAGGGGCCGCTGTACGGCTACGAGGCCGTCAACGTCGAGGCGCAGGCGCGCGACCCGCATTCGCTGCTGAACTGGATGCGGCGCATGCTGGCGCTGCGGCGCAAGCACCGTGCCTTCGGCCGCGGCGCGCTGCGCTTCCTGTTTCCCGGCAACCGCAAGATCCTGGCCTACCTGCGTGAATACGAGGGCGAGCACATCCTGTGCGTGGCCAACCTGTCGCGCGCGCCGCAGGCGGTGGAGCTGGACCTGTCTGCCTTCAACGGCCGCGTGCCGGTGGAGATGATGGGCGCCACGCCGTTCCCGGCCATCGGCACGCTGACCTACCTGCTGACGCTGCCGCCCTATGGCTTCTACTGGTTCGTACTCAGCGACGAGGCACAGCCGCCGTCGTGGCACGTGGAGGCGCCTGAGCAGATGCCAGACCAGATCACCCTCGTGATGCAGAACATTGGCCGGCCGGAGCTGACCGACGCCTCGCGCCGCATCATGGCCAGCGACGTGCTGCCGCACTACATCGGCCGGCGCCGCTGGTTCGGCGCCAAGCACGAGCGCATTGAGCGCATCGACCTAGCCTATATGCTTCCATTTGCGCGCGGCAGTAGCGGCGAAGATGTCTACCTGGGTGAGGTCGAGGTGGTCCTGCCTGGCCGCACCGAACGCTACCAGCTGCCGCTGGGCATCCTGTGGGACCGGGAGAGCGCCGACAGCGTGTCGCAGCTGGCACACGGCCTGTCGATGGCGCGCGTGCGCCAGGGCAGCCGCGTGGGGCTGGCCACCGACGGTTTCGTGGTCGAGCCCTTTGCGCGCGAGGTGGTGCGCGCGCTGCGCAATGACGTGCAGATGCACGCCGGGAACGACATCATCCACTTCCGCGCCGAGCCCGGCCTGGCCGCGCTGGAACTGGAACTGGAGCGCGCCCCGATCGAATACATGTCGGCCGAGCAGTCCAACAGCTCGCTGTCCTACAACAACACCGCCGTGCTCAAAATGGTGCGCCGGGTCTCTGGCGGCATCCACCCCGAGGCCGAGATGACGCGCTACCTGACGGCGCAGGCTTATGCCCACGCGGCGCCGCTGCTGGGCGAGGTGGTGCGCACCGGGCCAGATGGCGTGCCGCATACGCTGATGCTGCTGCAGGGCTATGTCCTGAACCAGGGCAATGGCTGGGACTGGACCCTGGACTACCTGGGCCGCGCCATCGATGACGCGCTGCCCGCGCAGGAGAGCGAGGACGAGTTTGCCGAGGCCATGAACGGCTACGCCGCGCTGGCTGGCACGCTCGGCCGCCGGCTGGCCGAGCTCCATGCGGTGCTGGCACGGCCCACCGGCGACGACGCCTTCGCGCCGTTGCCGGCCACCGAACGTGATGCGCGCGCGTGGGCCGGGCAAGCCCTGCGTGCGCTGCAGCGCGCGCTGACGCGGCTGGAGCCTCTGCCCGCCACCGTGCCGGGACCGGTGCGCCAGGCCTGCGAGACCGACGTGCAGGCCCTGATGGCCGCGCGCGACGCGCTGCCCGCACTGGTCGAACAGCTCTCCGCCGCCGCGCCTGGCAGCCTGCAGACGCGCATCCACGGCGACTTCCACCTGGGCCAGGTGCTGATTGCGCAGAACGACACCTACCTGGTCGACTTCGAGGGGGAGCCCGGCCTGCCGCTGGACTGGCGCCGGCGCAAGACCTCGCCGTTGCGCGATGTGGCCGGGCTGCTGCGCTCGCTGGACTACGCCGCGGCCACGGTCGGCACCGACCGCCAGGAGCGCACCCACAGCGAACTGCCGCCGCAGCTGGCCGAACGCCGCGCGCTGCTGCTGGAGCGCTTCCGTACCACCGCCAGCGAAGCCTTCCTGAACTGCTACCACCAGCACATGCAGGACTCGGGCACACCCTGGGTCGCGCCCGGCCAGCTGCAGCCGTTGCTGGACCTGTTCCTGCTGGAACGGGCGGCCTATGAGGTCGACTACGAAGCCGCCAACCGCGTGGCGTGGATCGACCTGCCGGTCAGCGGCCTGGCGCGCCTGCTGCGCAAGCTGCTGGCGCCGGGAGACCAGCCATGACCCCCGCCCATGGTACGAAGCCTGGCATGCTGCCGGTCCACGAGCTCGAGGCCTTGCTCGGTGCCCGCCACCATGACCCGTTTGCCGTGCTGGGTCCGCACCCTGACGGCGACGGCACGCTGGTGCGCGTCTGCCTGCCGGGGGCGACGTCGGCGCAGCTGACCGATGCGGGCGGCACGCCACTGGCGGAGATGGCGCTGCTGCACGGCGGCGGAGTCTTCGCCGCGCGGCTGCCACGCGAATACAAGGGCAGTGCGCCCGATTACCGGCTGCGCGTGCAATGGTCCGACGGCACCGGGCAGTGCAGCGCCGACCCTTACGCCTTTGGCCTGCTGCTGGGCGAACTGGACCTGCACCTGATCGCCGAGGGCCGCCACTTCGAGCTGGGCGCCTGCCTGGGCGCGCAGTGGCAGCGCGTGGACGGCATCGACGGCGTGCGCTTTGCCGTGTGGGCGCCGAACGCGCAGCGGGTCTCGGTGATCGCTGACTTCAACGGCTGGCACCCGGCGCGGCACCCGATGCGGCTGCGACACCCCAGCGGCATCTGGGAGCTGTTCATCCCCGCCGCGCTGGGCGCGCAGCCCGGCAGCCGCTACAAGTACGACCTGCTCGACCCGCACGGCACCGAGCTGCCGGACAAGGCCGACCCGCTCGCGCTGGCCACCGAGGCACCCCCGGCCACCGCCTCGGTGGTGACCGGACCGGACCAGGGCGCGCCCCCCTTCGCCTGGCATGATGCCGACTGGATGGCGCGCCGCAGCGCCGCTGATCCCTATGCCGCGCCGATGTCGGTCTATGAAGTCCATGCCCTGTCGTGGCTGCAGGCGGCCAACGACCCGCAACGCGGCTGGGACATCCTGGCCGAGAGGCTGGTGCCGTACGTGCAGGAACTTGGCTTTACCCATATCGAGCTGCTGCCGATCACCGAGCACCCGTTTGGCGGCTCCTGGGGCTACCAGCCGCTGTCACTGTACGCACCCACCGCGCGGCTGGGGCCGCCGCAGGCCTTCGCCGCATTTATCGACCGCTGCCACCAGGCCGGCATCGGCGTGATCCTGGACTGGGTGCCCGCGCACTTCCCGACCGATCCGCACGGGCTGGCGCGCTTCGACGGCACCGCGCTCTATGAGCACGAGGACCCGCGCGAAGGCTTCCACCAGGACTGGAACACCCTGATCTACAACCTCGGCCGCAACGAGGTGCGCGGCTTCCTGCTGGCCGGCGCGCTGCACTGGCTGGAGCACTTCCACGCCGACGGCCTGCGCGTGGACGCGGTCGCATCCATGCTCTACCGCGACTACAGCCGCGAGCCCGGCCAATGGGTGCCGAACCGCTTCGGCGGCCGCGAAAACCTGGAAGCCGTCGACTTCCTGCGCGAACTGAACGCCGTGGTCCACGAACGCTGCCCCGGTGCGCTGACCATCGCCGAAGAATCCACCGCGTGGCCCGGCGTGACCGCCAGCGTCGCCAGCGGCGGGCTTGGCTTCGACTTCAAGTGGAACATGGGCTGGATGCACGACACGCTGCATTATCTCGGGCACGAGCCCGTCCATCGCGCCTGGCACCACCAGGACATGACCTTCGGGCTGGTCTATGCGTGGTCCGAGGCCTTCGTGCTGCCGCTGTCGCATGACGAGGTGGTGCACGGCAAGGGCTCGATGATCGGCAAGGTGCCCGGCGACGAGTGGCAGCGCTTTGCCGGCCTGCGCGCCTACTACGGCTTCATGTGGGCGCACCCGGGCAAGAAACTGCTGTTCATGGGCGGCGAGCTGGCGCAGTGGCAGGAATGGAACCACGATGCCGAGCTTGACTGGGCCTTGCTGGACCACCCCATGCACCGCGGCGTGCACACGCTGGTGCGTGACCTGAACCGCCTCTACCGCGAGCTGCCTGCGCTGCATGCGCTGGATCACCGCCCGGAAGGCTTCCATTGGGTAGTGGGCGACGACAACCACAACAGCGTGTTCGCGTGGCTGCGCCGCGCGGGCCCATACAGCCGCGAGGTGGTACTGGTGGTGGTCAACATGACCCCGGTGCCGCGCCATGGCTACCGGCTCGGGGTGCCGTACGCCGGTGCCTGGCAGGAATGCCTGAATACCGATGCCGCCGTGTATGGCGGCAGCAATGTCGGCAACGGCGGCGCGGTAGCGGCAGTGGACGTGCCTTCGCACGGGCAGCCGGCTTCGCTCGCGCTGACGCTGCCGCCGCTGGCCACGCTGGTGCTGCGCTTCGATCCGGGTGGCGGCATCCAGGGCGCATCGCCATGAGCCGCCAGTTCGCGGACCGGCTGCTGCCGGGCAAGCCGTATCCCCTCGGGGCCCACTGGGACGGCCTGGGGGTCAATTTCGCGGTGTTCTCGGCCCATGCCTCGCGCATCGACCTGTGCCTGTTCTCCGACAACGGGCGCAAGGAGCTGGCGCGCCTGCGGCTGCCGGAATGCACCGACGAGATCTGGCATGGCTACCTGCCCAATGCGGCGCTCGGCACGCTGTACGGCTACCGCGCGCACGGCCCCTACGATCCCGCGCACGGCCACCGCTTCAACCCGCACAAGCTGCTGCTGGACCCGTATGCGCGCCAGTTGAGCGGCCCGGTGCGCTGGTCCGATGCGCTGTTCGGCTACCGCCTGCAAAGTGCGCGCGGCGACCTGACACCGGACCGCCGCGACAGCGCCCCCACCATGCCCAAGGCGGTGGTGGTCGACGAAAGCTTCCACTGGGGCGACGACCGCCCGCCCGCGGTGCCGTGGCCGTCCACGGTCATCTATGAAGCCCACCTGCGGGGCCTGTCGATGCTGCGCGACGACCTGCTGCCCAACCTGCGCGGTTCCTTCGCCGCGCTGTGCGACCCGCGCTTTATCGACCACCTGGTGCAGCTCGGCATCACCACCGTCGAGCTGCTGCCGGTCCACGCCATCCTGCAGGACCGCTTCCTGCTGGAGCGCGGACTGCGCAACTACTGGGGCTACAACACCATGGCGTACTTCGCGCCCGAGCCCGCCTACCTGGGCACCGGACAACTGCAGGAATTCAAGGTGGCGATGCGGCGCCTGCACGCGGCCGGCATCGAAGTGATCCTGGACGTGGTCTACAACCATACCTGCGAGGGCAACGCGCTGGGGCCGACGGTGTCGTGGCGCGGGCTGGACAACGCCAGCTACTACCGGCTGGTGCCGGGCGACGAGCGCCACTACATCAACGACACCGGCTGCGGCAATACGCTCAACCTGTCGCATCCGCGCGTGCTGCAGATGGTGATGGACTCGTTGCGCTACTGGGTGCAGTGCTACCACGTCGATGGCTTCCGCTTCGACCTGGGCACCACCCTCGGGCGCGAGGGCAATGGCTTCGATGCGGGCTCGGGCTTTTTCGATGCGCTGATGCAGGACCCGGTGCTGAGCCGCGTCAAGCTGATCTCCGAGCCGTGGGACCTGGGCCCGGGCGGCTACCAGCTTGGCAACCACCCGCCCGGCTTTGCCGAGTGGAACGACAAGTTCCGCGACGTGGCGCGCCGCTTCTGGCGCGGCGACGCCGGCCACCGCGGCGAACTGGCGGCGCGGCTGGCGGCCTCGGCCGACCTCTTCGACCGCCGCCACCGGCGCCCGTGGGCCAGCATCAACTTCATCACCGCGCACGACGGCTTCACGCTGGCCGACCTGGTCAGCTACAGCAACAAGCACAACGAGGCCAACGGCGAAGACAACCGCGACGGCACCGACGACAATGCCAGCGCCAACTGGAGTCCCGACGGCAGCGTCGAAGGCCCCACCGACGACCCCGCCATCCTGGCCTGCCGCGCGCGCGTGGCGCAGGCGCTGATGGCCACGCTGCTGCTGTCGCAGGGCACCCCGATGCTGACCGCCGGCGATGAATGGGGCCGCAGCCAGCAAGGCAACAACAACGCCTACTGCCAGGACGACGAGATCTCGTGGCTGGACTGGAAGCAGGCCCAGACGCCCGGCGCGCAGCCGCTGCAGCACATGGTGCGCCGCCTGCTGGGCCTGCGCCGGCGGCTGCACTCCCTGGCCGGCGACCGCTTCGCGCACGGGCGCGAGGAGCCGGCGCGGGGCATTGCCGATATTGCCTGGTTCGATACAGACGGCAAGCCGCCCACGCCCGAGGAATGGGCCGACCCGGAGATCCGCACGCTCGCGCTGCGGCGCGCGGCAGCGCCGCCCCAACCGGAGCGTGCGCAGCTGGGCTCGCTGGCTCAAGAGGAGGAGACCGATGCCGACACCGTGCAGGTGACCTTGCTGCTGCTCAACGCCGGCGATGCCGATGCCTCCTTCCTGCTGCCCGAGCCCGCGCTGGCCTGGACGCTGCTGTTCGACAGCAGCCGGCCCGACGCCACCGAGGCCGAACTCGCGGGTGAGGCGGTCGCCGACAGCCAGGTGGTGGCGGGCCACTCGCTGGTGCTGCTGGCGGCCCAGGCGCGCAGCCGCCAGAGCGCGCCCCAGGAAAGCCCGCCCCTGGGCGCGCCGCAGGAGGTACAAGCGTGAGCCGGCGCGCCACCCGCCACGACGCGCCCACGCCGCTGCATGCGCTGGCGCTGTGCGCGGGCCTGCTGCCCCGGTGGACGGATGCCTGGAACCAGCCCCAGACTGTCTCCGACGCCGCGCTGCGGCGCGTGCTGGACGGCCTGGGCCTGCCCGGCGCCACCACTGGCCAGTGCGAAGCGTCGCGCGCGTGGCTTGCCTCCGATGACGCCGCGCATGCACTGCCGCCGCTGGTCACCGCCGAGCGCGGCAAGCCGGTGGCGGTGCCGTGGCCGCATACGCTGCCGCAGCGGTCCTACCGCATGACGCTGGAAGACGGCGCCATCGTCACTGGCACCGCGGTGCGTGGCAACCATGACAGCGCGCGCAACAGCGACGGCACCATGCTGCTGCCTGCCATCGACGTATGCGGCTACCACCGCCTGGAACTGGGCGATGCGCACACCGTGCTGGCGATCGCGCCGCCGCGCTGCTACGGCGTTGCCGATGCGCTGCGGCACGCCGGCCGCGCGGGCGAACTGAGCCGGCCCTGGGGCCTGGCAGTGCAGCTCTATGGCCTGCGCCGCGGCGCGCCCTGCGGCATGGGCGACCTGAGCGCGCTGGCGCAGTGCTGCATCAGCGCGGCCGGCGCCAGCGCCGACGCGGTGGCCATCAATCCGCTGCACGCCGGCTTTGCCGCCCTGCCCGAGCGCTATAGCCCGTATGCGCCGTCCAGCCGCCTGTTCCTGAATCCGCTCTATGCCGACCCCGCCGTGCAATTCGGGCAGGCCGCGGTGGACGCGGCCGTCGCCGCGCTCGGCGCGGGCGAGGCGCTGCAAGCGCTGGAAGCCCGCAGCGAGATCGACTGGATCAGGCTGACGCCGCTGCGCTACGCCCTCCTGCGGTGGCTATGGGAGCGCAGCGAAACGCTGCTGCCGCGCGCGGCGCTCGATGACTGCGCCGCCTTTCGCGCGCGCGGCGGCACTGCGTTGCACGCGCACGCCTGCTACGAAGCCATCCAGGCCCGGCGGCTGGCCGACAGCGCCAACGGCATGAACCACAACGCCGCGCCTGACTGGCGCTGCTGGCCGGTCACGCTGCGCTCGCCCGGCGATGCCGCCGTGACGGCCTTTGCACAGGCCCATGCCGATGAGGTCACCTACCACGCTTTCCTGCAATGGATCGCCGCCGACGGCATGGCACGCGCGCAGCGCGCGGCACGCGGCGCGGGCATGGCGGTCGGCATCGTTTCCGACCTGGCGGTGGGCGCCGACCCTGGCGGCAGCCAGGCCTGGACGCGGCAACAGGAGATCCTGGCGGGCTTCCATGCCGGCGCGCCGCCGGACCTGTACAACCCGCTCGGGCAGGACTGGGGCGTGGCGGTGTTCTCGCCGCGCGGGCTGCGCCGCCGCGGCTATGCGGCCTTCCTGGAGATGCTGCGCGCCAACCTGGCCCATGCCGGCGGGCTGCGCATCGACCATGTGCTGGGGCTGGCACGCATGTGGCTGGTGCCGGCCGGTGCCCCGGCCAGCGAAGGCGCCTACCTGCGCTATCCGCTGCAGGATCTGCTGCGGCTGGTGGCGCTGGAATCATGGCGGCACCGCGCGATCATCATCGGCGAAAACCTGGGCACGGTGCCGCCGGAGCTGAATGCGGCGCTGTCGGCCCGTGGCGTGCTGGGCATCGACGTGCTGTGGTTCCAGCGCGAAGAGCGCGCGCCAGCCGATGCCGCGGAGGCAGCTCAGCGGGTGCCCGCCCCTGCGCCCGACGCCGTGCCGGCCTTCCTGCCTCCCGCAGCCTGGCCGCCCGATGCCGTCGCCACCACCTCGACGCATGACCTCCCCACAGTCACCGGCTGGTGGGCCGGCCGTGACCTGGCGTGGCGCGACCGGCTGCACCTGCTGGCGCCCGGCGAAACCCTTGCAGTGATGCAAGCCGGCCGTGCGCGCGAGCGCGGCGCGCTCTGGCAGGCGCTGTGCGAAGCGGGGCTGTGCAGCGGCGCCGCCGTGCCGGGCCCTGCCCATGCCCCGCTCGATGCCGTGCTGGCGTGGCTGGGCACGGCGCGCACCGCCATGCGCCTGGTGCCGCTGGAAGACCTGCTGGGCGAGGCCGAGCAGCCCAACCTGCCCGGCACCACCAGCGTCCATCCCAACTGGCAGCGCCGGCTCGATGCCGATGTACGTGCGCTGTTCGATACCCCGGTGGTGCGGGCGCGGGCTGACGCCTTGCGCGGCGGCCGGCACGGCGCACGCCATCCGCCGCCGCGCGCGTAGCCATCGGTCGCCCGCAATAAGTGCCGCCTGCAAGACCAGCGCCGCGATCTCCCTGCAGGGATTGCTCCATCCACTAAGCTTGACGCACGCACATGCGCAGGAGCCTCGCCATGAAGGAATCTATCCGGCCCGAGCATGCCGATGACACCCGTACCGCCCTCTCCGGCGCCAGCCTGCGCCGGGCCTTCCTCGACCACGTCTTCCATACCCAGGGCAAGCTGCCCGGCCACGCCAGCCAGAACGACCTCTACCAGGCCGCGGCGCATACCGTGCGCGACCGCCTGGTGCAGCGCTGGATCAGCACCGCCGAGGCCTACCTGGGCCAGCCCTCGCGCACCGTCGCCTACCTGTCGGCGGAGTTCCTGATGGGCCCGCACCTGGGCAACAACCTGATCAACCTGGGCATCTTCGACGAGGTGCGCGAGGCCATGGCCGCTGCCGGGCTGGATCTCGACCGCATCCTGGAGCAAGAGGTCGAGCCGGGGCTGGGAAATGGCGGCCTGGGCCGGCTGGCGGCCTGCTTCATGGATTCGCTGGCGACGCTGGAAATCCCCGCGCTCGGCTATGGCATCCGCTACGAATACGGCATCTTCCAGCAGACCATCATCGACGGCATGCAGGTGGAATCGACCGATACCTGGCTGCGCAACGGCAACCCCTGGGAGATCCAGCGCTCAGAGTGGGCCGTGCAGGTGCGCCTGGGCGGCCACACCGAACACTACACCGACGACCGCGGCCACTACCGCGTACGCTGGGTGCCGGCCAAGACCGTGGTGGGTGTGCCGTTCGACTCGCCGATCCTGGGCTACCGCGTCAATACCGTGAACACCCTGCGGCTGTGGCGCGCAGACGCCACCGAGGCCTTCGACTTCCATACCTTCAACCGCGGCGACTACCTGGGCGCGGTCAGCAAGAAGGTCACTTCCGAGAACCTGACCAAGGTCCTCTACCCCAACGACGAGACCAGCCAGGGCAAGGAGCTGCGGCTGGAGCAGCAGTACTTCTTCGTCGCCTGTTCGCTGCAAGACATGCTGCGGCTGCTCGCCGTTGACGGCATCCCGGTGACGCGCTTCCACGAGAAGTTCGCGGTGCAGCTGAACGACACCCACCCGGCCGTGGGCATTGCCGAGCTGATGCGGCTGCTGGTCGACGACCATGACCTGCCCTGGAACGAGGCCTGGCACATCACGCAGAATGCCTTTGCCTACACCAACCACACACTGCTGCCCGAGGCGCTGGAGCAGTGGCCGCTGCCGCTGTTTGCCCGTGTGCTGCCGCGCCATCTCGAAATCATCCTGGAGATCAACGCGCGCTTGCTGGACGAGGTGCGGATCCGCTTCTACGGCGACGAATCGCGCCTGGCGCGGCTGTCGCTGATCAATGAGTACGGCGAACGGCAGGTGCGCATGGCCAACCTGGCGTGCGTGGGCAGCCACGCCATCAACGGCGTAGCCGAGCTGCACTCGCGCCTGATGCGCGAGGACGTGCTCAAGGATTTCTACGAGATGTGGCCGGAGAAGTTCACCAGCATCACCAACGGCGTGACGCCGCGGCGCTGGCTGGCGCTGTCCAATCCGCGCCTGACGCGGCTGGTGTCGGAGGCGATCGGCGACGGCTGGATCTCCGACCTGGCGCAGATCCGCGCGCTCGAGCCATATGCCGAGGACGCGGGCTTTCGCGAACAATGGCACGCCGCGCGGCACCAGAACAAGGTGGCGCTGGCCGAGCTGGTCCGCGACACCACCGGCGTGGTGGTGGACCCGTCCTCCATGTTCGACGTGATGGTCAAGCGCATCCACGAATACAAGCGCCAGCACCTGGCGGTGCTGCATGTGATCGCGCTGTACCACCGCATCAAGTCCGACCCCGGCACCGAGGTCCAGCCGCGCACCTTCCTGTTCGGCGGCAAGGCTGCGCCGGGCTACGCCTATGCCAAGCTGATGATCCGCTTCATCACCTCGGTGGCCGACGTGGTCAACCGCGACCCGCAGATGCGCGACCGGCTCAAGGTGGTGTTCCTGCCCAACTTCAACGTCACCTACGGGCAGCGCATCTACCCGGCGGCCGACCTGGCCGAGCAGATCTCGCTGGCGGGCAAGGAAGCGTCCGGCACCGGCAACATGAAGTTCGCGATGAATGGCGCGCTCAATATCGGCACCATGGACGGCGCCAATATCGAGCTGCGCGAAGCAGTGGGCAACGACAACTTCTTCCCGTTCGGCCTGACCGCGCCGGAAGTCTATGCGCTGCGTGCAAGCGGCTACGACCCTGCCGCCTACTACCACAGCAACCCGCAGCTGCGCGCGGTGATCGACCTGGTCCAGCAGGGCTTCTTCTCGCGCGGCGACCCGGCGCTGTTCCGTCCGCTGTTCAACCCGCA
Organism: Cupriavidus sp. FW305-F7; assembly: GCF_058782875.1. NCBI lineage: Bacteria > Pseudomonadati > Pseudomonadota > Betaproteobacteria > Burkholderiales > Burkholderiaceae > Cupriavidus > Cupriavidus sp. FW305-F7. Next base: position 84,382 of record NZ_JBYSYC010000005.1, on the reverse strand, counting down.
GCAGATGCACGATCCCTACCTGCTGATGGCCGACTTCGCCTCATACATCGAGTGCCAGGAGAAAGTCTCGCAGGCCTTTGCCGAGCCGGCGCGCTGGCAACGCATGTCGGTGCTGTCATGCGCGCGCTCCGGGCGCTTTTCATCGGATCGGGCGATCCGCGAGTATTGCGAGCGCATCTGGCACATCGAGCCGGTGCCGGTCCGGCTGCTGCACCGCGCCAGCGGCGCGCCCTGGCAGGGTGAATCTCCGGTGCGCGCCGCGTAAGCGATGTGACGGGCACTGCGGGCGTGGGCTAGCGCACGTCCGCAGTGCGCCGGAAGTTTCTACAATGGCCCATGTAACAAAGCCCGCGCTGGCGGTAGCCCCCGCCAGCATGCGGCCTCGCAAAGCGTCGTTCTGCGGGCATGGAGTTCGCATCGTGCCAAAACCGGCCATCCGGCCGGCTCTCCCTTGGCACTTCCCACAGCTGTCCGGAAGCCAGGAGCCGAATTTGCACGCCAACCCGTTTCTTCTCGCCCCCGGCGCCCGCTCCGCCATGCCCAGCCTGGCCCCGCACGACTGCTTTGCGGCGCCCGCTGCCTTCAGGCAGCCGGGCCTGCCCTGCAACGACGAACCTGCGCACGAGTACCTGTTCGGGCCGGCCTGGCTGCCAGACGGCCGCGTGCGGTTCCGCCTGTGGGCCCCGGACGCAGCCGAGCAAGGCCAGGCGGTACGGCTGGAGATCGCCGGGCTCGGTCCGGTGCGCATGGCGGCCGGCGCCAATGGCTGGTTCGAGGCCATCGTTGCGTGCAGCAAAGGGGCACGCTACTGGTTCCGGCTTGACGACGGCACCACCGTGCCCGACCCGGCCTCGCGCGGGCAGGCCGACGATGTGCACGGGCCCAGCATCGTGCCCGCTCCCGACGCCGCTGGCGCCTTTGCGTGGGCGTGCCCCGACTGGCGCGGGCGCCCGTGGCATGAAGCCATCATCTATGAGATGCACGTGGGCCTGTGCGGCGGCTTTGCCGGCGCGGCTCGGCAGCTGCCGCGGCTGGCGGCGCTGGGCTTCACCGCGGTCGAGCTGATGCCGCTGGCGGAGTTCCCCGGCGCGCGCAACTGGGGCTATGACGGCGTGCTGCCATTCGCGCCGGAGTCCGCCTACGGCACGCCGGACGAACTGCGCGCGCTGGTGGACCGCGCCCACCAGCTCAGCATGATGGTGCTGCTGGACGTGGTCTACAACCACTTCGGGCCGGAGGGCAACTACCTGCACCGCTACGCCAGCGCGTTCTTCCGCGCGGACCGGCAGACCCCTTGGGGGCCGGCCATCGATTTCCGCCGGCCGCAGGTGCGGCGCTTCTTCACCGAGAACGCGCGCTACTGGCTGGAGCAGTTCCGCTTCGACGGCCTGCGCCTGGACGCCGTGCACGCGATCGAGGACGAAGGCTGGCTGGCGGCGCTGCCCGGCGAGCTGCGCACCATGCTGGCCGAAGGCGACGGCGCCAACCGCCATCTCCACCTGGTGCTGGAGAACGACAACAATGATGCCGAATTGCTGGCCAAGGGCTACGACGCCCAGTGGAACGATGACGCGCACCATGCCCTGCACGTGCTGCTGACCGGCGAGGGCGACGGCTACTACCGCGACTACACCCGCTGCGCCGATGAGGGCGAGGATGCGGCTGCGGGGCGCGGCGAGCCCGCGCTGCGCCACCTTGCACGCGTGCTGGGCGAAGGCTTTGCCTACCAGGGCGAGCCGTCGGCGCACCGCGCTGCCGCCGCACCGGGCGTGTCGTCAAGCGCGGACAGCGTGCGCCGCGGCCAGCCGAGCGCGCACCTGCCGCCCACGGCCTTCGTCTGCTTCCTGCAGAACCACGACCAGACCGGCAACCGCGCCCTGGGCGACCGGCTGGCCGGCCTGGCCGACCGCAATGCGCTGCGCGCAGCGGTGGCGCTGCAGCTGCTGTGCCCGCAGGTGCCGCTGGTGTTCATGGGCGAGGAAACCGGCTCGCAGCGGCCCTTCCTCTACTTCACCAGTCACCCGCCCGAACTGGCACAGGCCGTGCGCGACGGCCGGCGCCGCGAGTTTGCGGCTTCCGCGGCATTCCGCGACGATGCGCGCGCCGCGGCCATCCCCGACCCCAACGACCCGGCCACCTTCGAGGCGTCGCGCCCCGAGCTGGAGGACGACGGCGACTGGACACCGTACTACCACGAACTGCTCTCCGTCCGCCGCCGTGAACTGCTGGACCGGCTGGCCGGCTGCCAGTCGGCGGGCGTCGATATCCTGGGGCCGGCCGCGCTGTGCGCACGCTGGCGGCTGATGGACGGCATGGAACTGAGCCTGTGGCTGAACCTGGGCAGCGAAGCCGTGCCATGCACACGCCCGTGCCGCGACATGAGCGCGGCGCTGCATGAAAGCCTGCCCGGCGCCGCGGCCGAGCTGTCCGCCGGCATGCTGCCGCCGCTGGCCTGCGTCGCCACCATGTGCGAGCCCGCCGCGGCGCGCGCAAGATAATGCCCGCCGGCTTGCCGGAATCCCAGCCAGGCAGCCATGGCGATGGCGGCGACCATGACCTGCCCCGCGCCACCGCCCGGCTGCAGCTGCATCCGGGCTTCACCTTTGCCGATGCCGCCGCCGTCGTTGACTACTACGCCGCGCTCGGCGTCAGCCACCTGTACCTGTCGCCAGTGTGCAGCGCGCGCCCGGGCTCCACCCATGGCTACGACGTCACCGACTTCACCCGCGTGCGCGACGAGCTGGGCGGCGAGCCCGGCCTGAAAGCGCTGGCCGGGCGCGCCCGCGCCGCCGGCCTCGGCCTGGTGCTGGACATCGTGCCCAACCACATGGCGGCCGACGCCACCCACAACGGCTGGTGGCGCGACGTGCTGACCCACGGACGCGCCAGCTGCTGCGCCGCCAGCTTCGACATCGACTGGACCCCGCGCGACCCCGCCCTGCATGGCAAGGTGCTGCTGCCGATGCTGGGTCAGTCCTACTGGGACACGCTGGTGTCGGGCGAGCTGCAATGGGTGCCCGCCAGCGCAGAGGATGCCGCCCACCTGCGCTATTTCGAGCACTCGCTGCCGCTGGCGCCAGGCAGCGTGGATGCCGCGGCCGCAACCCAGCCCGGCTGGTACGACCCCGCGCAGGCCGAAGGCCGCACCCGGCTGCACGCACTGCTGGAGCGCCAGCACTACCGGCTGGCCTGGTGGCGCACCGCCGCCGCGGCACTGAACTGGCGGCGCTTTTTCGAGATCAGCGATCTCGTCGGCGTGCGCGAGGAAGACCCGCAGGTATTCGACGCCGTCCACGCGCTGGTCTTCCGCCTGCTGCGCGAAGGCTGGATCGACGGCGTGCGTGTCGATCATGTCGACGGCCTGGCCGATCCCGCTGGCTACTGCCGCCGGCTGCGTGCCGAACTGGACCGGCACGCCGCCGCGCGCCCGCCGTTGCTGCGGCTGGCGCACCCGTGGCTGGTGGTCGAGAAGATCCTGGGCCCGCGCGAACGCCTGGCGCCGGACTGGCAGGTCGATGGCACCACCGGCTACGACTTCATGGACGATGTGGCCGCCGTGCTGCACGACGGCAACGGCGAGGCGCCGCTGGGCGCGCTGTGGGCATCGGCCAGCGGCGATGCGCGCCCGTATGCCGCCCATGTCGAGGCGGCGCGGCACGAGGTGCTGGAGCGGCACCTCGTGACCGAGTACGAAGGCGCGGCCGCCTGCCTGCACGACTGCGCGAAGCAGGAGCCCGGCACACGCGACCTGACACGCGCGGCGCTGCGGCGCGCGCTGGCCGCGCTGATGGCGGCGGTGCCCGTCTACCGCAGCTACTTTGACGCGCAACCCGGCGCGCGCGACACCTCGGCCGCACAGGCCGACGACGCCATGCTGGACCAAGCCATGCAGGCGGCGCGCGCCGGCCTGGCCCCGGACGAGGCCGTGGCACTGGCCTTTATCGGCGGCTGCCTGCGCACGCCAGCCCCGCCCGACAGCGAAACCGGCGTGCTGCGCCGCCGCCTGCAGCAACTGATGCCCGCCCTGGCAGCCAAGGCCGGCGAAGACACGGCGTTCTACCGCTACGGGCGGCTGCTGTCGCGCAACGAGGTGGGCAGCGACCCCGCCACGCTGGCGTTGCCGCCGGCGCAGTTCCACGCGCGCATGGCGGCGCGGCGCCTGGCCTGTCCTCATGCCATGCTGGCCACTGCGACTCACGACCACAAGCGCGGCGAGGACACACGCATGCGCCTGGCCGTGCTGAGCGAGATGCCCGACGCCTGGGCCGATGCCGTGGCGGCATGGGAACGCGCGTGCGCACCGCTGCTGTCGACCCTGCCGCAGGCGCCCGACCCCGGCGACCGCCTGATGCTGTACCAGACTCTGGTCGGCGCGTGGCCGATGGAGGACATCGGCAAGCCTGCAGGCAGCAACACCGTCGACGCTTTCCTGGAGCGCGTGTCGGCGTGGCAGCTCAAGGCCATCCGCGAAGCCAAGCGCCACGGCAACTGGACCTGCCCGGACGCGGAATACGAAGCCGCGTGCGAGGCCTTCCTGCGTGCCATCGCGGCGAACTGGCCGTTGGGTGTGCTGGCGCATATCGGCCAGTTTGCGCAGCATATTGCCGTGGCCGGCGCCGTCAACAGCCTGGCACAGGTGCTGGTGCAGCTGACCGCACCGGGCATCCCCGACCGCTACCAGGGATGCGAAGGCTGGGACCTGAGCCTGGTGGATCCGGACAACCGGCGCCCGCCCGATTTTGCGCAACTGCGCGCGCGCCTGGGCTGCAGCGCTGGCTGGGCCCACTGGCTAACGCGCTGGCGCGACGGACGCATCAAGCAGCAGCTGATACGTCAGGTGCTGGCAGTACGCCGCGCCCAACCACGGCTCTTTGCCGACGGGCAATACAGCACGCTGGCGGCGCAGGGCGCGCTGGTGCCGCAGGTGCTGGCCTTTGCCCGCACCGCGGATGCGCACCAGGCCATCACGGTGGTGACGCGGCTGGCGGCCACGCAGGTCGACCCGACCATGCCGCGCATCCCGCCCGCGGGCTGGGGTGACACTATCCTGAACGTGGGTGCGCCGCAGCCCAGCCGCTGGACCGATGCGCTGACCGGCCATGTGCTGGACGCGCCCATGGGCCGGCTGCGCCTGCGCGAGGTACTGGGCGGCTTGCCGGTGGCGCTGCTGCTGCGCCAGCCATAAGCGGTCCCGGGCAACGCGAACGGTCGCGGTCTCAGGACTTCTGCGCCGCCGTGTGCAACACGATCGGCGTCAGCGGGCCGTGCGGATGGTGCGGCGTGCCATGCGGCGAGGCCTGGCCGTGCTGCGGCGGCTGCGCGCCGTCGTCCTTCGGCTCGCGCCTTGCCTGGCCGGGCGAAGCACCGCGTTCCTGCGGCAGGTAGGGCCGGATCACGACGGCCACGTAATCGTCCTCCTTGGGCGTGACGACGATATACGCCAGGCCCGACATCACCAGGCCCACCTCACCCAGCTCGGTCGCGATGCGCGCCACGATAAAGCGCTGCAGCAGCAGCGGGTTGACGCTGTCGTCAATCGCAAGTGCGGCCGTGCAGATGGTCAGGAAGCAGCGCTCGACCTCGCGGCACACCACCACCACCTCATCGAGGACGTAGCCCGAGCGGCTGGCGCGCACCAGCACCGATACCCCCGAGCTGGGCGCGGCACGGTGCCAGCCCGGCTTGACCTTGAAACTGGGCAAGGCCAAGCCGGAGCCGGTGTCCTGGGCCACGGTATTGAAGCGCTGGGCGAAGTCCGTGGGCGTCATCGCAAGCAGCTGGCGCTCCACCGGCGCCGAAGACACCGAGACGGACGAGGCCAGGACGACAGTGGACAGGATGCTGGCTAGGTTCATGACTACCTCGCAACGGATGAGCCGCTCCCCCCGGCTGCGCTGTCGGGCCCGGCGACACGCGGCGCACAGGGTGCCGCCGCGGCATCGGGCCGGCGTTGCGGGCTGTGCTCGCCGGCACTTGCCGCTCGCCAGTTTTTGCCAGCATTTCCTCCACTATAGACACGACGGCACGCAATCACACGACAGCGCGCAAGCATCGCGCCGATCATGCAGCGACGGCCTGCCGGCACGCGCACGGATGCCAGGAGACGGCACATGCAGTTTCTGCCGCGGCTGTAAAAACTACGCCGCGTGTGCCGCGCCGGCAGCGCCGCGCCTGCGCCGCAAGCCGCACAGGACCCAGCCAGGCACCGCCGGCGCCGGGGCCGGGAACGGAGCTTGCAGGTCTAAGGCAGATGCGGAGCAGGAATCGCCCTGCCCCGCCAAGTACAGGGGGATCGTCATGACACCACGCTCCCGCATCGCCCGCCTGGCGCTGCCTCTGGCGGTGCTGGCGATGGCCGCCTCCCAGGCCGTCACGGCCGCCCCGGCCGATGCGCCGGCGGCGCCGTCGTCCACGGGACGCACCGCCGCGCCGCGCGACACCGAAGCCGCCAGCGACCGCGCCATCACTGCCGAAGTCCAGGCCCGCCTGGCAAACACGCGCGTGCTGGACCGCGCCCGGATCCGTGTATCCACCACTGACGGCGTGGTCAAGCTGGAAGGTACCGTGCGCGACGATAAACAGCGTACGATGGCAATGGAACTGGCTCGTTCGGTGCGCGGCGTGAGCGCCGTGTCAGACGAGCTGCGCGCCGGTACCGACTGACCGGCAGCGCCATGCCAACCTCCATGGAGACGCCATGAGCACCCATCGCCAGCCCGACCATGACATCACGCGGCGCCGCAGCGAGCGCCCCGATCCGCACAAGGGCGGCCCCGACACCGAGCATGAACGCGGCAAGCCCGGGCGCGACCGCCGCCATGATGTCGAACGCGAGCACGACATTCCGGACGAGAACGGCGAGCCGCCTTCAGTCAGGCGCCGCGGCGGCCAGTCAGAAGAAAGCGAATCGCCGGTGGAGAACTACTGAATCCGCCGGGCCAACCGAACAGGAGGCACGATGAGCAAGACCGTACGTACCCACCGTACCGGCCCACGCCACGGTGACCGCGTGGGCGGCACAGCGCCCGTGCCGCGCGAAGGCGCGCAGGCCTCCGCCGGCCGCCGTTCGCGCGAGAACACCGCGTCCGGCGCCGCGCGCGCCGACGCGGGCCATATCCCGAGCACGCTCGACCCCGATCTCGAACAGGAAACCGACGATATCGAGGAAGAAATCGAGCAACGCGAGAATGAGGCCCACACGGCGCAGGATGAGGAAAGCCCCGAGGAAGAGATCGCCGATGAAGTGGTGCATGCCGCCGAAGACCTGCCGGCCGAAGTGCCGGTCGACAAGGCCGACCACACCGATGAGCGCGAGGAGCGCCCACCCCGCGCACCGCGTTAGATAGCGCCCGGCAAGGGCGTATCAGGGCGGCAAGACGAACGGCCGGCCCCGGTGCGCCCGGGACCGCCGTCTTTGTTTCAGGACGCTCATCGAAGCCGCCGTTATGTCGGCGCTGTGGGCACCTCAAAACGAGCCAGCAACGGCAGATGGTCGGAGGCCACGCGCGCCAGCGGCGAACGGTGGCTGGCCACCGACACCAGGTGCGCGCGCGGCGACACCCAGATGCGATCGAGCGCAAACACCGGCCAGCGCGACGGGAAGGTGGCGGTGTGCGGAGTGTGCTCGAAATACGCATGCAGCCAGCGCAACGGCCGGCCCCACAGGAACCACTCATTGACGTCACCGAGCAGGATGGTCGGCAACGGCGGCGCCGCGGCCACATAGTTGAGTAACTGCTGCACCTGGCGCCGGCGCTCGCCGGGGCGCAGGCCCAGGTGGGTGGCAATCACGCGCAGCGCGCTCTCCCGGCCTGACGCCGTGCACGCCAGCGTGACATCGATGGCACCGCGCGGCTCGCAGCCCTTCACCGTCAGGTCGATCTGGTTCACCGCCTGCGGCGCAAAGCGCGCCAGCAGCGCATTGCCATAATCGGCATTGCCGCGCACGCGCGTAAAACCCGAGACCACGTGCATGCCGGTATGGCCGGCCAGGTATTCCAGGGTATGGTCGTTGCTGCTGCCGGATTCCACCTCCTGCAGCGCGACGATATCGGCGTCCAGTTCTTCCAGCACCGCTGCGACGCGGTCCGGCCGATAGCGGCGGTCGGTGCCCACGGCGCGGTGGATGTTGTAGCTGGCCACCATCATGCTGGCAATGCCGGCCGCGTCCGCCGGCCGCGCGCAGTGCAGCGCTGCCCGCGCGCCGGCGACCGCAAGCGTGTCGCCGGGGTCACGCGCCTGGGCAGGATTTACAAGAGACGGTAAGTCCGGTTGCATTCGCATGGCCGGCAGCGCTGGCCGCCAAGCTCAGCTGCCATCCAGGAACGGGTTCGGCTTGCCAACGCGGCGGCCGAGGTCGGGGCTTTCCCAACGTGGGCCGCCCATGTACGGATCCGGGGCGCGCTGCATGGTCGTGTCAGGCACGCCAGGCTGCGCCGGCATGGTCGAAGGCTGGGCCTCTGGCGCGGGCGCCAGGTCGGTCCGGGTGGGCGCGTTGGCGCCCTGGGAATACGGGTCGAACTTGTCAGTGCTGCGCGCGCCTTGAGAATATGGGTCATAGGTGCCGCGCGGCGTGCCCGGCGCCTGCGCCATGGCGGGAATTGCGGCAGCGGCCAGGGCCACGGCTGCAAGGAGTCGGCAGGGGCGGATATGCTTCATGGTTACCTCCGTTGCACGCGATGTGCGCGCCAGTAGCCATGATCAAGCGAAAGGCGTGCCCGTACGCCCTTCGCTGTGCCAACCCTGCGCAAACCCCTTACGCGATGCCCACCTTGCCTGCTTCGGCATTGCCCCGCGCCAGCACCGGCACCAGCGCCGCGCCGGTATGGCTGGCCGCGTTGCGCGACAAGGCCTCCGGATCGGCCGCGCCGACAATGGTGCCGCCGCCCGCACCGCCTTCGGGCCCAAGATCGATGATCCAGTCGGCCTCGGCAATCACGTCGAGGTCATGCTCGATCACCACCACGCTGTGCCCGCCGTCCGTGAGCCGGTGCAGCACGCGGATCAGGCGCGCCACGTCGGCCATATGCAGGCCCACGGTGGGCTCGTCCAGCACGTACAGCGTATGCGGCGCCTTCTGGCCGCGGCGCGTGATGTCGTCGCGCACCTTGCTCAGTTCAGTCACCAGCTTGATGCGCTGCGCCTCGCCGCCGGACAGCGTAGGCGACGGCTGGCCCAGCGTCAGGTAGCCCAGGCCCACGTCCTTCATCAGTTGCAGCGGATGCGCGATGTTCGACATGGCCGAGAAGAACTCCACCGCCTCGTCGATCTCCATCGTCAGCACGTCGCCGATATTCTTGCCGCGCCAGGTGACCGCCAGGGTCTCGGGGTTGAAGCGCTGGCCGTGGCAGACATCGCACGCCACCTTCACGTCCGGCAGGAAGCTCATGCCGATGGTGCGCACGCCCTGCCCTTCGCACGCCGGGCAGCGCCCGTCGCCGGTGTTGAACGAGAAGCGCGACGCCGTGTAGCCGCGTGCGCGCGCTTCCAGCGTATCGGCAAAGAGCCGGCGAATGGTGTCCCACACCCCGATATAGGTGGCCGGGCATGAGCGCGGCGTCTTGCCGATCGGGGTCTGGTCCACTTCCAGCACGCGGTCGATCGATTCCCAGCCGGTGACGGCGTCGCAGCCATGCCAGTTGTGCTCGACGTTGAGCGGCTTCCTGGCGCTTGACTTCGCTGCCTTGGACTCGTCTTTCGCAACGTTGCGCGCGCGCCGGGTCGCCGGCGACGACAGCACCGAACGGCCCACCGCATCGAGCAGGTTGGTCATCAGCACATCGCGCGCCAGCGTGGACTTGCCCGATCCGGACACGCCGGTGATGGCCACCAGCCGCGACAGCGGAATGCGCGCCGTCACCTTGCGCAGGTTATGCAGCGATGCACCATGCACGGTCAGCCATTCCGGCGGATCGGCGGGCTTGCCGGCGGCGCCGGGCTTCACCCTGCGCCTTGCCTGCAGCGGATGGATGATGGGGTGCGCCAGGAACTGTCCGGTGGTTGAGTCCGGCGACGCCGACAGGTCGGCCACGCCGCCCTGTGCCACCAGCGTGCCGCCGCGCTTGCCCGCACCGGGGCCGATATCGATGATGTGGTCGGCACGGCGGATGGTGTCTTCATCATGCTCGACCACCACCAGCGTATTGCCCTTGTCGCCCAGCTTGCGCAGCGCGTCCAGCAGGATCTGGTTGTCGCGCGGATGCAGGCCGATGGTGGGCTCGTCCAGCACGTAGCAGACGCCCTGCAGGTTGCTGCCCAGCTGCGCGGCCAGGCGGATGCGCTGGGCCTCGCCGCCAGACAGGCTTGGCGCGGCGCGGTCCAGGCTGAGATAGCCCAGCCCCACTTCCTCCAGGAACTGCAGGCGGCTGCCGATCTCGCTGATGACATCGCGGGCGATCTCGGCATCGCGCCCCGTGAGATGCAGGCCATTGACCCAGCGGCGGGTATCGGACACGGTCCACTGCGCCACGTCGACGATGGCGTTCTCGTCAAAGGTCACCGCGCGCGCGACCAGGTTCAGGCGCGTGCCGTGGCAGTCCGGGCACGGCGTGTCGACCACGCCTTCGGGTTCCTGCTCTTCCGACGGCAGGCTCTGCTCGCGGCCGCGGTTGTCGTCCGCCAGCACGGTATCGTCGAACGCTGCGCGCTGCTCGCGCGTCAGTGCCAGCCCGGTGCCCACGCAGGTGGTGCACCAGCCGTGCTTGCTGTTGTACGAGAACATGCGCGGGTCCAGCTCAGGGTAGCTGGTGCCGCACACCGGGCAGGCGCGCTTGGTCGAGAACACCTTGACCTCGCCCACGTGCGCGGTGCCGCCGTTGTGCATGGCGTCGTGCAGGCCGTCCAGCGGCGCCAGCAGGTGCATCACGCCCTTGCCGGCCTCAAGCGTTTGCGCCAGCAGCGCGCGCAGCTCGGCCTCGTTCTCGGCCGACACCACCAAGTCGCCTACCGGCAACTCGATAGTGTGCTCGCGAAAGCGGTCCAGCCGCGGCCACGGGTCGACCGGCAGGAATTCGCCATCGACACGCAGGTGCGTATTGCCGCGCGCCTTGGCCCACTTGGCCAGGTCGGTATAGACGCCCTTGCGGTTGACCACCAGCGGCGCCAGCAGCCCCACGTGCTGGCCGCGATGGTCGCGCAGCAGCTGAGCGGCGATGGACTCCGGGCTCTGCGATGTCACCGGCGCGCCGTCATGCACGCAATGCTGGATGCCCAGCTTGACGTACAGCAGGCGCAGGAAGTGCCAGACTTCGGAAGTGGTCGCCACCGTGCTCTTGCGGCCGCCGCGCGACAGGCGCTGCTCGATCGCCACCGTGGGCGGGATGCCATAGACCGCATCCACCTCGGGCCGGCCCGCCGGCTGCACGATGGAGCGGGCGTAGGCATTGAGCGATTCCAGATAGCGGCGCTGGCCCTCGTGGAACAGGATGTCGAAGGCCAGCGTCGACTTGCCCGATCCGGACACACCGGTGACCACGTTGAACTTGCCGTGCGGGATATCGACGTTGAGCGCCTTCAGGTTGTGCTCGTGCGCATTGACGATGCGCACCACGTCCTCGCCCTCCACCGCGCGGCGCGCGCGCCGTGCCTGCAGCGCGGCCTGCAGCGGCACGCCTTCTATCTCGGCGCGCTCGGCTGCCAGCGTGCCGGCTTCGCCGAGCGCCGCGTCATAGTGGATCAGCGCCTGGCCGGTATGCGATTCGGCGCAGCGCTTCACGTCTTCCGGGGTGCCGGTGCAGACCACGCGCCCGCCGGCGTCGCCGCCCTCGGGGCCAAGGTCGATCAGCCAGTCAGCGGCGCGGATCACGTCCAGGTTGTGCTCGATCACGATCAGCGAATGGCCGCTGTCCAGCAGCTTGCCGAAGGCGCGCATCAACTTGGCGATATCGTCGAAGTGCAAACCCGTGGTCGGCTCGTCGAACATGAACAGCCGGCGCGGGATGGCGCTGGGCCGGGTCCGCGACGGCGTTGCCTGCGCCGCTTCGGCAAGGAAGCCGGCCAGTTTCAGGCGCTGCGCCTCGCCCCCCGACAGCGTCGGCACCGGCTGGCCCAGCTTCATGTATTCCAGGCCGACATCAACAATGGGCTGCAGCACGCGCAGCACCGCGGGGTCGGCGGCAAAGCAGGCGGCGGCTTCGCTGACCGTGAGCTCCAGCACGTCGGCAATGCTCAGCAAGCGCGGCGGCTGGCCGGGGGCGGCGCGCTCGATCTTCACTTCCAGCACTTCGGGGCGATAGCGGGTGCCGTCGCAGTCCGGGCAGCGCAGGTAGACATCGCTCAGGAACTGCATCTCGACATGCTCGAAGCCCGAGCCGCCGCAGGTCGGGCAACGCCCGTCGCCCGAGTTGAAGCTGAAGGTGCCCGCGGTGTAGCTGCGCTGCAGCGCCATCGGGGCCTTGGCGAAGATCTTGCGGATCTCGTCGAACGCGCCCACGTAGCTGGCCGGATTGGAACGCGCGGTCTTGCCGATCGGCGACTGGTCGACAAAGACCACATCGTCGACTAGGTCGGCGCCGGTCAACTGGCGGAAGGCGCCCGGCGACTCGGTGGCCTTGCCGAAGTGCCGCGCCATGGCCGGATGCAGCACGTCCTGCAGCAGCGTGGACTTGCCCGAACCCGACACGCCGGTCACGCACACCAGCCGCTGCAGCGGGATCTCGACCGTGACATCCTGCAGGTTGTGCTCGGTGGCGCCTTCCAGCACGATGCGCGGCAGGTTGGCATCCACCGACCGGCGCTGCCAGTGCGAGGCATCGGCCACGCGGCGGCGCCCGCCCAGGTATTCGCCGGTCAGCGTGCCGGCATTGCGGATATCCGCCGGCGTGCCGTCGAAGATGATATTGCCGCCACGCTCGCCGGGGCCCGGGCCCATGTCGATCAGTCGGTCGGCAGCCAGCATCACCGATGGATCATGCTCAACCACCACCAGCGTGTTGCCCGCATCGCGCAGCCGGTGCATGGCCTCGACAATGCGGTTCAGGTCGCGCGGGTGCAGGCCGATGCTGGGCTCGTCCAGCACGAACAAGGTGTTGACTAGCGAGGTGCCCAGCGCCGTGGTCAGGTTGATGCGCTGCACCTCGCCGCCGGACAGCGTGCGGCTCTGGCGGTCCAGCGTCAGGTAGCCCAAACCCACGTCGCACAGGTATTTCAGGCGCGTACGCACCTCGGCCAGCAGCAGCTTGAGGGCATCGTCCAGCATCGCGCTGGGCAGCGTCAGTCCGTCGAAGAAACGGCGGATGCGCTCGATCGGCAGCAGCATCAGGTCATGCACGGTTAGGCCGGGCAGCGCCTCCAGCTGGGTGCGGTCCCAGTCCACCCCGCGCGGCAGGAAGCGGCGCGGCGGCGCCAGCACGGCGTCGGCATTGTCCTTCGAGCCCAGGCGCCACAGCAGCGACTCGGTCTTCAGGCGTGCGCCGCCGCAGGTTTCGCACGGCGTGTAGCTGCGGTACTTCGACAGCAGCACGCGGATGTGCATCTTGTAGGCCTTCGACTCCAGGTAGTTGAAGAACCGCATCACGCCGTACCAGTGCTTGTTCCACTGGCCGGTCCAGTCCGGCGAGCCATGGATGACCCAGTGGCGCTCGGCCTCGGTCATCTCGGTCCAGGGGGTGTCGCGCGGGATGCCGGCCTTGGCCGCGTAGCGCATCAGGTCATCCTGGCACTCCTTCCACGCCGGAGTCTGCATCGGCTTGATCGCACCGCCGCGCAGCGTCTTGCGCGCGTCGGGGATCACCAGGCCAAGATCGACGCCGATCACGCGGCCGAAGCCGCGGCAGGTCTCGCACGCGCCGTAGGCGGAGTTGAACGAGAACAGCGCCGGCTGCGGGTCCGCATAGCGCAGGTCGCTGTCCGGGCTGTGCAGACCGGTGGAGAAGCGCCATACGGGGCCTTCGTCGCCGTCAGCCAGCACATAGATGTTGACGCGGCCGCCGCCGCGCTTGAGCGAAGCTTCGATCGCCTCCACCACGCGCACCTTCTCGGCATTGCCGATGCGGAAGCGGTCCGCCACCACATCGAGCAGCTTGCGTGCGCCGGTGGGCGACTGCACCACGCGCTGCGCCTGCACGCGCGTATAGCCGCTGACGGACAGCCACTGCTGGACCTCTTCGTCGGTGGCGGACTCGGGCAGCTCGACCGGAAAGGTCACCACGAGCCGCGCATCGTGATGCGGCTGGCCCTCGGCCGTGCGCGCCAGCAGCTCGGCGTAGATGGTTTCGGGCGAGTCATGGCGCACCGGCAGCGCGGTCTGCTTGTCGAACAGCTCCGCCGCGCGCGCATAGAGCAGCTTCAGGTGGTCGTTCAGCTCCGTCATCGTGCCCACCGTCGAACGCGAGCTGCGCACCGGGTTGGTCTGGTCGATGGCGATGGCGGGCGGCACCCCGTCCACGCGCTCCACCTGGGGCCGGTCCATCCGGTCCAGGAACTGGCGGGCGTAGGCGCTGAAGGTCTCGACGTAGCGGCGCTGGCCTTCGGCATAGAGCGTGTCGAACACCAGGCTGGACTTGCCCGAGCCGGACGGCCCGGTCACCACGGTCATCTCGCCGGGGCGCAGGTCGAGATCGACATTCTTGAGGTTGTGCTGGCGGGCGCCGCGAATGCGGATTAGCTGCTTGCTCGACACGATTTCTCTTTTCGAATCAGGACATTAAGGAGGGGGCGGGAGGCGGTCCGACCACTGTACATCCATACAGTCTATCAGGTTGGAAAAGAATTGGTATCGATCACGTCGCACGGAATCAGACAAGTGACGGTGCGGCGCGAGAGGCGAGCGGCTTTCATGGACGTTCGCCCCAAGCCAATGCCTGACTTTCGCTGCATTGCTATTTATCGATTACCGATATACGATATGATCCAGTCATTCAGATGTTCCGACACCGCTGAACTGTTCGCGGGCCGCTGCGTACCACGCTTCGGCAATATCCGCGCCGTGGCCGAACGCAAGCTGCGGCTGCTGCAGAGTGCGTCGACGCTGGAGTTCCTGCGCTCCCCGCCGGGCAATCGCCTGCAGTTACTGGCGGGCGACCGCAAAGGCCGCTACAGCATCCGCATCAACGAACAGTGGCGAATCTGCTTCATCTGGACCCACGACGGCCCGGCGGCCGTTGAGATCATCGACTATCACTGAGGAAGACTGACATGGTTCGCTTCAAGGACGGCATGCGTCCCATCCACCCGGGCGAAATCCTGCGCGAGGATTTCCTGGTACCGCTCAACATGAGCGCCAACGCCCTGGCCATCGCGCTGCGCGTGACCGCGGCGCGCATCAACGACATCGTCCGCGAGCAACGTGGCATCACGCCGGACACCGCCCTGCGCCTGGCGCGCTATTTTGGCGGCGATGCGCAGTCGTGGCTGAACTTGCAGCTGGACTATGACCTGAAGGTCGCGCAGCGCGACCACGGCGAGCGGATCATGGCGGAAGTGGCGCCGCGCAATGCGGCGGCGGCCGGTCAGCCGGCTGCGGAAAAGTAGAGAACGGTGTTACCGGGGCGACGCTGGGCACGCCGCCCGGTCCATCACCCTATCGCATCAGCGTTTCCGCCAGCGCCCGGAAGGCGCGGAACGTGATCGGATTGTTGGCCGCGTTGCCGGCCACGGGGTGCGACGCGTAGCGCACGATGGTCAGCTCGGCCTTGGGGTCGATATAGATGCGCTGGCCATGGATGCCGGCGGCCTGGAACATGCCGTGGCTGTCGTGCGAGACCCACCACATGTCGCGATAGCTCCAGCCCGGCAGCACCGGCGCGCTGGCCGACCTGGCAAACTGGTCCCGGTCGCCGCCGCCGCGGATATCCGCCACGACCGAGGCCGGAATGATCTGCTTGCCATTGAAGCGCCCGTTGCCGCGGATGGTCTCGCCAAAGCGCGCGAGGTCGCGCAGCGTGGTGTTCAGCCCGCCGCCGCCCGACTCCGTGCCGATGCTGTCCACGGTGAAGTA
Organism: Cupriavidus sp. FW305-F7; assembly: GCF_058782875.1. Taxonomy (NCBI): domain Bacteria; kingdom Pseudomonadati; phylum Pseudomonadota; class Betaproteobacteria; order Burkholderiales; family Burkholderiaceae; genus Cupriavidus; species Cupriavidus sp. FW305-F7. The sequence continues at coordinate 68,448 of NZ_JBYSYC010000005.1, read as the reverse complement.
CGCATCCTGCTCCGCACCCATCGGTTGCCAGATCCGCTCCGAGAGCAGCTTGGCCAGCGATTGGCCCGAGGCCCTGCGCACGATCCACGCGAGCACCTCGGCATTGACCGTCTTGTACGCAAACACAGCATTGTGGTCGCCTTCCTTCTGCAGGGTCTTCAGGAAGTCATAGAAACTCCCCGGGCCGCTGTAGCCCGCCGGGCGGCCCAGCATGCCGCCCGCACGCGCGTAGTCCCACACCTCTGCCTTTGGATTGGCATAGTCCTCGGAGTAGCGCACGCCGATGGTCATGTCCATGACCTGCCGCACCGTGGCGTCACCATAGGCCGTGCCAGCCAGCTCGGGCAGGTAGCGCGTCACCGGTGCTGCTGGGTCGAGCTTGCCGTCCGCTGCAAGCATCGCGGCCAGCGTGCCGACGAATGACTTCGTGACCGACATGGCGATATGGGGCGTGTGCCCGTCAAGCGCGCCGAAATAGCGCTCATAGATGACCTTGCCCTTGTGCATCACCAGGATGCCGTCGGTGTAGGTCAGCGCCAGCATCTCGTCGAAGGTGCGGCGGGTGCCATCGACATCGGTGAATGCCACCGCGCCGATGTCGCGTTCCGCACGCGGCAGCGCGCTGGCCGGGCCGGCGCCGCGCCAGACGGACGCGGTCGGCACCAGTTCACGGATATGCGAGAACAGCCAGCGATTGCGCGGGAACCTGTCGGCGCCCGGCGTATGCGTGATCAGCTTGTCCGGCGGCGGGGGGAAGCCCTGCATCCAGCCCAGGCGGTTCGGGTCGCTGTCCAGCGCGGCGACCAGCGTCGGCGCCGCGGCTGCCGGGGCGGCCGCACTCCCGGCGGTGCTGCCGGCGCTCTGGCTCCAGGCCGGCAGGCTGGCCGCGCACAGCGCCATGCATGCTAGGCGGCGCCAGGGGCGCGAGGATTCCGGAAGGGTCTTCAACGACATGCTGTCTCCTTGCTTTGTTTTGATTGAGGGATTGCCGCCCGCAGGGCTAGCCCGCCTGCGCATCCGCGCCCTGCTGATGCTCGATCAAAGCCGCGGTCAGCTTGTCGATGCAGCGATCCAGCGTCTGCACTTCCGCTTCCGTCAGCACGGAGAGAAACATCTTCTCCAGCACGTCGCCGCGCTGGTACGTCTGCGCGACCAGTGCTTCGCCCGCCGCTGTCAGGTAGAGGTTCAGCTGCCTGGCATCGGCCTCGCCGACTTCACGGCGCAGCAGGCCCCGCTTTGCCAGCGCGGTGACCAGCTTGGAAGTCACCGTTTTCTCCAGCAGCACCAGTTCGATCAGGCGCGTCAGCGTCAGGCCCGGCTCCAGCCCGGCAAAACGCAGCACACGCAACTCCCGCAGGCCGATGCCGAACTCGCGCTCGTAAAAGCCGGAGGCAGAGCTCTTGGTCATTTCACAGAGGCGGTTCAAGCGGAACGACATGAATTCCAGGATGGAATCGGTGGTGCTGGCAGTGTTGGACATGGGAACAGGTGATCAGGCGGCCAATAGATTCTATGGGCAATAGTTTCCATCAGCAACTAACCAAGGGTAAATACGGTTCGACGGGCTATCGCCTGGCAAAAGAAAAGGCCCGCCCCAGGATTCCTGGCAGCGGGCCTGTGCAGGCAGCGCGGCGGCTGCCTTCAGTACTCAACCGCGATCAGTCAAGCAGGTGCCCCATGCGCGTGCGCTTGGTGGCCAGGTACTTCTCGTTCTCGGCGTTGGACGGCACGATGTGGCGTAACTGCTCCGAGACCGTGATGCCGGCTTTCTCGAGCGCGGCGGCCTTGAGCGGATTGTTGCTCATCAGGCGCACGGACTTGACGCCCCACTGGTGCAGCAGATCGGCGGCAAAGGCGTAGTTGCGCGCGTCGATTTCCTGGCCCAGGGCCAAGTTGGCGTCGACCGTGTCGAGCCCGCCGTCCTGCAGGCGGTAGGCGCGGATCTTCTCGGCCAGGCCAATGCCGCGGCCTTCATGCCCGCGCAGGTACAGCAGGATGCCGCGGCCTTCGGCGGCGATCTTTTCCATCGCGAGCTCGAGCTGCGGGCCGCAGTCGCACCGGCAGGAACCGAAGACGTCGCCGGTCAGGCATTCGGAATGCATGCGGATCAGGACGTCATCGCCCGTCACATCGCCCACGCTGAGGGCCAGGTGTTCGATGCCTGAATCGGCGCCCTTGAAGGCGTGCGCCGTAAAGTCGCCGAATCGCGTCGGCAGGCGCGCCGAGTCGATCAGCTCAATTTCTGTGTCATTCATACCGGAATTCGTGGTCAAAAGGCGGGGGCGCGGCCCGGCACCGCCGACATTATGAGCGGAATTGCGCCTTCGCGCTCGGATTCCCCGCCGTGGCGGGACGGGGCGGCCGTCGGCGAAGTCCTACAGCAGTACGCGCGATCCACTTATGCAGCCGCTTCAGCCGGGTCGGTAGACTCGGTTTACAGGACATCGCCAGAGCCGTCCCAGGCATCCGAAGCGCATTGTGCATCACCTGACGGCGGCCCTCGGCCCCAGCAGGAGCAGGCATGACCGGTAATCCCTTGAACGCTGAGCAAGCCAGTACCAAGATCGCAGCACTGTTCGATACTAGGTCGGCAGCCAGCGACGCCGCCGAACGGGTCTCCCATGAGGCCCACCTCAAGCGCGGGCAGGTGCGGCTAGTGCACCCATACGAAGCGCACTTCGGCCGCAAGCTGGAGCCCGAGGACGACGCCATCGCGCGCACCGCGGTGCGCTCGCACCTGATGATGGGTGCGCTGGGCGTGGTGATCGGGCTGGCCATTGTCGGCATCCTGCACCGGCAGGAGGTCGAGGCCGTCATGGACAGCCCGGGCCTCGCCGCCGGGGCGGCCATCTTCCTGGGCCTGGTGTCCGGCATGCTGCTGGCGGGGCTGATGACCGCGCGGCCGGACCATCAACTGGTGATTACGCCGGTGCGTGAGGCCGTGCAGCATGGCCGCTGGGCGCTGCTGGTACACCCGACCACGCCGCAGCAATGCCACGAAGCCTTGCGCTCACTGCGCAATACCACCGCCGAGGTGCTCCGGACAGCCTGATCAGGGCTCGACCGAAGGCTCGCGCTTGAGGGTGCGCAGCACAAAGGTCGAGCGGCTGTGGCGCAGGCCAGGCAGCTTGTAGAGCTTGTGCCGCAGGAATTCCTCATAGCCCAGGGTCCCCGCCACGGCGACCTTGATCAGGTAGTCATATTCGCCCGTCAGCAAGTGGGCCTCCATCACCTCAGGCAATTCCGCCAGGGCCTTGCCGAAGCGGTACAGCATGTCGTCGTCGTGCCGCTCGAGCGTGACCTCGATCAGCACGGTATCGGGCAAGCCCAGCGCCTTCTGGTTCAGCAGCGCGGCGTAGCCTTCGATCACCCCGCTTTCTTCCAGCGCGCGCACGCGGTTCCAGCAAGGCGTGGCCGACAGGCCGACTTGCTCGGCCAGCCGCGCATTGGACAGGCGGCCATCACGCCGCAGTTCACGCAGGATGCGCCGGTCGGTGTCGTCGAGTTTGGGAGGCTGTGCCATCGCAATCGCTCACAAGAAAAGAAACATCCTCAAATTCTGCCATACATGGATACCTATTCTCCAATATGATCCATATCGGAGAAAATAGAGAAGCCAATTTCGGGCAACGGCTGGTAAATTTACCCTATCGAACGACCTGCCGGAAACGACACATGCCAGCCACCACCCTCCCCACCCTGCGCCTCTCGCTGCGACTCGATACCGCCGACCTGTTCGGCGCCATGGAATGGGTGCTGGCCAATGCGCGCCGTACCGGCCTGGCGCCGGCGCAACTCAGCTTCGACGCCGCCACGCAGGCCGTGCTGCATGCCACCCTGACGGCGGAGGATTCCGGCCTGCTGTGGCTGTTCCTGCGCCGCCTCGACAATGGTTTCGACGTGGAACTGCTGATTGCCGACGTGGATGACCCGGACAGCGACGCCATGGCAGAGGCTGCGCCGCGCGCCGCCACGCGCCGCACCGACCGCGAGCCGGCCCTGGCCCTGTCCGCGTGACCCGGGCCTAAGCAGCCTGCGGCAGCAGCTCGATCCCATCGAGCTGCGCCGCGCACGTATCGCGCACGATCGAGACAAAGTCCGCCACATAGGGCCGGCGCGCCATCGCCGCCGGCACCGTGGCGTAGAGCTCGCTCCACAACCCTCTGGCGCCGATGCGCTTGGCCAGCACGTAGTCGTGGTCAACGTAGTTCTTCACGCCCCAGTTGGGCAGCGCCGCCACGCCGCGGCGGCTGGCTACCAGCTGCAGCACCGCCACCGTCAGTTCCGCCGTGCGCCGTTCCAGGTGGATACCGGCAGGCTCCAGCACCTCGCGGATCAGGTCGATGCGCTGCTCCGGCACTGGATAAGTAATCAGCGTTTCGCCGGCCAGGTCCCCGGCTTCGATGCGGCGCTTGTTGCGCAGCCGGTGTTCATTGGCGATGACCGCCAGGATCTCGAAGCGGAACAGCGGCGCCACCTCCAGCCCGCGCCGGGCCGCCGGCAGCGAGCCGATCACCATGTCGGCGCGGCCGTCGCTGAGCAGCGCGATCGGGTCGGCGTGGAAGCCCGCCACCAGGTCCACCTCCACTTCCGGCCAGCGGCGGCGGAACTCATCCATCACCGGCATCAGCCAGTCAAAGCAGGTATGGCATTCCAGCACCACGCGCAGCTCGCCGCGGGTGTCGCCCTTGAGCCGTTCGATATCGCGGTCGGCCGCGCTGACCGCGGCCATCACCTCGCGCGCCAGCGCGAGCAGGCGTTCGCCCGCCGGCGTGAAGCGCAGCCCCTGGCGCGTGCGGTCGAACAGCGGCAGCCCGTAGTGCGATTCGATCGCCTTGATCTGGTGCGATAGCGCTGACTGGCTGACATGCACGCGCTCGGCCGCGGTGGCCAGCTTGCCGGACTCGGCAATCGCCACCAGCGAACGCAAATGGCGGACTTCGATCATGTCGTGCCCCCAACCTGCCGCCCGCCCATCTTGATATGAAACTGATTCATACGTTGTTTAAAACTTGTCGCTTGATTCATTTTACGGGCAAACCGACACTGTGCGCCAGACATCTTCCGGAGCAACATCCATGGCACGCACCCATATCCTCGGCTTTCCCCGCATCGGCGAACGCCGCGAACTGAAATTTGCACAAGAAGCGTTCTGGCGCGGCGACCGCACCGAAGCCGAGCTGCGCGACGTAGCCGCGCAACTGCGCCGCCGCCACTGGCAACTGCAGGCCGACCGCGGCCTGGACACCGTCGCCACCGGCGACTTTGCCTATTACGACCAGATGCTGAGCCTGACCGCGCTGCTGGGCGCGCTGCCGCGCCGCTTCGGTTTCGATCCGGCCCAGCTCACGCTGACGCAGTACTTCGAGCTGGCGCGCGGCAACCGCGAGCAGCCGGCCATGGAAATGACCAAGTGGTTCGACACAAACTACCACTACCTGGTCCCGGAACTGGACGCCGAGACCACGTTCGACGGCGGCCCGGCATGGTTCTTCGAGGAAGCCGATGAGGCGCTTGCGCTTGGCCTGCGCGCCCGCCCGGTGCTGATCGGGCCGGTCACCTACCTGTGGCTGTCCAAGAGCCATGTGGCGGGCTTTGACCGCCTGACGCTGCTGCCGCAACTGCTGCAGGGCTATCGCCGCATCCTTGGCCAGCTCAAGGCGCGCGGCATCGAATGGGTGCAGATCGACGAGCCGGCGCTGTGCCTGGACCTGGAGCCGGCCTGGCTCGACGCGTTCGACACCGCCTACGCTGCCTTGCGCGAAGCCGGCCCCAAGCTGCTGCTGGCCACCTATTTCGACACCGCCGCCGACCATGCGCAGCGCGCCGCTGCGCTGCCGGTCGATGGCTTCCATATCGACCTGGTGCGGGCGCCGGAACAGCTGGCAACGTGGCAGGCCGCGCTGCCCGCGCACGCCGTGCTGTCGCTGGGCGTGATCGACGGCCGCAATATCTGGGGCACCGACTTGCGCCGGGTGCTGGACACCCTGCGCCCGGTGCAGGCCGCGCTGGGCGAGCGCCTGTGGCTGGCACCGTCGTGCTCGCTGCTGCATGTGCCGGTGTCGCTCGCGCATGAAGTGCGCCTCGATGCCGAGCTGAAGTCGTGGCTCGCCTTCGCCACCGAAAAGCTCGACGAACTGTCCGTGCTGGCCCGCGCGTTGAACGAGGGCGACGCCGCCGTCGCCGAAGCGCTGGCAGCATCCGACGCCGCGCAGGCCTCGCGCCGCGCCTCGCGCCGGGTGGTCAACCCGCGTGTGCAGCAGCGGCTGGCAGCCGTGAGCGCCGGCATGGCCAACCGCGCCAGCCCCTTTGCCGAGCGCATCGAGCGCCAGCGCCAGGCGCTGCAGCTGCCGCTGTTGCCGACCACCACGATCGGCTCGTTCCCGCAGACCGCCGCCATCCGCCAGACCCGCGCCGCCTTCAAGCGCGGCGAGATCGGCGCGCTCGAATACCTGGAGCGCATCCGCGCCGAGATCGCCGTGGCCGTACGCAAGCAGGAAGCACTGGGGCTGGACGTGCTGGTGCACGGCGAAGCCGAGCGCAACGACATGGTCGAGTACTTCGGCGAGCAGCTGTGCGGCTACGGCTTTACCGAGAACGGCTGGGTGCAGAGCTATGGCTCGCGCTGCGTCAAGCCGCCGGTGATCTACGGCGATGTGTACAGGCCCGAGCCGATGACGGTCGATACCGCCCGCTATGCGCAATCGCTGACCGAGCGGCCGATGAAGGGCATGCTCACCGGCCCCATCACCATGCTGCAGTGGTCCTTCGTGCGTGACGACCAGCCGCGTGCCACCACCGCGCGCCAGCTGGCCCTGGCCATCCGCGATGAAGTGTGCGACCTGGAGCAGGCCGGCATTCGCGTGATCCAGATCGACGAACCCGCGCTGCGCGAAGGCCTGCCGCTGCGCCGCGCCGACTGGGATGCCTACCTGGACTGGGCCGTCACCGCCTTCCGGCTGTCGGCCAGCGGCGTGCAGGACCAGACCCAGATCCACACCCATATGTGCTATGCCGAGTTCAACGACATCCTGCCCGCCATCGCCGCCATGGACGCGGACGTGATCACCATCGAGACCTCGCGCTCGGCAATGGAACTGCTGGAAGGCTTCGGCGACTTCGACTACCCGAACGAGATCGGGCCGGGCGTCTACGACATCCACTCGCCACGGGTGCCGTCGGTGCAGGCCATGGAGCGGCTGCTGGACCGCGCCTGCGAGGTGGTGCCGCCGCAGCGGCTGTGGGTCAACCCGGACTGCGGCCTGAAGACGCGCGGCTGGGAAGAGACCGAAGCAGCGCTGGCCAATATGGTCAGCGCGGCCCGCGCGCTGCGCGCGCAGCTGTCGGCGCGGGGCGCAACGACATGGAAGCGCGTCAGCAAGCCTGCAGCCGCCACCGCCGCGGCAGTGCCCCACGCCAGCGGCGCGTGCACGGCCTGCGCTACGCACGCGCACTGAGCCGGCGCGGCGCCAATACCGCGGTGTTCTGTCCAGGCAGCGGGCGGGCCATCTACGCCGGGGTGCGCTACAACTTCTGAGCCTTGCGCCGGCAGGAAAAGGACAAAGGCCGCATGCCTGCGAGGGCATGCGGCCTTTGTCCTTGATGGCGGGATCGTCAGTTCACGCGCATCACCGCCGGCGGCATCCAGTTGCCGTCCAGCAGCACCTGCTCCGGCCAGTACGCGCGCAGCATCATGTTCAGGCCATCGGGCGGCGCCGGCAGCCAGTTCGCTGCCTTGGCGCCGGCCGGGCGCTCGTGCTGGATATAGATATCGAGCGAGCCGTCGCGGTTGTAGCGCAGGCGGTCGCGGCTGCCCACGGCGTAGCGCTGGATCGGGTTGGGAATGAAAGCCTGCCGGTCGTTGTACAGCGTCAGCGACCAGAACGCGCGTGCCGGCGGCAACTGGTCCTTGTCGAAATGCAGCACATAGCTTGCCCCGCCCTGCAGCGGCCTGCCGTTGGCATCCGTGCGGGTGGAGGCGTAGATGGCATCCTCGGGCAGATTGGCACCCAGGCCCACCCAGGCGGTCACCGCGCGGCGGCCGTAGCTGGTGCCATAGGTGCCCAGGTCGCGATGCATGACCCAGCCGTTGCCGGCATCGGCATTGCCCTTGCGCGCGCCCTGCACGATGGCCGCCAGCGCCGCGGTGGCGCCCTCCTGCACCGCGCGCGCGGTGGAGGGCTCCATCACCGTGGTCTTGAACGGCACCCCGGGGGTGATGCCCATGCGGCGGAGCTTGTCGACCATGGCGGCATCGGCGGGCGCCGGCGGATTGGCCGGCAGCAAGGCGGCAAAGCGCGTGAAGAAGGCCTGTGCATCCATTGCCGCCACCTGCTCCACGGGCGAGCTTTCGGTGTCGATGGCCGTGGGCCGCGGCGCAGCCTTCTCGGCCACGCGCCTCCCGCCACCCCAGGCCGACAGCGGCGTCAGCCGGTACTGGTCCTGCAGCCGGTGCACCGCCGGGAAGTCCTGCTTGCCATTGGTCTGCGTGCGGCCGATCAGCCAGACCATCGACGTGGGCGAGCGGATCTCCTGCATGCCCTTGGGCAGCGTGCCGCGCCAGTCAGGCCCGGTGATGACGAAATTGCCGCGGCGGGTGCCGGTCGTGCGCTTGCCGGGCGACGCGAACACATTGGTCCACGCATCCATTAGCGGCATCAGGTAGTAGCGCCCTTGCGTATCGGGCACCGACAGGATGACCGGCTCCCTGGACAGGTCGAGCCAGGCCGACGAATACAGCGTGTCGGCGTTGGGGCTGACCACATCGGTGAAGCTTGCGTCCGGGAAGGTGCGCTTGTGGCTGAAGGTATTGACCGGCGTGCGCAGCGTCATCAGCTCGCGCGTCACGTCCATCAGCACCATCGGATAGGCGAAGGTGAAGACCTCGGCAGACAAGGCCTTCATGGCCTGGTCGGACGGCGGTTGCTCGGCGACTACCGGGCTGGCCCCGTGATCCGGCGCTGACACACAACCGGACAGCATGACGGCGAGCGTGACCGCGCTCGCCAGTTGACGAAAGGAAGGCTTCATGACCCCGTTTTCCCAATGTTTTTGCGGCTTTTCGGGCGTTGCGGCTATGGCTGCCGGCATGTCTTCCCGAAGGCGCATCTATTCCGTGCGCATCTTGTCCCGCACGCCGGTGACCTGTCAATTCCCATGAAGTCGGGAAGCGAGGGCAAGCGCACCGAACGCCGGCGGCATCGGTCAGGGGTGAATCATAAGGCACTATAAGGGATGATGAAAGCCGCACGGATGGCCGCAGCCGGGAGCTTTTCCCTCTATCAGGCCTCAGCGCGTCAGGAAATCCAGCACCACCTTGCTGAATGCCTCGGCCTGCTCCAGGTTGGAGATATGTGCGGCCTCCAGCTCGACATAGTGGGCGCCCGGGATCGTCTGCGCCAGGAACACGCCATCGCGCGGCGGCGTGGGCAGGTCGCCCGATCCGGCGATAACCAGCGTCGGCGTGGTGATCTTTTCGATTTCCGCGCGCAGGTCGGCATCGCGCACGGCCAGGCAGTTGGCCGCATAGCCCGCGGCCGGGCTGGCGCCGAGCATGGCGCGCAGCGATGCCACCAGCCCCGGATGCGCGGCCGCATACGGCGGGGTGAGCCATTTGTCGACCACCGCGGCCGCGATCGATGCCACGCCGTCGCGCTCGACCGCCGCGGCGCGGTTGGTCCAGTTCTCCGGCGGGCCGATATAGGCAGCGGTATTGCACAGCACCAGCTTTTGCAGGCGCGGGCCATGGTTCAGGGCCAGCCACATGCCAGTGATGCCACCCATCGACAAGCCGCAGAAACTGGCCTCGCCGATGCCAAGGTGATCGAGCAGCGCGATCACGTCGCCGCCGAGTTGCGCGATGCTGTACGGACCCGCCGGCACCGACGACTCGCCATGGCCGCGCGTGTCATAGCGCAGCACGCGGAAGTGCTGGCTGAAGGCCGCCACCTGCGGCTCCCACATGCTGAAGCTGGTGCCCAGCGAATTGGACAGCACCAGCACCGGCAGGTGCTCGGTGCCATCGAGGCGGTAATGCAGTCGGACGTTGGCGAGGTCGGCGTATGGCATGGCGTTTGGCTCAGGATCAGTGGGCTGGGTGGCAGGCGCTCAGTTCGGTGCGATGGCCGAACCGTGTTGCGCCAGCGGCGTGACCTTGATCTCCATGTACGGGTACAGCGGCAGCGTGGTCAGCAGCGTGTGCAGTTCGTCGTTGTCGCCGACATCGAAGATGCTGACGTTAGCGTACTGGCCGACCACGCGCCACAGGTGGCGCCACTTGCCTTCGCGCTGCAGGCGCTGCGACATGGCCTTCTCGTCGGCCTTGAGCTGCTCGACCAACTGCGGATCGAGCGATGCGGGAATCTTGACGGTCATTTCGGCCATGAACAACATGGGGTCTCCTTGTCTGGCGGTACGGTGGGATGGAGGCAGCGCGGGCCGCCTCGTCAAAGATGGCGCACGCCGTCGAGATAGGCCTTGCGCCAGCGCACGATGCGCACCTCGGCAAACAGGCCCGCCTCGGTGAACGGATCGGCGTCGATGAATTGCTTTGCCGCGTCGCGGGTGTCGACATCGACGATATAGATGCCGCCGCCGGCGTCCGAGCCATCGTCGTTGAGCTTGGCGCCGCAGGCCAGCAGCAGCGCCTTGTTGGCTTCCAGGTAATCCAGGTGGCTGGCGCGGGTGGCCTGGCGCACATGCTGGTGATTGGGCTTGTCGACGGTCTCGATCAGGTACGGCATGGCGGTCCTCCTGTCAGCGGCACGCTGGCCGCGGGTCAAAGTCAGGCAATCTGCGCGCCCCACAGCAGCAGCGCGGCAATGTAGATCAGGCCCACCCAGAACATCATGATCACGGTGTAGCCCATCACGTCCTTCAGGTTCAGCTTGGACAGCGCCAGCGCCGGCAATATCCAGAACGGCTGCACCAGGTCGTTCCAGGCATTGCCAAGCATCACCGACATCGAGGTCTGGCTGACCGAGCTGTTGATGGCCTTGGCCGCATCGACCATGAACGGGCCCTGGATCATCCAGTGGCCACCGCCCGAGGGCGCGAAGAAGTTGATCACGAACGAGCTGAGCAGCCCCCAGAACGGCAGCGTCTGCGGCGTGGCGATCTCCACGAACACGCGCGAGATCGTATCCACCAGCCCCGAGCCGGCCATGATCGCCATGATGCCTGCATAGAACGGATACTGCAGGATGATGCCGGAAATGGTCTTGATGCCTTCGTTCAGCTTGGCCACGTAATTGACCGGCGTGCCCAGCAGCAGCACGCCCGCGAACAGGATCAGGAAGTTGATCAGGTTCAGGTCGAGCGAGCCGCCCTGCGTGAAGTAGATGACCGCGTAGGCCATGCCGCACAGGCCGATGGCCAGGCTCAGGATGCGGCTGTTGTTCAGGCGCGCGGCCAGCGTGTTCTCGCCGCCCATGCTGTGGGCCGAGCCGGTCTCGGCCTTGGCGGGTTCCTGGTCGCGGCGGATCTCCACCACATCGGCCGGGTTGCGCGGATGCAGCCAGGCATTGAGCAGCGGCAGCGTGACGATCACCGCCAGGCTGGTCAACAGCATCGGCGTGGAGAAGATTGTTTCAGACAGCGGGATCACGCCCATCAGCTTTTCCATCGGGTGGCCCGGGGTGGAGATCAGCACCGGGATGCTGGCCGACAGGCCCAGCCCGTACAGGGTGAAGCCGCTGTACGCGGCCGCGATGATCAGCGGGTAATGCACGCCACGGACCTTCATCGCCAGCTTCCTGGCGATGATGCCGCCGATCACCAGCCCGAAGCCCCAGTTCAGGTAGCTGCCGATGCCGCCCACCAGCGTGGCGACGATCACCGCGGTGCGCGGCGAGTGCACCGCGCTGACGATGCGGTCGAGCATGCGGTCAGTGAACGGCGCGGTGGCCAGCACATAGCCCATCGCCAGGATCACCGCCATCTGCGTGGTGAACGCCAGCAGGTTCCAGAACCCCTTGCCCCAGCTGACGATCACGGCCGGGGCTGCCTGCCCTTGCACCGTCACCGCCAGCGCCATCGTCAGCAAGGTCAGGCCGATGGCAAATACAAAGGGATCCGGCAAATACCGGCGCATGAGTTCGGTGAAGAACCCGGCGATCTTGCTCATAGTTTCCTTGTCTCCAGTGCCAGACAAAGTTACGCCATTAGAACTACAGTTCTATATGCGAACTTCGCAAATATGCGGGGCTATGCTAATGGCCGGTCGACTGGTAGGTCAAGGAAATGGGGAAGCGCGATTACATCCGTTTCGCGCAACAATTATGGGATTCGCCGCCCGGCATTTTCAGCGCAGGTGTCCCGCGATGCGGCCGATCGGCAGGATCAATACCGCATCTGCACATCGTCGACCTTGCCCGTGCGCGCGTTGTACAGGCAGGCATAGTGGAAGCTGATCGCCGACGAACTGTCGTCAGGCTCGAACACACCCTCCCCATTGACCGAGGTCTGCGCATTGGGACGCAGGTAGTACTGCTCGCGGTCGGCCATCAGCATCACGCTGCCGGGCTGCGGGTAGCGGCGCTTGAGGGCTTCCGCCACGGCCGGCTCGCAGGCCCTGGACGCGGCCCTGGATGCGGCTTGTGGATCGACGGTGATGCGGGTGGTGGCCGGGTGCACAGGGCGCGGTGCCATCTGCGGTGGCGTTTCGCAGGCGGCCAGCAGGCACACCAGCGGCAGGCACAGGCATGAAGCTCGGATCACGCGGACCTCCTCCGAAGCAGGGCGCCGGCAACGGCATCCCAAAAAGTGAAGCGGAGCTATCAGGTTACTGCCTCCGGCCTGAAAAGCCAAAGCCGGCGCGCCCCGGCAGCCCGGGGCAACCCCCGGCGATAGCGAATCTTTGAACGCGGCTAAACTATGGCTCGCGGCAGCGCCCCCAGGTTCCGGCCAGGTGCGCGCCGCCAGCACAACCATGATGCCGACACAATGACAACCACAGAGACAAGCGGCAACCGCACTGCCAACCCTGCCCCCCTGCTGCGCACCGCCGCCAGCCTGCTCGTCGTGCGCGATGCGCCGGCCGGCATGGAAGTGCTGCTGGTACGCCGCGTCGAACGCGCCAACGACCGCAGCAGCGGCGCCTATGTTTTCCCCGGCGGCACGCTCGACGCGCAGGACAAGGCCCTGCACGCGCATGCCCACGGCCTGGACGACGCCGTTGCCAGCGAACGCCTGGGCCTGCCGGCCAGCGGCCTGGACTTCTACCTGGCCGCCTTGCGCGAATGCTATGAAGAGGCCGGCCTGCTGTTTGCCTGCGACCGCGACGGGCGCCTGCAGTCGCCGCACCAGCTCGACGCCGCCCGGCAGGCGCTGCTGCGCGAGGCGGTGCAGCGCGGCGGCCCCGGCCTGGCCCACGCTTGCGAGCAACTGGGCCTGCGCCTGGCGGCCGACCGGCTCGCCTATCACAGCTACTGGCTGACGCCGCCCGGCCTGCCCAAGCGTTTCGATACGCGCTTCTTTGTCGCCATCGCCCCCGAAGGCCAGGTGGCCGTGCCCGACGGCACCGAGATCGTGGAGCACCGCTGGATCCGCCCCGGCGAGGCCGCCGATCCGGCCAGCGGCCTGGCGCTGATGCACGTCACGCGCCGCACGCTGAGCTCGATCGCACAGTTTGAGAGCGCCGCGACCTGCTTCGCTTATTACTCGCAGTTGCGCGGCATTGCCTGCATCATGCCGAGGCTGGCCACCGGCGCGGCCGGCGTGCGCCCGGTGATGCCCAACGAGCCGTGCTACGCCGAGATCGGCCGCATCGATCCCGACGGCAACACGCACGGCCGTTATGAGCTGGCACCGGGCGTGCCGGTACGGCTGTCCGAGCGCGTCTGGCGCGTGACCGCCAACAACGGCAACGTGATGACGGGCCCGGGCACCAACACCTACCTGGTAGGCGGCGGCGCGCGCAATGAATGGGCCGTGATCGATCCGGGCCCGGACGATGCCGAGCACGTGCGCGCCATCCTTGCTGCCGCACCCGGTCCGATCCGCTGGATCCTCGCCACGCATACCCACCAGGACCACTCCCCCGCGGCCGCCGCGCTGCAGGCCGCCACCGGCGCCGCGGTGCTCGGGCGTGCTGCGCCAGCCGGCCAGTGGCAGGACGCCACCTTCGAACCACAGCGCGAACTCGACCACGGCGAGCGCCTTGCCATCACCGAGGACTGCACCCTGCGCGTGTGCCACACGCCGGGCCACGCCTCGAACCACCTCTGCTACCTGCTGGAAGAAGAAAAGACCCTCTTCACCGGCGACCACGTGATGCAGGGCTCGACCGTCGTCATCGGCCCGCCCGATGGCGACATGCGCGCCTACCTAGACTCGCTCGCCGCGCTGCAGGACGAAGACCTCGACTGGCTGGCGCCGGGGCATGGCTTCCTGATCGCGCGGCCGCAGGACGCCATCCGCGTCCTGGTCCGGCACCGGCTGCAGCGCGAGGCCAAGGTCGCTGCCGCGCTGCGCGAACTGGGTCCGGCACCGATCAGCGAGTTGGTCCTGCGCGTCTACGACGATGTGCCGCCGCGCATGCATCCGGTTGCGCAGCGCTCGCTGCTGGCGCACCTGCTCAAGCTGCGCGATGACGGCAAGGCGCAGGAAGCGGACGGCGTCTGGTCGGAAGCCACGGCGTAGCACTGGCGCGGGCATCGGGGCCAGTTGAAGTTTTTTGGCGGGGGGCTTGCGCAAACCAGAAATTGCGCTACAATGGCGCCTCTCGTGTGCGGCTGTAGCTCAGTTGGATAGAGTACTTGGCTACGAACCAAGGGGTCGTGGGTTCGAATCCTGCCAGCCGCGCCACCTATGCAGAAAGAAAAAGGGCTTCCGTTTCCGGAAGCCCTTTTTTCATTGCGGCGCTCGCATTTGGCGCCGCCCTCCCTGTTACCACCCCTACCACCGATAGCGCGCCCCGACCGTTCCGCCCGGGTTGCGCCCTGCCCTCACCTTGAACCATAGCTTCATGCCGGTCGACGTATTGCCATGCGCGCCGATGTTGAAGGAGAACAGCCCGCGCAGCAGGTCGGCATCGATCTTGGTGCCGTTGATGTTGATGACCTGCTTGCGGCTGTCCTGCCACCAGTCTGCCTCGACGAAGGGATAGATGCCGGCCAGCCGCGTCGGCTGCGCGCCGTACAGGCGCACGCCGATACCGGCGGCGCTGGCATCGCCGGGCATGGCTTCCATCGGCATGCCGGAGACGGGAGACGTGCCAGGCTGGTAGGCCAGCTGCAAGCGCGGCTGGATGGTCAGCCCGCCTGCGCGCGGCACCACGGCATCGACCGCCAGCGCCATGGTGCGCATGCGGCTGTCGGTAAAACCGCCTGCGGTGGTGATGTCGTCCAGGTGCAGCGACACCCGGCGCGGGCGCTCCATGGCGGCGGTTTCACGGTCCACCGCGGCGAGACCGGGAGCATCGTCATCGGGCCCGGCGCCGGTGGCAAGCGTTAACGCGGATGGGGACGACGGCGACAGCGCGGCATACTCGACGGTGACGGGCTCGGCGGGCGTGGCGGACCAGGCAGGAGAAGCTGTGTCGGCAACCAGCAGATCAGGCACGTCGGCCATGACGGCCTGCCCGGGTTGCGTCTGCAGCGGCTGGTCCCAGCCGGAGACGCCATGGTTTTCCGGAACGGCGTCCTCTGCATGGGCCAGTGCACACATCAGCATGGCCAGGATGACGCTGTACTGCAGGTGATGCAGGACCATGCCGGGGTGCGCAGCACGTGCGTGCCACCCGGGGCAAGTCCCCGCCTCCCTTTCTCTCGATGACAAGACCGTAGTCATGGCAACCACCTTCGGACGTTATATGTGCCTGCCCGATGAGTTTGAGCATAGGTCAAATGCCCTGCCAGCGTTAGCCGGGAGTGTTCGGCCGCGCGCGCCCCGCGCGACGCTGTCGGCCAGCAAATTTGGCCTGGCCGCTGCGCCTTTTCGTCAATAATGGCGGTCATGACAAATCTTGCAGACATAGCCCGGCATGCTGCCGCCGGGAGCAAACCTTATGGCCTTGTGGCGACGTGCGCGCCGGCGTGAGTCCGAGCCCGGGGGCATGGCGCCGCCAGCCGGGCGCAGCCGCAGCCTGAAGCGCAAGCTGGCGATCGCCACGGCGGTCGGCGGGCTCTGCACCCTGGTGCTCGCCGCGCTGGTGATGGCCCGCTCGTATGGCGACTTCACCTCGGCCCGGCAGAACCTGTACGACATCTCGGCGTACCGCGAGTTGCTGGACGCCGCCAACGTGCTGTCCGCTGAACGCGGACCGGCCAACAGCGTGCTGGGAGAGCCACCCTCGCCCCACACCGCCGCGCGCGAACGCCTGCAAACCTTCCGCGCCCGCAGCGACGCCGCGCTGGCGCGCTTGGCCGCGCCGCCGCCGGCACCCTTCGGCCTGCACCACCACCACCTGCCGCCGCTGATGGTCGAGCGCGTGCGCGAACGCCTGGCGCGGGCGCGGGCCGAGATCGACGATCTCGCCGGGCGCCCGCGCCAGGACCGTGACATGGACGAGATCCGACACGCCATCGAAAGCATGTTCGAGGTCGTGGACGCGCTGCAGCCGGCCCTCGCCTGGCAGGTGCGCGAGCTCTCCGCCTGCGACGACGGCCTGGCGGCGCCGGCCCTGACAGGCAGGATGCTGGGCGACCTGCGCGAGTATGGCGGGCGCATCGCCTCGCAAATCATGGCGCCCGTGGCGGCGCGCCAGCCGATGCCGGTGCAGAGCCTGGTGGATGCCACGCGCTCGCGCGGCCGGCTGCTTGAGCTATGGCAGCTGGCAGGGCCGGCGTACAACATGTTCGGCGCCGTGCCCGCGCTGGAGCAGGCATACGCCGACGCCAGCCACCAGTTCTTCGGCCAGGGCCTGGCCATGATCGACAGCCTGGTTGCGCAGGGCCGCGTGTCGGGCCATTACTCGATGACGCCGACGGAGCTGACCAACCGCTATGTGCGCACGCTGGAGCCGCTGGAGCGGCTGCGCAGCGTATTCCTGGATGAGGTGGTCGCGCATTTCACCGCAACGCGCGCACAGGCGCTGCGCGAGCTGACGGCCGCGTGCGGCACGTCGGCGCTGATCCTTGCCGTGCTGGGATACGTGCTGGTGTTCACGCAGCGCTCGGTGTTCCTGCCGCTGCTGCAAGCCGGCGACGAAGTGATCGGCCTGGCCGAGGCGCGCGGCCACCCGCACTACGCTGCGCCAGCGGCGTCCACCAGGCCCGCGGCGGAGATGCGGCGCCTGTTCGATGCCATCGAGATCCTGCGCCGCAAGCTGCGCGAGCGCGCCTCGCTGACCGCGCAACTGGAACACCAGGCGCGCACCGACAGCCTGACCGGGCTGCTGAACCGGCGCGCGCTGGAGCTGGTGGCCGCGCAGTACGCGGCACACGACAGCGCCAGCCTGGTGCTGATCGACGTGGACCGCTTCAAGCAGATCAACGACCGCCACGGCCATGCCGCCGGCGACCAAGTGCTGCGCGACCTCGCTGCGATGATGCGCGCGCTGGTGCCGCCCGAAGGCGTGCTGGCACGCTTCGGCGGTGAGGAGTTCGCGCTGCTGCTGCCGCACGGCAGGCCGGGCGAGGCCGCCGCGCTGGCCGAGACCCTGCGCGCGGAAGTCGCATCCCGCCCGGTCTACCTGTCCAGCACCACCCAGCTGCGCGTCACCGCCAGCTTCGGCGTGGCCATCGGACGCGGCGGCGAGCGCCACTGGCAGCGGCTATTCGGCGCGGCCGACGCTGCCATGTACCGCGCCAAGGCCGAAGGGCGCAACTGCGTTCGCGAGGCACAGCGCGAGGAAGGGGTAGCAACCGGCTGAACCAGGCCGACCCCGGAACCAGCACGGAAACGATGGACGAAAAAAACCCGCATCGCTGCGGGTTTCTTCCAGATATCCGAGGCCGGTGCCCGGCAAGGACTCGGTCACCTACGCCGGCTGAAACGAAGAAAGGCTCGCTTGCGCGAGCCTTTCTAAATATTGGTGCCCAGAAGAGGACTCGAACCTCCACAGTGTTGCCACCGCTAGGACCTGAACCTAGTGCGTCTACCAATTCCGCCATCTGGGCTTCGTTTCGCTGCATTGCTGCCGCGATGCGAAGAACGAAATTATGCCGAGCCCGACAGGGACTGTCAACTCCTTGGCGCAAAAAATTTGTGCTCCCTATTGCCCGCCGCCGTGCCGCAGGAAGTCCACCTGCGCCGGCCGGCCAGGCAGGTCCAGCGTGGCCATCGCCGGGGGCGTGCTGGCGATGGACTTGCCGGCACGCAGTACCCGCAGGCGCGTGGCGCGCAGGCGGATCGCCTCCACCGGGTCGCGCGCCTGCAGCAGCACCAGGTCGGCGCGGCAGCCAGGCGCCACGCCGTAGCCGTCCAGCCCCAGGATCTGCGCGGGCGTGGCGGTCACCGCGGCAAAGCAGGCGCGCATGGCCTCCTGCCCGGTCATCTGCGCAACGTGCAGCCCCATGTGCGCCACTTCCAGCATGTCGCCGGAGCCGAGGCTGTACCACGGATCCATCACGCAATCGTGGCCGAACGCCACCCGCACGCCGGCCTCCAGCAACTCCGGCACGCGCGTCATGCCGCGGCGCCGCGGATAGGTATCGTGCCGCCCCTGCAGCGTGATGTTGATCAGCGGATTGGCGATCGCCGCCACGCCGGCCTCGCGCATCAGCGGGATCAGCTTGGACACGTAGTAGTTGTCCATGGAATGCATCGAAGTCAGGTGCGAGCCCGCCACCCTGCCCTGCAGGCCGAGCCGGACGGACTCGCTGGCCAGCGTCTCGATATGGCGCGACAGCGGGTCGTCGCTCTCGTCGCAATGCATGTCGACGCGCAGGCCGCGGTCCGCCGCCAGTTCGCACAGCAGCCGGACCGATTCGGCGCCCTGCGCCATGGTGCGCTCGAAATGCGGGATGCCGCCGACCACGTCGACGCCCATGTCCAGCGCGCGCTTCAGGTTGTCCAGCGCGCCGGGCGCGCGCAGCACCCCGTCCTGCGGGAACGCCACCAGCTGCAGGTCCAGGTAAGGACGCACGCGCTCGCGCACGTGCAGCAGCGCCTCCACCGCCAGCAGCCGCGGATCACACACGTCCACATGCGAGCGGATCGCCAGCAGCCCGCGCGCCACCGCCCAGTCGCAATAGGCCAGTGCGCGCTCGACCAGCGCTTCCTGCGTCAGCATCGGCTTGAGCTCGCCCCACAGCGCAATGCCTTCGAGCAGCGTGCCCGACTGGTTCACGCGCGGCAGACCGTACGACAGCGTGGCGTCCATATGGAAGTGCGCATCGACGAACGGCGGCGTCACCAACTGGCCGGCCGCATCGATCTCCTCGGCGGCGCGTGCAGCCAGTGCCGGCTCAACCGCGGCGATGCGGCCTGCGGCAATGCCGATATCGATGTCGGTGCGCCCGTCGGGCAGGTTGCAATGCCGCAGGATCAGGTCGAGCATGGGGGTCTCTCAGGCAGCAGGCACGGCGATGTTCTCACGGCGCCGGCTCGGGCGCCACGGTGGGCGGGTCCAGGCGTCATACGCGCCGGTCGGGCGCCGCAGGCTCGGGCTCGAGTCCGCAGCCGCGCAGCAGCAGCGCCACCAGGTGCTCGGTGGCCTGCGCATAGTCCTGCTGCTTCAGCTGGCTGACGCCGAGCACCGCGCATACCTGCGACTCGAAATCCGCATAGGTCTGCGTGGCCGCCCAGATCGTGAAGAACAGGTGCTGCGGGTCGACCGGCGCCATCTGGCCGCGGTCGATCCACTGCTGCACCACCGCCGCCTTGCGCGACACCAGCTCGCGCAGCACCTGCCGCAGGACCTCGCCGATCTCATGCGCGCCGTGCAGCAGTTCATTGGCAAATACGCGCGATGCATCCGGATGACTGGCCGACAGCCGCATCTTGGCGCGGATGTATTGTTCCAGCGCCACCTGCGGCGGCAGCTCGGCGCGGATGATATCGGTCTCCGACAGCCACAGCTGCAGCGTATGCGCCAGCACGGCGCGGTACAGCGCCTGCTTGGTGCGGAAGTAGTAATGCAGGTTGGACTTTGGCACGCCGGCGCGCATTGCGATCTCGGCCATGGTGGCGCCGGCAAAGCCCGCGCGCGCGAAGACATGCTCGGCCGCGTGCAGGATCATGGCCTGGTTCTCCTGCCGGATGCGCCCGCCCGGGGCATCGCACGCGGGTAGCGGGCGCCGCGCCGTGGCGCTGGCGGGCGCGTCCATCAGCGCGTGCCGTAGAGGCGGTCGCCGGCGTCGCCCAGCCCGGGCACGATATACCCGTGCTCGTTGAGCGTGTCGTCGATGGCCGCGGTGACGATGCCGACCTCAGGGTGCGCTGCACGCAGCGCGCGCAGCCCGGGGCGCGAGGCGATCAGGCACACGTACTTCATGGTGGTGACGCCGGCCTCTTTCAGGCGGTTCAGCGCGGCGATGGCCGAGTTGCCGGTGGCTAGCATCGGGTCCACCACGATCACCATGCGCTCCTGGATGTCTTCCGGCATCTTGAAGTAGTACTCGATCGGCTCCAGCGTCTCGGGGTCGCGGTACAGGCCGATATGCCCGACGCGCGCCGCCGGCAGCAGTTCCAGCATGCCGTCGATAAAGCCGTTGCCCGCGCGCAGGATCGACACCAGGCACAGCTTCTTGCCGGACAGCACCCGCGACTGCATCGGCGCGATCGGCGTGCGGATGGCGACGGTCTCCATGGCCAGGTCGCGCGTGGCTTCGTAGGTCAGCAACTGGCTGATTTCGCGCACCAGCCGGCGGAAGTTGTCGGTGGTGGTCTCCTCGCTGCGCACCAGGGTGACCTTGTGCTGCACCAGCGGGTGGTCGACGACCAGCACGCCGGGCAGGCCGGCAGCATCGGCATCGAGTGGGTCAACAGCGGGAACAGCGGACATGTCGTTCATGGTGACGCTCCTGATGCCACGTTTCACATGCAATGCCTGCCAGCAACGTCGGCCGCCTGGCGGCCGACGTGCTCAGAACACGGTGCCGTCGCTGATGATGGCGAACGGCGGCGCGCCACCCGGGCGCCGCTTGGCGGCAATGCGGCGCCCCGCCGCCCAGGTGCCGCCTTCCAGCACGCGCGCCAGCGGGAAATTTTCTTCCTGCAAGCCAAGCGCCTGGCGCACGCCGTCGGCCACCAGGTCCAGGCCGGTCACTGTCAGCGCGCGCCATTCGACGATCACGGGCTCATCCACCGCATGCGGCACGGCGGCAAAACCGGGGTCGCGCGGCACCATCAGCTCGAAGTCGTAGAGCAGGCCGCCGTTGCGGTATTCGGGCAGGCCCGTCAGCGCGTCCAGCCCGGTCACGGTCAGGCCGGCGTCTTCCAGCGGCTCCAGCAGTGAATAGGTCAGCCATTGCGTGAGCTTGTGGAACGGTACCAGCCCGCCCGGCGCGGCCGGATGCCGCCAGCAGTCGCCCAGCGAAACGCCTTCGACAATGATCCGCCCCGGCCATACCGGCCCCAGGCCGACCAGCAGCGTGCGCAGCAGGAAGCCGGCGTCGAGCTGCCCGTTGACCGCATGCGCCTTCAGGTAGTCGTAGAGGTTGCCCAGCCGCGCCGGCCGGCCGAACAGCGCCGGAGTCGCCTCCATCACCTCGCCCAGGCGGCGCAGCAGGCCGGCGCGGCCTTCCAGCCCCACCAGCGGGTTGTGCTGCGCGACCTGGAAGGCGTGGGCGATGCTGTCGGCATCGATGCGCTGCAGCCGCTCGGCGTCCGCGCGCAGCGGATCGCCCGGCGCGGCCGAGAAGCCGCCGCGCGCGAACAGGACGAAGCTGGCCACGCCCAGCCCTTCCGAGCGCGTCAGCACCAGGTCGCTGGCCGGATCGCGGTAACGCCAGTCCGGGCCGGCGCCGGCATCCAGCAGTACGCTTGGAATGACCAGGTCGATGCCGATGCGGGCGCGCTCCTCGCGGTGCTCTGGCCCGCTCAGCGCGGCACGCTCGCACAACACCTGCCAGCGGTCCGCGCGCTGGTCGACGGCGCCACTTTCAAAATGGCGCCAGCGGCTGTGGTACGGCACCTGCAGGTCCGGATAGCGCTGGCGGATGGTGCTGGCGACATAGTCGGCAATTGCATGCACGCGGTCCGGATGCCAGGTGAAAAGCTCGGACGCGCCGCTGGCCACGTGTTCGGTGACCGCCGCGCAATGCGTGCGCACCGCCTCGGCACACAGCAGCGCCGAGGCGGGATGCCCTTCCGGCACCGGGCTCAGCCAGCCGGCACCCGGCCGCATCTCGTTACCTGTGCCCTGGCGGTCCATGCCGGGCTTGCCATCCTCGGGAAACATCGTCATTCGTTCAACCCCCTGCCCTTTGCCAGGGCCAGTTCGTTCGCATCCGGCGGCGTGTAGTGCGTAAAGTAGCCGGCGGCCACCTTGGCATCGATCTCGACACGGGCATCGGCGGGGATCAGGGCCTCGGGGATGGCCACCTGCTCGACCACCTCGATGCCCTGCGCCACCAGCGCGCCATGCTTCATGTTGCTCATCGACGCCCAGCGGTCGATGCGGCGGATGCCCAGCCAATGGAACACATCCGGCATCAACTCCTGGAAACGCATGTCCTGCACGCCTGCCACGCATTCGGTGCGGGCAAAGTAAGTCTCGGCACGGTCGCCGCCCACCTGCCGCTTGCGGGCGTTGTAGACCAGGAACTTGGTCACCTCGCCCAGCGCGCGGCCCTCCTTGCGGTTGTAGACCACCAGCCCGACACCGCCCTGCTGCGCCATCTCGATGCACACCTCGATGCCATGTGCCAGATACGGCCGGCAGGTACAGATGTCTGACCCGAACACATCCGATCCGTTGCATTCATCGTGCACGCGGCACGCCACGCGGGTCTCGGGCTTGCCCAGCTGGCTGACGTCGCCGAAGAAGTACAGCGTCATGCCGCCGATGGGCGGAAGGAACACCTTCAGGTCCGGCCGCGTCACCAGTTCCGGGAACATGCCGCCGGTCTGCTCGAACAGGCTGCGGCGCAGCACGCTTTCCTTGATGCCGAAACGGGCCGCCAGCCCGGGTAGGTACCACACCGGGTCGACCGCCGCCTTGGTCACCCGCACGTCGCCATTGGCATGGAGGATGTCGCCGTCGGGCTTGAGCCGGCCGGCCGCAATGGCCGACACCAGCTCCGGCATGTTGATATGCGCACGGGTGACGGCGATGGTCGGGCGAATATCCACGCCGGCCGCGATGCGGTCGGCAAAGACGGTGGAAACCAGGTGGCCCCAG
Source organism: Cupriavidus sp. FW305-F7 (assembly GCF_058782875.1). Lineage (NCBI taxonomy): Bacteria > Pseudomonadati > Pseudomonadota > Betaproteobacteria > Burkholderiales > Burkholderiaceae > Cupriavidus > Cupriavidus sp. FW305-F7. Next base: position 45,221 of record NZ_JBYSYC010000005.1, on the reverse strand, counting down.
GGATCCAGCGAGACAATTTTCTCCGGGTCGCCCCATTGCGGATGCGGCCCAATGGCTTCCGCCGGCGCGGTATCGGTCAGGTCGGTGCGATGGTCGCGCTGCAAAGCGCCCGCGGCAACCGCCAGGGCCCGGTAGATGGCGTAGGCGCCAGCATGAGTGCCGATCACATTGCGCTGTGCCGGATTCGCCAGGCTGGCGATGACCGGCCCGCGCTCGGCCGCCGTGGGGGCGCCCCAGTGGATGGGCTCGGCCGGCTTGTCGCGGCGTGCGTGTGAGGTGAGGACGATATGGTCGGACATGGCACCCTCGGTTCCCGATGGAATCCTGACCAAATGGTCAGGTTTACGATTCCATACTAGGCAACCTTTGTGCCATCGCCCAATGCCCGTTTACGCGAGTGTTGCGGCAATGTGTGTGGCGCCGAACGCAAGTCCGCGCTGGCGGCATGCACGCATCGCGTGCCGGCGGCGGGACATCGCGGGTGCATACGCACCAACAAAAGGCGCGCACGGCCATGCGGGCACGGCGCCGTCCGGGGCAAACCGTGCCGCCGCTGCGCGGCAGTGCCTGCAAGCATTACACGCTTTGCCGGCCGGCGGGGTCGCGGCCGTTGCCCAGCAGCGCACGCAGCGCCGCCAGCAGCTGGGCGCTTTCGATGTAGCGATAAAACAGCACGCCGGCCACATTGCTGAGCCCCCACGCGGCAACCATGCCGAGCGCGTTCAGCACCGGCTGGCCCGGCGCCAGGTTCGACACCAGCGCGTTGACCAGCAGGCAAACCGGAAAGTGAACCAGGAACACCGAATAGGAAATGCGCCCGAAGAAGCCGACCACGCGCGCCCGCGGCCAGCGCTCCAGCCAGCCGCCGCGGCGCGCCACCGCCAGCAGCAGCGCAGTGGCAAGCGCCACCGCGATGCGCAGCCGGAAATCCACCGCCAGCGCCGCCAGCGCGACCGCGCCGATAAGCAGCAGCGGCAACACCGGGCGGCCGGGGTTGGACGCCCAGTAGGCCAGCGCCCCCATGCCATAGGCGCCGAAGAAGTACACGGCCCAGATATCCCACGCGGCATCGCGGTTGAACCAGAACAGCGACGCCACCGCCACCAGCGCCACGATGCCGATGCTGGCCCCGGCACCCGCCGGCGCTTTCCCGCCCGCCACGGCGCGCGCGGCCCACAGCGCGCCCAGCAGCAGCGCAAACAGCTGCAGGTCGATAGCCACGTACCAGACCCCGGCCGAGAGCGCATCGACATCGAGCACGTTATGCAGCAGCGTCACGTGCGCCAGGAACTGCAGCAGGCCGGGCGGCGCGGGGATCGAGTCGTGCACCATCCAATGGCGCGCCAGGGCGGCACCGGCAATGCTGAGCAGCAGCGCCGCGGCAAAGGGCACCACCAGCTTCTGGTAGCGCCGCCACAGCACCAGCAGCGGATGCTGGCGGATCTCCAGCCGGCCATGCGGCGCCAGGCTGCGCGCGGCGAGAAAGCCGCTGATCACTAGGAAGACCTGCACAGCGATGCGGGCGTAGTCGTACAGCCAGTCCACCAGCCCCGGGGCCAGCCGATACGCGGTATCGGACATCGGGCCATAGAAGGCCAGGTGATGGAGCACGATCAACTGGGAGCTGACCGCTTTCAGGGCGTCGATGCAAGGCAGGCGCGACGGACGAGGGCTCATTGTTATAGGAATGCTGCAATTGCCACGGAAGGCGCGATTCTACCTGCTTGCACCGGCTCTAATATGGCGCATACGCCACTACCTATAGATTCGTTACACACTGCCCCGGCTTGTTGCGAGTTTGCCGTCGCGGCCCAAAATTCAACTGTCGGGTGGATAGGGGGGACGTCAGGCTTGAACCACGCATTCAAGGGACGCTTCTTTGTGCGCCAGTAGGCTAAGCTACAATCACCATTGCCACTGGGGCCCGCTTATGCAGCACCGCACGCTCTTCTCCCGCGCCGGTCACGCCTTCCGTTGCGGCTTGGCTGTGTGCTCCCTCATCGCCCTTCTGTCCGCGGCCCTGGCGGGATGCGAGGGAGTCCCGCGGGATACCGCGGCGACACCGCCACCGCCCCGTCAACCGATTGCGCCCAGCGACGACGTGTACCCCGCCCCGACCACGGTGCGCGACACGAGACCTGCGGCGCGCACTCCGTAGGCGGCATTTGCCGGCCGCGCCCCAGCAACCGCGGCCTGATTAGCCGGCCGAGCGCTGCAAGCGCATCGATACCGAAAAGCTGTCCGCGGGATGCACCGTCACCGAGACTTCGAACGTCTCGCCGGCCGCATCCATATAGCGCCGCACGATCTTCAGCGCCGCGGCGCCAGGGTCCAGCCTGAGCGCGTCAGCAACGCGCCGGTCGCTGACCGCAACCGCGCGCACATCCTGGTAGATCTCTGCAATCTGCCGGTCATAGCGTGACTCGATCAGCGTGCTGACCAGCGTGTCGGGCGACTCCCGCACCATCTCGCCGATCTCCGCATAGGCAGGATCCACGTAGACATCGGTCCACGCCATCGGCGTGCCGTCCTTGCCGCCATCCATGCGCAGGCTAGAGATGCGCAGCCAACGCGCACCGGGCGCGCAGCCGATTTCCGCCGCGACGTCGGCCGGCACGGCAACCTCCTCGACCGACTGCACCACGCGCAGGTGCTCCGCGCCGAACTGCACCAGGTCATCCACCGACGCCAGCGACGGCCGGAACACCGGCCGCGGCCTGGCCGATTCCACCCGCGTGCCCACGTTCTTGCGCCGCGACACCAGTCCCAGCTGCTGCAACTCCTGCAGCACCGCACGGATGGTGTAGCGGCTGGCCTGGTACTGCTCGCACAGCTCGAATTCGGTGGGCAGCAGCGACCCGACCGCGTAGCGGCCGGTGGTGATCCCCTCGATAAGTTGCCTGCTGATCTCTGCTGGATTGGATTTATTCATGACCGCCTGCCGCGTCACAACCATTGAACGCGGGTTAACCCTCATTTTCTAAATATGTTCGAACATATTTAATGTGGATATGTTCGAACATATTACCGGACTGCCCCTTTCCCCTCAAGGTAGCACCATGACCCTGTTCTCTGCCCCCACCGCCAGCACCGTCGTTGATTCCATCCTGTTCCGCGATGCCTTTGGCACCGCCAAGATGCGCCAGATCTTCTCCGATGTGGCGCTGATCCAGCGCTATATCGACGTCGAGGTCGGGCTCGCCAGGGCCGAGGCCAGGGTCGGCGTGATCCCGGCGGAAGCAGCCGAGGTCATCGCCCGCGAATCGCGCCTGGAGCGCATCGACTTCGACCACATGCGCGAGGAGACCGACATTGTCGGCTATCCGATCCTGCCGCTGGTGCACCAGCTGGTAGCGATGTGCGGCGAGGCCGGACGCTACGTGCACTGGGGCGCCACCACGCAAGACATCATGGACACCGCGGTCGCGCTGCAGGTGCGCGACGCGCTCGACAGCATCGACGCCGATATCCGCGAACTGCGCGGCATCCTGGCCGACCTGGCGGTGAAGCACCGCGACACCCCGATGGCGGGCCGAACCCACCTGCAGCAGGCGCTGCCGGTGACCTTCGGCTACAAGGTGGCGATCTGGCTGGCCATGTTCGACCGCCACCAGCAGCGCCTGGCAGAACTGCGCCCCCGCGTGGCCGTGGTCGAATTCGCCGGCGCCGCGGGCACGCTGGCGTCGCTGGGCGGACAAGGCGACAACAAAGGCTTCGTCGTGCAGGAAGCCCTGGCTGAAGAACTGGGCCTGGGCGTTCCCGCAACCACCTGGCACGTGGCGCGCGACGGCTTTGCCGAGGCAGTGAACCTGCTCGCACTAATCACCGGCTCGCTCGGCAAGATCGCGCTCGACATCATGATCATGGCGTCGACCGAGTTCGCCGAGGTCTACGAGCCCTTCGTCAAGGGCCGTGGCGCCAGCAGCACCATGCCGCAGAAGCGCAACCCGATCTCCAGCGAGCTGATGCTGGCGGCCTCCAAGGCGGTGCGCCAGCACGCCGGCCTGATGGTCGACGCGATGGTGCAGGACTTCGAACGCGCCACCGGCCCCTGGCATGCGGAATGGATCGCCATCCCCGAGAGCTTCATCCTGAGCGCCGGCGCGCTGCACCAGGCCAGGTTCGCGCTGGGCGGCCTGATCGTCGATGAAGCCCGCATGAAGCACAACCTGGGCATCTCCAAGGGCCTGATCGTGGCCGAGGCCGTGATGATGGGCATGGCCCCCCATATCGGCCGCCAGCAGGCGCACGACGTAGTCTACGACGCCTGCCGCACCGTCAACGAACACGGCGGAACGCTGGCCGACGCGCTCGCCGCGCTGCCCGAGGTCACCCAACACTTCGACCGCGCCACCATCGACCGCATGACCGATCCGGCCAACTACCTGGGCCTCGCGCCGCAGATGGTCGACCGCGCCATTGCCCTTTCCAAGCAATCCGCAGCCTGAAACCGCAGACCAGTCGCCCGGCATGCCGCTGAACAAGGCACAGGCGATCTGCCATCACAAGAACACCGACACAGGAGACAAACCCCATGAACCCCATCAGCAAGCTGGCCGCGTGCGCGGCACTGGCCATCGCCACGGCGGCGGCCGCTACCCCGGCGTTGGCCCAGGCCTGGCCGACCAAGCCGATCACCTGGATCGTCCCGTTCGCAGCGGGCGGACCGACCGACGCGCTGGCGCGCACCATTGCCGAGCGCGTCTCGCGCGAGGTCGGCCAGTCGATCATCATCGAAAACTCGCCGGGCGCCGGCGGCACTGTCGGCGCGGCCAAGGCGGCGCGCGCGCCGGCTGACGGCTACACCATGCTGGTGGGGCACATGGGCTACATGGGCGCGGCCCCCGCGCTGTACAAGAAGCTGCCCTACGACCCGGTCAAGGATTTTGCGCCGGTGTTCCGCTTCCCGGATACGCCGATGGTACTGATGGTGCGCAAGGACCATCCCGCCAAGGACGTGCGCGCGCTGGTCGAGTACGGCAAGAAGAACCCGGGCAAGCTCAATATCAGCAACGCCGGCATGGGCTCCACCTCGCACCTGGTGGCGACGCTGTTCGCCGCGTCGGCGGGTATGCAGGTGTCGCTGGTGCCGTACAAGGGCGCCGGCCCCGCGCTGATCGACGTGATCGGCGGGCAGGTGGATGGCATGTTCGACCAGACCAATACCGCGCTGCCGCAGATCACCGAGTCCAAGGTGCGGCCACTGGCGGTGACCTCGGCCACCCGCGTGGCGCAGCTCAAGGATGTGCCGACGCTGGCGGAGTCGGGGCTGCCCGGCTTTGAAGCCAGCACGTGGTACGGCATCTACGCGCCCAGGGGCACGCCGCAGGCCGTGGTCGACAAGATGCAGCAGGCCTACCTGAAGGTGATGAGCGACAAGGCCTTCACCGGCAAGATGACCGCACAGGCAATCCAGATGCTGCCGCCTGAGCAATACACCGCCGCGGCGCTGGGCAAGCACACCCAGTCCGAGATCACCCGCTGGAAGACCGTGGCGGCCAAGGCCAACATCTCGCTGGACTGAGCACCATGTCCGGATTGCGCATAGAACACGACGCCTTCGGGCCGGTCGACATCCCCGCCGACCGCTACTGGGGCGCCCAGACGCAGCGGGCGCTGGCGATCTTCGAGGTCGGAGAAGAACGCTTCCCCGCCTGCCTGGTCCACGCCTTCGGCGCGCACAAGATGGCGGCGGCCAAGGCCAACCTGCGCTGCGGCGTGCTGGATGCCGCCATCGCCGAGGCCATCATCGCCGCCGCGGCCGAGTTGCGCAGCGGCCAGTTCGACAGCCATTTTCCGCTGACCATCTGGCAGACCGGCTCGGGCACGCAGACCAATATGAACGCCAACGAGGTCATCGCCAACCGCGCCAACGAGCGGCTAGGCCAGGCCCTGGGCACGCGCGCGCCGGTGCACCCGAACGACCACGTCAACGCGTCGCAGTCTTCCAACGACAGTTTCCCGACCGTCATGCACATGACCGCCGCGCTGGAACTGGAAGACCGCCTGCTGCCCGCGCTGGCGCTGCTGCGCGACACCCTGCGCGAGCGCGCCCACGCCTTTGCGGATGTGCTCAAGATCGCGCGCACGCACCTGATGGATGCCGTACCCATGACCATGGGCCAGGCCTTCGAAGGCTTCACCGCGCAGGTCGATCACGCCATCGAGCGCGTGCGCGACGCCCTGCCCCGCATGCTGTTGCTGCCGCAGGGCGGCACTGCGGCCGGCACCGGCCTGAACGCGCCGGCGGGCTTCGCCCAGGCGTTTTGTGCGGAAGCCAGCCAGCTGACGGGCCTCGCCTTCCGCCCCAACCCGTGCAAAGTCGAGGGCATGGCCGCGCACGATGCACTGGTCGAACTGTCCGGCGTGCTCAACGTGATCGCCGTCTCCTTCACCAAGATCGCCAACGACCTGCGCTGGCTCGGCTCGGGCCCGCGCTGCGGGCTCGGCGAGCTGCTGATTCCGGAGGACGGCCTGACCTCGTCGATCATGCCCGGCAAGCGCAACCCGACCATCGCCGAGGTAATGGTGCAGGCCGCCATGCAGGTAGCCGGGAATCATGTCACGGTGACCATGGCTGGCGCCTCCGGCAGCTTTGAACTGAACGTGGCCAAGCCGGTGCTGATCTACAACGTGCTGCAGTCGGTGCGCGTGCTGGCCGACAGTGCGCGGGTGTTCGCGCAACGGCTGGTGCAGGGGCTGGTCCCCAACCAAGATCAGCTGGCACGCAACCTGGACAGTCCGCTGCTTGCGGTGACCGCGCTCAACCCGGTGCTGGGCTACGACCGTGCAGCGCAGATCACGACGCATGCCGTTGCGAAGGGAATTTCGCCGCGGGAAGCCGCGATTGCGCTAGGATTTCTGAGCGGTGAGGAATTTGACCGGCTGGTGAACCCGATGCGTCTGGCGAAGGGGAACCCATAGGCATCAACCGCTGCGGCGATACTCACGGTCGCGAAATTGCTGATCACTTAGTCGTCTGCTTTCGGCCAGGACGAGACTTGCTACGACCCACGCGGCGGTGACCGCGTTATGGCAAGCTACAGTCACGCCTCGATCAAATGTCCGATACCTATGACCAAGCGCAAACCATGGATCTATGGAAGTGCCATCATCGGCCGTGACTGCTTGCAGCAAGACAGCTCATTCGATGCTCTAGTGAAAGAAGGGGGGTAAAGCCGTCAGCACAAAGTTCGTCGGCTTCAGCATTTCTCAGCAGTGCCCCCCATCTTGCATCAATCGGCTGGTTGGCGACATCGCGTTACCAGCCGAGGCAAGGATCACGCCGACGCTTCAGGCGACGCTACAGCCGGAACCACTTTCTTCGCCGAAGCCCGCTTCTTCGTCACAAATTTCACTGCGACCGCCTTCGGGCCTGCTTTCGCGGCAACCTTGCCCTTAGTACCGGGTGCGGCCTTTTTCGCGACTGCTTTCGTTACGGCAGCTTTACTGCCCGTCGCCTTCTTGGCGCCTGCAGCCTTGGCCTTCTTCGCCAAGAGCTTGTCCTTTGCCGCTTGCTTTTCAAAACGGGCCGCGGCCTTTGCGGCTTCCACTGCCTGGGCAACCTCGCGCTTAGCCGCTTCAATTGCCTTCTTCGTGTCGGCGCGCAGCTTCAGCAAGCGCTTCTTCGCTGCCTGTGCCTCGCGGGCAAGCACGCTGGCCTTTTTCGTTGGCACGACCACCTTCTTTGCGGCAGGCTTGCCCTTGGCAGTTGCACTTACCCGTGTCGTTTTAGTTGTTGCGACCATGTTTTGTTATTCATAGTTGTGAGTGAAGCGCGGAGTATAACCGCACGAGTGGCGTTACATAATAGAGGTCAGTTTCTTCTTTATGTTGCGTCCAAGCGCGATCAGTCGGCGACTGAGATGCTGCCCCCTCTTCCGCAGCGCTTTCTTATTGGTATGTGGCACGTTCGCCAACTCAATCAGAGAAGCTCAGAGTGCAGCGATTCCTCGCCGCTTCCCTCCACATTGCAGGTGCCGCCGAAGGTGGACTACCGGCTGGCCGATTGGGACTTGGTTGCCTGACAGCAGGGTTGCGGCATATCGGGGCATGCTCGAATCATGGCGCATACTCCCGCGCCTGGACAACGGAGCGGGCTCAGACCAACCGCCCCGTTGCCCTGCCATGCTCAGGACAGGCACTCCCCGCTGTCGCGCGCGTCGCTGCGCGCGCCGTCGGTGAAGCCATCGCGCGAGCTGATGCGGGCGCCATCGGTGTAGGGGTCAGGCTTGCGCATGCCGTCTAGGTACGGATCAAAGCCACGGACCGCACACACGGACCTGCCCTGATGCGCGACCACGGGCAGCATGGCGGCCTCGGTGGCCGGACTGTGCGCGCCATCGGTAAAGGCGTCGCGCTGGCCGTTGTGTTCCGGCGCGGCAACGATCAGCGCATCAGCATATGCACCGGCGTGGGCGGTCTGGCTGAGCCCGGCGGCAAGTGCGGCAGCGGCAAGCAGGGTCTTGGCAAGGGTCTTATGCATTGCAATCTCCAACAGGGGTGTCGGCGGCGTTGCCGCGACGGCACTCCTCGTGCAGGCGATCAGCTACGGAACGGTATCGCCCGCACGGGATCGCCTCTGCCGTGCAAGCCGTTTCCTGGCGTGGGCCGGCTGCCATCCCATCGTGGCAGCGGCGTCGCGCCGGACTCCTGGATAAGGGGTACTTGCGCCCGATGTCGCAAGCGTGTTGCGTCAGGCGGGCCTGATGTTCTGATTTACGCGGAACAGGTTGGCCGGGTCGTATTTGCGCTTGATCTCGGCCAGTCGCGCATAGTTGTCGCGATAGGACGCCTTCACGTTGTCATTGCCCTCGTCCATCATCATGTTGATGTAGCCGCCGCCAGCAGAGTGCGGATGCAGGGCCAGCCAGTAGTCCTTTGCCCACTGCACGATGCGATCGTTGTTGGCCGGGTCGGGATCCACGCCGACAATCACGCTGGCAAAACTGGCATCGCGGTAGCTGAAGGCCGTGTCGTCGCAACTGGCGCGATGCGCTGCACCATTGATCGGATACAGGTGCATGGTCGAGTGCATCGACGGCAACTGCTGCGCGTACTTGATGTGCAGATCGATGGCCTTGTCGCTCAGGTCGCTGACGAAGTCGGCTTTCCAGTACCACTGCAAGCCCGCCGGATACAGTCCGTCGAACAGGCTCTGCAGGACAGGCCAGGGGATTGGCCCGGCAAAGTCCACCGCCGGCGGCATGGCCTCGCGAATCGGACGGAAATGCGTTTCGGCCTGGTCGAGCGGTCCGGTGTAGCACCACACTACGGCGCACATCTTCCGCAGGTGGACTTCCTCCGGGAAGGGCGCTGCGGGCGGCACCGTGACGAAACCGAACCAGCCATTGATGTCCTGCGGCGCGCTCAGGATGAAGTCGCGCCACCATGTCATCAGCTCGCGTGCCTGCTCCATCGGCCACAGCATCGGGCCGCCATAGACCGTGGCTACGGGATGAGCCTTGAACTCGAACGACGTCACCACGCCGAAGTTGCCACCGCCGCCGCGCAACGCCCAGAACAGGTCGGCATTTTCGTCGTTGCTTGCGGTGACGACTCGCCCGTCGGCCAGCACGACCTCGGCGCTGAGCAGGTTGTCGATCGTCAGGCCATAGGCGCGGCTGAGGTAGCCGATGCCGCCGCCGAGCGTCAGTCCGCCCACGCCAGTGGTCGAGATGAAGCCACTCGGCGTCGCCAGCCCGTAGGCACTGGCGGCGTGATCCACATCGCCCCAGGTGCAGCCACCGCCAACCCGCAGCGTCTTGCGTCCGGCATCGACAAACACGCCCTTCATGGGCGACAGGTCGATCACCAGTCCACCATCGCATGTGCCGAGCCCGGCGCCATTGTGCGCGCCGCCACGCACCGCCAGCAGCATCCCGCTGTCGCGCGCGGCGTTCACCGCCGCGATGACGTCCGCAACATCGACGCAGCGCGCGATGATCGCAGGACGCTTGTCGATCATTCCGTTGTACACGGCACGCGCCTGGTCGTAAGCCGCGTCGCCCGGCTGAATCAGTTGTCCCCGAAAATGCGCCTTGAGTGCGGTTGCGACGGGTTCGCTCAACGAAGCTTCCATGGTTGTCTCCTGTCCGGTTGGTATGCAGGAGTTTTAGCAACCTCGGCGTTTCGAAAGCGTTAGGTGAACCGTTACATGGGGATTCTGCCTCCCGACCGGCGCGCGGTGGTCGAGCCGAGACTAACGCGCGAGTAACGCCCGCGCCTTGACGAAGTCGGGCTGATCGAAGCCCTCGGTGAATCGCGCAAGCGGCGCCTCGACCACCTCATGCGGATTGACGCGCCCCTGCGAGGCTCGCAACGTCGTCAGTGACAGGGTGGCACGCAGTTCAAGCGGGAGCGCGCGTTGGGCTGTGGCGATCTCGATCGCCTTGATCAGCGATGACTCGGCTTCGGCAAGGTCGGCGCTGCTGCGCAGCAGCAATTCACCGCGCAGACGGCACAACTCGGCGTCCACCCAGTGCTCGCCAGTGCGCCCGGCGCATTCGAACGCCTGGTCCAAAGCCGCCAACCCGGCCTCGGTCTCTCCTACGTCGCCCAGGCATTCAGCCAGCATGCCCAGATAGAGCGGCAGGCGCAGGCGTGCGCCCGTCGCATGAAAGCCCTCGATCGCCGCCTGCATGGCCACCACCGCTTCGGCGCTGGGCGCCTGTTTCGCGTTCGCCCAGGCGAGCAGTATGCCTGCCCACGCGAAGTAGTAGCCTACGTGGTACTGCTCGGCAATCTCGTGTGCCTGGCGGGCATAGTGCAGCGTGAGACCGTACTCATGCCGCAGCGCATGCTGCGTCGCAAGATAGGACAGCGCGAGTGCCTGGGAGAACGGGTGTGCTACGCGGTTCGCCACCTCCAGCGCTTCGCGTCCACGCTGAAGGGCCTGATCGGCAAACCCCCTGAACCACAATCCATGCGCCGACCACGCGGCGGCCAGCACGCCGAAGTTACCGCCCATCAGGGACGCATGCTCGGCGTGCTGGGCCTCGTCATAAGCGCCGTGCGCGCGTTGATACGCGGGCTCGGCAGCCATCCAGTCGCCTTGCTGGACCAGACTACCCATGACGCTGGTCCATGCCATCACCGAGTAAGTATCGGAGCCCGGCGGCCCCCAGCCCGCAATCAGTTCCTCGCTCAGGCTGCGTGCCTGTGCGAGTTCCGCCCTCACCACCAGGAAAAATGAAAGGCTGACCTGAGCGCGTGCTTGCTGATTGGTGTCACCCGCCAGCCGGCTCAGTTCCACCGCGCGCCGCAGCGGCGCCTCCAGTTCGGGGGCTGCCCAGCCTCGGGCGATGCGAATCGGTGGCGCAAGGTCGAGTTGCAGGGCCAGCGATTGACTGGCGCGCTCCTGCGGATCGGCAATCCGGTCCGCTTGCGCCAGCCCGCGCGTCAGCAAGGCAATGGCATCGTCATAGGCGTACACACTCTGCGCAACGCCGGCCGCGCGTCGATAGAATGCCGCCGCCTGGGCTGGCAGACCCGCCCGCTCATAGTGCGAGGCGATCTGCGCGCTTGCCGCGTCGGGCGCATCGCCTGGCGCCTGCTCGAGCGCTCGCGCCACGCGCAAATGCAGGCGGCGGCGCTGCAGCGGACTCACGTCGGCGTACGCCACGTCGCGGATCTTGTCATGGCTGAAGTCAAAGGCCAGGCCACCACCGTCGGTCTGGCGCACGATGCGCCGCTGCCACAGCTCGTCCAATGCGCCTGCCAGGGCATCCTCGCCGAGGTCGCTTGCCTGGGCGAGGATGTCGGTCGTGAACGCCCGTCCAATGATTGCAGCAACCCCGACGATATCGCGGGCGCCCGGAGGAAGCTGTGCCAGCCGGTTCGAGATGACGGTGTAAACCTTGGGCGGCAACTTCGACGCCATGCCACCCTGTGCGTCCCCGACCGGCATGGTGTCGGAGCGAGCCCGCATCATTTCGACCGCAAACAGCGGGTTACCCTCGCTCTCTTCGAACAGCCGGGTTGCCTCCGCGTCGGCCAGCGGCCGGTCCAGGATCTGGGCCGCAATCTTTGCCGTTTCGGCAGCATCGAGTGTCCCCAATGAGATCTCGATGAACTGGTCGTCGCGGCGCAGTGCGTCCAGCAGCCGGTTCGCCGCGTGCAGCGGCATGATTTCCTCGGAGCGCGCCGTCGCGACCACCATCAGCCTTGCCGCCCCGTCGAAACGCATCAGGAAGCGCAGCCATTCGAGCGTCTCGCCGTCGCACCATTGCAGGTCGTCGAGCAGCAACAGCAGTGGCCCGCCTTGTGCAAGCACCGCTCGCGCAAGCGCCTCGAAGAACCGTTGGCGTTGCCAGTACTCGGTAAGGGGCGACGGCGGCGACAGTCCGGATTGCTGCGTGAGGAGTTCGGGCAACAGGCGCGTGACCTCGGTCAGCCACAGTCTGTCGAGATTGCCGATCGCGCCACTCAGGCCAGGGCTGCGCAGCCAGCCGGTCACCGGCGCAAACGCGAGCTGTCCCTCGGCCGCATAGGCGCGCGAATGCGCCACGGTGATGCCTTGCTCGGCCAGATGGACGAGCAGCTCCTCCGCCAGGCGTGATTTGCCGATGCCGGCTTCGCCCAGGATCAGGACAAACTGCTTGTCGGCCAGCTGGGTACGCTGCCAGACTTCAAGCAACCGGCGCCATTCGCCATGCCGGCCAATCATTGGCAGCATCGCATCCCGCGGGCGTTGGCGCTGCATTGACGCGGCCTGGCCGGCCAGCCGCGCATAGGCCTCGCGCATGGGTTCGCTGGGCAGGACGCCCAGTTCGCGCGCGAGCGTTTCCACACAGCTACGATAGGCGCGCATGGCCGATGCGTGGTCGTGGTTCAGCGCGTGCAGGCGCATCAGCGCCATGCAGGTAGGTTCGCGGCACGGGTCGAGCCGCTGCAACTGCTGTGTGTACTTCAACGCCTTTGCATAGTCGCGCCGGTCCTCACTCAGTTGACCGAGGCGCGCAAGCGCCGCGATGCACTGTTCGCGCAACCTTTCGCGCTCGGGGCGGATCCACTCGTCATAGCAGTTGGCCAGCAGGTCACCGCGATAGAGATCCGCGGCATGCGTCAGCAGCTCTTCTTCAGCGCCGGCGTCGCCGTGCCTCGAGGCCCTGGCCGCAGCCGCAAGCGCGGACTGGAACTGCGCTACATCGAGGTCGGGCGCCGAATCGGGCAGCCATTGCACCGTTTGCGCATCGGCATGGACAAACTGATCTGCCTCCGGCCAGGTCTTGCGCAGCTGAAACAGCAGTTGACGCAGGGCATTGCGCGCCTGCGCCTGCGAGGAATCAGGCCAGAACAGCACGGCGAGCTGCTGCCGCGTCTGCGGTGCGTCGCGATGCAGGACAAGGCAGGCGAGCAGTGCCTGCAAGCGGGGGGAGTTTGCGTTGAACAGGGGCGCGTCAGCGCCGTCGAGCTGGAACTCGCCAAACAAGCGTACGGAGAAGCGGGCCTGGGAAGTCATGCTGGAGCGCAATGCGGCACAAAGCGATGGGGAGCTCCTGTAGGCAGCGTACGGTGCGCACTGCGGTAGCGCTCGTGCGGGAACTCTCCAACACCCAAGCCCGCGCGAGCGCCATTCGTGACTATACTCGCGTTGGCGCGTCCAATCCGGCCAACATCGACGAGCAGGCCTTCGGGGTATTCATGATCCCCCCACGTACCGGACTTCGCTGCCTGCCTGCGCCACCGCAACGGCGATCGTTTCCTGGTGTACGACCAAGCCTACGTACTTGCTAAACTTGTCCATGACCTGCCCCCTCAATTGTGGCTCTGGGTTGTTGGTTTAACCCACCTCAAGCCTAATCCACGTCGCTTGAGGTGCGACAGGTCAATACATTCTGTCTAGTTCCCCAGCCGCGCTAGCGCCTCACGCATTGGCCCCAGCGAGACCTTGATCACGCCATCGAGCGGTGTATCCATTTCCAGGATCAGGAGGATCGCCCCTGAAGCTGACAGCGCGCACAGGAGAAAGGCGACCACAATGGTCCCGTTTCGCGGCGCGAGCAATCCGAATGCGCCAAAGATAATGGCGAGCCACGACACCAGCACAACCAGCAGCGGCAGGGCCACGGAGCCCTCTCTTTGCAGCAGCGCCAGCGAGCGGGACGCGAAGACTTCATCGGAGATCCGGAGGGCGCGCGCCTGGATCTCACGTTGCGCGGGGGTGGTGGGCGAGAGTTCCGCTACCTTCTGTTGGAACGCCTCCACGCGGGCGCTGATTTCCGGGTTGGTCAGCCGTGCCGTGCGGCCTGCGTCGTCGGATGCCAGCAGATCGACCCACAACGCATAGTCGCGCCGAAGAGTGGCACGGAGCTCCTTCGCTGGAGGCCCATACTGGACCAGCAGGCGATCAAGGCGAACAATGCTTGCGGCATTGTGCACAAGGTCACCCTTAACCGTGTCGAACGTGCTTTTGGCCGATGAGATCAGCAACCCAAGCACCAAGGCGGCAATGGTCGCGATCAGCCCGGTCGCTAGCTTGATGGCGTTGCTCGATTCCTCGCTGAGGTGATGCTCCGGCAACATGCGGCGCACGTAAAGGCCAAGCAGTGCGGCGCAGAAGATGCACAGGAACGTGATCAAGGCGATGACGAGTTGGCTCACGCTTCCGTCCTCCGCTTAAAAATCCATTGCACCCAATACAGCTTGTCGACTTGGCGGCCATTCCCGCGCTCGGCCCCCCGTATCAGGGCCCACTAGGCTAGTGGCTAAACCGGGCGACAGCTGCAAAACGGGTAACGCAGGTCATGGTGACCGCAGTCGCTGCTGGTGATAGGCAACTCGCCCCTGTTCACTCGTCTCGTTGACGCTTCATGATGCCGGATACCCGCGGCATACCTTTCGCAATGGTGATTGCCTGACTGGAAGCTGTGGATTAAACGGGTCGATGCAACGGATTAATGAAATCGTTCAGCCAGTGTATTGAAGTTTAGTGTTTTTCGCAGTTTTGTCGCAACAAGAGAGATCAGTCGACAAGAAGCCAGCGGTGATGGTTGGCTTATGCGGCCAGCGAATAGAATTTGAGAGCGCACGGGCCAGTGGTTACCGGCAGGCAGTGTTCTTGTGGAACCGCTGTGCGAGCTACTTTAGCCGCCATGGCTTTCTGTTGGCTCCGGGAAGCAATCTCCCGGATGAAGTGCGAGCTTCGCGGGCGTTTCAGCGGCACGAAGGCTTGACACTGTACTGCATGAGGTGTGACCGGCCACGACACTGTAGCCCGCCTCGCATTCACTATGGGTCCTAGCCGAAGACCTCGGATGCGTCCGTCATCAGTCTAAGCCCATGGGCTCGGATTCGTTCCTGGGCACGCCGGGCAAAGACTGATGCATCCAGGTGTGACCCGAGCATCCGTACGCCGTGGGAGACTCGTCGAAAAATGAAATCAACTTCGTTTTCGGTGAAGTCGCCGTAGGCAAGGTATGCCCTCAGCATCTCGTTAAGGTAGGCATCACACTCACCTCGCTGCAATACAGTGCGCTTGCCAGCAGAGACCGCGAGTGCCACCGCAGCCACCGGCGTCTCCAGTGCTTGGAGTCGTCCTTTACCAATTTACCCCTCCATTGCCCGGCGCGGCCTTTCTTTACGCTGCCCGCAATTGCCAAGGAGTAGGGAGCACGCGGCGCGCATTTTGAAAATCATCATAGCGTGACGGAAATAGCAGGGCAATCGGCTTTCCCCTGGAGAAGGTCCCACCAAAGAGGGGGGTGGCGAGCCCGCGAGAACAAAGCCAATCATCTGGCTGCAACACCCAGAATCGGTATGTCAGTGCGCGTGCAACTGGCATACCGTGCCTTCATCGGCCATCGACCGGATATCAAGCCGCTTCTGACTCCAGCTGCAGCTACGCGCATGGCCACACGGGCCTCGCAGAGGTCACCATCCTGGACATCCCGCCTCAAAGATTGAGGCGCTGGAAATACCCAGTTAGTTCAAGGTAACCCCGTCCGACCGCGTTGCCTCCCCGCAATGCAGTCACCGCGCCCTCCCAATAGACCGCGCCGGTGCTCGCGCGGCTATCGAGTTCCTGATCATCCATCAGCGGTACCAGTTCGAGTGTGAGATCGCCTGCGTTCAACCGCATGGCAACCGGATAGCTCGTGCCGGTACGAGGCGAGCGCCAACGGCGCGCCGGCATGAAGTTGACCTCTTCGGGAGCCAGTACCTGGACGCGCCCGTCGCTGCCGCGCAGCGTGCCGCCTCCCCAGAACTTGCGCCCCGCCTTGTCCCGGATCTGGAAGGCCATCAACGCGCCGCCGTCATCCAGGTTGATGCCGATCCAGTCCCAGCCGACGGCCTCGTCGGCCAGCAAGGTCGACGACCATTCGTGATCCAGCCAGGCAGTGCCATGCACGGTTTCCTGCTGGGTGCCCCGCTTCAAGGTGCCGCTCACCTTGAGCCCCGGCCGGCTGTAGTAATAGCTCGCCTGGGCCGCCAGAGGGCCCTTGCGGCTGAAACCCCGTTCGCCCTGTAGCAACAACCGTTGGGTTGGCTCCATTGTCAGATCGAGGGTGAAATCCCGCGCGGGAAATCTGGCTCGGTAGCGCCCCGTCGCCTCTCGGCGCAGCGACCAGTTGTCGATGTAGACATCGGTATCGGCAGTGTCGGCAAGCGCCAAGCCGAAGCCGCTGCGCGCCGCGCGCTGGTCGTGCTGGAGCTTGCCGGCCACGGGATCGCTCAGGGCGACATTGGCGAACAGCAGTTGCTGCGGCGCGAAGCGGCTTGGGTTGGCCTGGTCGAACTGCGGGCGCGAGCGGAAGAACGTAACCTGGAAGCCGAGCGGCGCTCCTGCCGGCGTCTGCAGCCAGCCGGTGGCATACCACCATTCGGTGCGATAGTCGGGGTGTGCGCCGTGGTCGCGCGGGAAAGCCAGGGTTCGGCCTGCGTCGACTGGCGGATAAGCGGGCGCTGCGCCCAGCGCCGCGCCCGCCACGCCGCAACCCGGCAACAACCGCAGGAATGAGCGCCGCTTCACCAATCCTCCTGAACCGCGCGCACGGCGCTACGCGACATCGCGTGCCGCCCGCTCGCCAGCGCAGCCAGCGAGGCCGCCGCCACCACCGCGCTCGCCACCTGGGCCAGGAATGCCCAAGGCATATGCAAACTCATGGTCCAGTGGAACGACTGCGGGTTGACAACGTGAACCAGGATCAAGGCGATGACCCATCCCAGCGCAAGACCGGCTACCACGCCAAGCAGAGCGAGTAATGCGCCCTCCAGTGCCAGCATCGCGCCGATCTGCCAACGCATGAAGCCGAGATGCCGCAGCATGCCAAATTCGCGCGCACGCGCCAGGGCCTGCGCGCTGAAGCTGGCGCCGATGCCGAACAGGCCGATCATGACCGCTATGCCCTCCAGCAGGTAGGTCACTGCGAAGCTGCGGTCGAAGATTTTCAGGGTGATGGTGCGAATCTCGCCAGGCTCGGCGAAGGTAATGTGTTCACCGCCGGCGACGCGCTGGTGCAGCCTCTCCTTGACCTGCGCCGGGCCGGTGCCCTGCTCCAGCCACAGGGCGACGTCAGTGACACGCCGCTCGTCCGTGAGCCGTCGATAGTCGTCCTGGCTGATCACCACCGTACCATGCTGGCGCGCGTAATCGCGCCACACGCCGCCCACCAGGAAGGCGACGGGCCGGCCCTGCAGCGGCAACGTGATACGTTGCCCGGGGCGGAAGCCATAGAGGTCGACCATCGCCTCGCTGACCCATACCGCCGGCGGATCACCCGGCTGCGCCGCGACGGGCGCAGCCGTCAGCGGCAACCGTGCGCCCGGATTGCGCGGATCGATCGGCCTGGCAATGACCGTTACGGGGGGACGCTCGGGATCAAGCAGGATCTGGCTCGAACGTAGAAACTCCGCACGCGCAACGCCACGGACGCTGGCAATGGCCGCCTGGTCGTCAGGCGAGAAATACGCGCTATCGCCGCTTGACGAAGCACGCAAATAGAGGTCAGCCGGCAGGACATTGTGCAGCCAATCGTCCACCGAGATGCGGAAGCTTGACACCATGATCGCCATCGCGGCCATCAGGCTGAAGCTGGCGACAATGCCGGCCAGGGCGATGGCCGCGCGGCCCGGTGCGCCGGCGAGCTGGGTCAGGGCAAGCTGCGGCACAGCCTGTCGCCAAGAGGGCAGCAAGCCGAACACAAGATGCGCCAGCCGTGGCATCAGCAGGATAGCGCCCACCAACAGAAGCGCGATCGCCGCATAACCGAAGACCGGCAGATCCGCCACCGGCCGCAGTGGCGTCAGCCCAAGCCCGGCTGCCATCGCCGCAAGCCCGGTCCACGGCGAGCGCAGCCGCTTGAGCGGTGTCTCCTCATCGCCCGCCTTGAGCGCCTGCGCCGGCCGCGCACGGGCGGCCTCCCATGCCGGCGCGAGACTGCCGAGCACCGCCGCCGACAGCCCGAGCGCGAAGAAGATCAGCGCTGCCGGCGCGTCGAAGCGGACCTTGGGCTTTACACCTTCAAAGTAGCCACCGCCCAGATCGCCCCCCGCATACCCGAGCACCGCGGCAGCGAGGACGAAGCCAAGCGCCAGGCCGAGCATCGCGCCGAGCGCGCCTTGAGCCGCGCCTTCCGCCAGCAGCAGCCGCAGCAGGCCACCGCGTGTCACCCCCAGGGCGCGCAACAGTGCAAGCTGCGAGCGCCGCCGCAGCACCGAGACAGCCTGCATCGTGAACACCAGGAAGGCGCCTGTGAACAACGCCACCAGCGCAAGCACGTTCAGGTTCACCCGATAGGCGCGCGACAGGTTGGAAGTTCGGCGCGCGTTGTCCTGCGGCGATCCCGCCACCACCCCTGGCGGCAGCAGCGCGGCCAGCGCTTGCGCAAAGCTGTCGGTGTCCACTCCCGGCCTGAGCTTGACGTCGATCCGCTGCAGCAGGCCAAGCCGGTCGAGGCGCCACTGCGCCGCACCGATATCCATCACGCCCAGGCGCATGCCCTCGCCCGCCGCCGGCAGCGTGCCGGCAATACGCAGCGTAAGCGCGGTGAGCCCGACTTGTACGGTGAGCGGATCCCCGGGCTTGAGGTCGAGCCAGCTCAGCGCCGCCGGCGAAAGGAACACGGCGTCGGGATCGAGAACCTCGAGCTTGCCCGCGCGCTCCTCGGCGGGCCGCCCGATCAGATTGGGGGTCACAGGCGCCGCCCGGAACACATCGATGCCAAACAGCGTCAGCGCACCGGTGCGCCCCGGCACCAGCGCATTGACTTCCACCACGGGGCTGGCCGCCGCCACCTCCGGCAGGCCCGCGATGCGCGGATAGAGCGATTCATCGAAGCCCATGCGCGGCCCGCGGATCTCCAGATCGGCATTCCCCATCAACGAGCGCACCGCCTGGGAAAACTCCGCCAGTGCAGCGTGGTTGACCAGATGCACGCCATAGCCCATTGCCACACCGATGGCCACGGCAAGGATGCCGATGATGGCGCGTCCGGGATGGGCGCCCAATTCGCCCAGAAGTAGCGCAAGGCCGAGCGAGCGCGGCGTTCGCATGGCTCAGGCTGCCGCGCTCATCGGCGGCTGGGGCCCCAGCGGCGTCAATCCGCCTGGCGTCAACTGCAAGACGCGATCCGCCGTCGCCGCAGCCAGTGCCGAGTGCGTGACGATAATCGCGGCCGTGCCGTTTGCGTTGACCAGTTCGCGCAGCAGGCTCAGCACCCGCGCAGCCGTCTCGTGATCAAGGTTGCCAGTCGGCTCATCTGCCAGCAGCAGCATCGGCCGGTGTACCAGGGCACGTGCAATCGCCACCCGCTGCAGTTCCCCGCCGGAAAGCTCGCGCGGCATACTGTCCTCGCGCCCCTCAAGCCCAACCGCGGCAAGCATCTCGGCAACGCGGGCCGACGCCTTTTCCCACTCGAGGCCGTTCAACAGCAGAGGCAGCGCCACGTTCTGCGCCGCGCTCAAATTCGGCAGAACATGGAAGGCCTGGAACACGAACCCCAGCTTTCGCCGCCTCAGCAAGGTTGCGGCATCGTCGTCCAGCTTGCCCAGGTCCTGTCCGTCGAACTGGATGCAGCCACTGTCGGGCCGATCCAGGCCGGCGATCAGGTGGAGCAGCGTCGACTTGCCCACGCCAGATTCACCCATGACGGCGACATATTCGCCGGCGTCCAGCGCAAGACTGACTCCGCGGAGAACGGTGCGCGGTCGGGCGCCGTTGTATGTCTTGGAGACGTCTGTAAGGGTCAGCACAATGTTGTCAACCTCGCGTGGCGCGCCTCTCTGTCCGTCTCGGTTCCCGGGTGAAATCCAGGCTGGAAATACACCCGCTGCGCCTATGGATGGCTCGGGGAATGAACCCGGCCGCTACATCAAGCATGCTTCAGGTCACCGCCGGAACCACAACATCGAGAGCCCGCACGCCACCCCCAGCATCAGGACCGCTGCTGCCGAGAACAATGCACTGATCTCGGTTTCCTTGCGCTCGAGCGCGAAGCGGGCGCTGAGCTGGCGATACACTCGGCTCAGGTCCGCAGCCGAGCCTGCCTGGAAGTACTCGCCGTCCGTTATCGCCGCTACCGCCCGCAAGGCGGGTTCATCGAGCTGCATGTAGTAAGACAGGCCCGACTCTATCGTGGCTGCGCCCTGCGGCGTACCGAAGCCCACCGTATAGACGCGCACGCCGCGCTGGGCGGCCATGCGCGCGGCGTCCAGCGGGTCGGGGCCGGTGGTGCGGCGGCCATCGCTGAGCAGGATCACCGCACCGTGCCGATACGAGCCGGGCTGCGCCGCCGGCCGTTCCTGTTCGCGCTTGCGGACGGCGTCCGCCGCGGCGGCCTCTGCCAGCGATCTGCCGCCGGGCCCGGGTGCGAGCGACTCGCCGCTGAAAAGGATTGCTTCCAGGTCGATGCCATCGTCGGGGAACAACACTGCCAGCGCCTGGATCAGCCCGCTGCCGGTCGCCGTGCCGTGCTGGAGCTGGAAGCGATCGATTGCATCGAGCATGTCCTGCCGGTTGTCGGTGGGGGGCAGTACCACGGTCGCCGTGGCGGCAAAAGAGACCATGCCCAGGCGCACGCTGGCCGGCAGCCCGACGATGAGATCCCGGGCAGCCTGCTTGGATGCGGCGATCCGGGTGGGTGCAACGTCGGTCGCCGCCATGCTGCGGGAGGTGTCCATGGCCAGTACCAGGGTGATGGCGTCGGACGGCAGCGTGATCGTCGCAGTAGGACGGGCGCAAGCCAGCAGGGCCACGCCCAGCGCGAGCAGGAAGAGCAGCGGCGGGATGTGACGCCGCAGTCGTTGGCCGGGACCCAGGGCGGCGCGCGGCAGCGCAAGGCTGGCATACAACAGGGCGATTTTCTTGCGCCGCGCAAGCAGGTACAGGTAAGCGGCTGCCAGCAGGGGCAGCACGAGCAGCAGCCAGAGCATTTGCGGCCAGAGAAACTGCATACCCGTGCTCCTTGGCGCGTGGGTAAGACGATGGTACTGTATTTTCCACGGCGGGACGGGACCTCGGGGGCGGCAATGAAACGGGTATCGATCTACGGATGGGTCTCGGCAGCGGTCGCGCTGGTTCTCGCCGCGGTCGTGGGCTCTGCCTGGCTGTTGCAACCGTCGCCGCGCGTCCTAAAGCAATCCGACATCGACGCGGCAGTGCTGCACACGTTGGAGACCAGGCGTCTGCCTTCGCGCACAGCCAGGGCCGCAGAGGCGGTTCGCGAGTCGGTGGTGGAAGTTCGCAGCTATGCGCCAGCGGAAAAGGCGGCGGACAAGCCGACGGAAGCGGCATCCGCCCGAAACGCCAAACGTGATCCCCCTGCCACACGCCCCAAAACCAAATCGCACCCGCCATCCCCGCCGCCCTCTCGCGATGAACTCGCAAAAGGCGACCCATCGGGCGGCAAGGACGAGTCCGGTGGCAAGCGCAAAGTCCGCAACATCGGTTCGGGTGTGGTCGTGACCGAAAGCGGCGTCATTCTCACCAGCTACCACGTCGTCGCCGACGCCCTGCGCCTGGAGGTCATATTCCACGACGGCCACACGGCCGAGGCCTCGGTGGTGCAGGCGTTCCCGGAGAAAGACCTCGCCGTGATCCGGCCCAGTTCAATCCCCGACGACCTGCCGCCGGCGACGCTCGGTTCCAGCCGGAACCTCGCGCCCGGGACCGAAGTCGTCGCGGTCGGCTTTCCGTTCGGCATCGGTCCGTCGGTGTCTGCCGGCGTGGTGTCGGGGCTCGACCGCAGGTTCGTTTCGCCGGACGGCAAGCGGGACCTGGACAAGCTCATCCAGTTCGACGCCGCCGCCAATCCGGGCAACTCGGGCGGGCCGCTGGTGAATCTGGATGGCGAGGTGGTCGGGATCGTCACCGCCATCCTCAACCCCAACCAGAGCGGCACTTTCCTCGGCATCGGCTTCGCTGTCACGATCGAAAGCGCCGGCATTGCCATCGGATCCTCTCCTTTCTAGACGCGGGGGCCTTAAATGAACGACCAAGCCAGGGGCACTGTGGACAGCGCCGACTTGATGGAGCGCCTGCTGTATGAGGTGAAGCGCGTGGTGGTGGGGCAGGACCAGTTCCTGGAACGGGTACTGGTGGCGATCCTTGCGGGTGGCCACCTGCTGGTGGAAGGCGTGCCGGGCCTGGCCAAGACGCTGACCGTCAAGACGCTGGCCAGTACCATGAGCGGCTCCTTCAAGCGCATCCAGTTCACGCCTGACCTGCTGCCGGCCGACCTGATCGGCACGCGCATGTATAACCAGGGCACGGGCGAGTTCTCCACCGTGCGGGGCCCGGTCTTTGCCAACCTGCTGCTGGCCGACGAGATCAACCGCGCGCCGGCCAAGGTGCAGAGCGCCTTGCTGGAGGTCATGCAGGAAAAGCAGGTCACCATCGCCGGCGAGTCCCATCTGGTGCCCACGCCCTTCCTCGTCATGGCCACGCAGAACCCGATAGAAACGGAAGGCACCTACCCCTTGCCCGAAGCGCAGGTCGACCGCTTCATGATGAAGGTCCTGGTGGGCTATCCCAGCGAAGAGGAGGAGGCCGTCATCGTCAACCGTGTCACCGGCCCCCGCATCAGCGTGAGCCCCATCGCCACGCCCGAGCGCCTGGCAAGCCTGCAGGAGGAATGCGGCAGGATCTATGTGGATCCGAGCCTGGTCCAGTATGCAGTGCGCGTGGTGTCGGCCACCCGCAAGCCGGGAAGCTACGGGCTGGAAGACCTGGATCGATACATAGCGTTCGGTGCCAGCCCCCGCGCCACCATCGGCCTGATCGAAGGCGCGCGCGCCCTGGCGTTCCTGCGCCGCCGGCACTATGCGCTGCCCGAAGACGTGGTCGACCTCGTGCCGGATGTCTTGCGCCACCGCCTGGTGCTCTCATACGAGGCCATGTCCGACGGCGTGACTGCCGACCAGCTCGTCACCCGCATCCTGCAGGCGCTGCCGGTTCCGGAGCGCCCATTGGAATCCCATGTTCGGGCGCCTGCGCGCTAGGCGCCGGAGCGGCCCGGAAGCCGCACCCTATAGCGCACCCGGTAGCGCACCCGCCGGCACGGCGCTGGCCAGCGTCGACGCAAGGCAGACCGAGGCCTTGCTGCGCCGCCTGGAATGGACCGTGGTGCGCCGCCTCGATGGCCTGTTGCAGGGCGACTACCGCACGCTGTTCCGCGGCTTTGGGCTGGATCTTGCCGACCTGCGCGAATACCACCCCGGCGACGACGTACGGCACATCGACTGGAACGTGACGGCGCGGCTGCAGACACCGCATGTGCGTGAGTACCAGGAAGACCGGGAGGTCTCCGTCTGGTTCCTGCTGGACCTGAGCGGATCGGTCGGTTTCGGTTCTGGCAGCGTGAGCAAGCGCGACCTGCTGAGCGACTTCACCACCGTCATGGCGCTGCTGCTGACACGCTACGGCAACCGGGTCGGCGCCCTGCTCTACGGCGGGGCCACAGACGCGGGCGCGTCGGTGGTGCCGGCGCGCTCGGGGCGCCGGCATCTGCTGCACCTGCTCGACCGCATGCATGCCACACCCGCCGCGTTGCCGGGCGACACCCGCTTGCGCGACCTGCTGGAGCGCGCACGGGCGTTCGCGAAACACCGATCGGTGCTGTTCGTGGTCTCCGACTTCATCAGCGCCCCGGGCTGGCAGGCATCGCTCGGAATGCTGGCCCGGCGCCATGAGGTCGTCGCCGTGCGGCTGGTCGACCCGCTGGAGATGGCCTTGCCCGACCTGGGCCTGGTCGTGCTGCAGGATGCCGAAACCGCGGAGCAGATGTTCGTCGACACGCACGACCCGGCCTTCCGCAAACGCTTCGCCGCCGCCGCCCAGGCGCGCGAGGCCGAGTTGCGCCTGGCCTTCACCCAGGCTGGCGTGGCGTGCCTGACGCTGTCGACCTACGCCCGCCTGGACCTGGCCCTGCTGCACTTCACCCGCCGGCGCCGCCACCGTCAAGGGGCCGCTGCAGTAGCAAAGCAGGAAAACGGGCCAAAGGGGGCAGCATGACCGATGCCATAAGCCGGCTACCCGTCTTCAGCTTCCTGTGGCCAGGCATGCTGTGGTTGCTCGCGCTCGTCCTCGTGCTGTCCGCTGGCTACGTATGGCTCGATAGGCGCCAGCGCCACGCGACGGTGCACTATCCCACCCTGAAAACCGTCGGCGTTGCCATCAAGGGCGGCGCGACCTTGCGCCGCCACGTGTCGCCCATGCTGCTCCTGCTGGCCCTGGCCGCGCTGATCTTCGCCATCGCCCGACCCCAGGCGGTGATGCTGCTGCCCTCGCGCGTCGAGACCGTGGTCCTGGTCATCGATCTGTCTGGCAGCATGCGCGCGCAGGATGTCCAGCCCAGCCGCATCCGCGCCGCCCAGCAAGCGGCCAAGGTTCTGCTCGACGCACTGCCCGCGGGCGTCAGCGTGGGAGTCGTCGCGATGGCCGGCACCGCCGCCGTGGCACAGGCGCCCAGTCGCAGCAAGGATGCCGCGGCCACGGCAATCGACCGCCTCAAGCCGCAAGGCGGCACCGCGCTGGGCAATGGCCTGCTCATCGCGCTGACGACGCTGCTGCCGCAGACGGCTGATGACGCCGAGCGCCTCATGAACGGCGACACCACGCCGCTGCAAAAGCCGGACGCATCCCGCAGCGGCGAAGCCGTGACGCCCGGCTCCTATCCCTCTGGGGCAATCGTCCTGTTTTCCGACGGTGAAAGCAACACCGGCCCGGCCGCGACGCAGGCGGCGCAGCTTGCCGCCGCGCACGGCGTGCGCGTTTATACCGTCGGGGTTGGCACGACCGAGGGTGTGGTGCTTTCGGTCAATGGCTGGTCGGCGCGCGTCAGGCTGGATGAGAAGGTGTTGAAGGAAGTCGCCGATGCGACAGGGGCGGAGTATTTCCCGCTTGCGGATGCCGCGCAACTGAAGAGGGTGTACCGGGCGCTCAATATGCGGCTGGCGTTTGGCAAGCGCGAACAGGTTGAAATTACTGCGTTCTTTGCCGCGCTGGGGGCGTTGCTGGCCACGTGTGCGGGGCTGCTGTCGTTGTGGTGGTTCGGGCGCGTGATGTAGGCAGGGACTGGCTCTGGCAGAGGAAACCCGGGTGTCCCTTTGCCAGAATATTGGGCCCCCGGTTTGGCGCGCGCTCCGTGGCAAGGCGCATCAGAACCGGTGACGAACGCCCATCACCGCACCCACCTGATCCTTGCCAGGCTGTACGTTGAAGACGGCCGACGTGCCGCTGCCACTGTTGAAGCCGTTGACGCCTAGTGCCGAGTTATCCTTGTTTAGCGCGTAGGAGACTGACGCGTAGAGGTCGGTGCGTTTGCTGAGCGAATAATCGCTAGTAAGCACGAACTGCCACGGGTCGGATCCGGTCTGCCGGAAGTCCTGGTAGTAAGCCGCGCCAGTCAGGGAGAAAGCCGGCGTCACTTTGTAAGCCAGGCCCAGCCAGTAGAGGTTCGAGCCGGCATCAGCCGCCTGCGCGCCCGGCACGATAGCACCATCATGGGCCTTCGCCAGACGGTAGCCCGCATAAACCTTGGCATCACCCACCGCATATGTGGCAGCCACCGAAACGCGCCTCAGGACCGGCGCCTGGTTTGACGGCGTGCCGACGTGCGCATCGTCATAGGCCGCGCCCAGCGCAAAGGGGCCGGAGGCATAGTTGACGAACGCGCCGAAATTACGTCCGAATACGTTGCTGCCAGCCACTTCGCTGCCATTAGCCTGGAATGAGTAGAAAGCCAGTCCAGTCAGCTTTCCGAACTTGCCGACATACTTGATGGCATTGTCCGCGCGCGCGCCAAACTCCGGCGCAATCGAGAGGATGCTGTAGCGGTCGGCAATCGCATTGGGATCATAGAGATTGCCGAATTCGCGCATGCCGGTCTGCTGCCGCCCCAACAGCAGTGAGCCGTGTAGGCTATCGAGCCCTACATAGGCATTGCGGCCGAACAGACGCCCGCTCTGGCCCGAATTGCCGGTATCGATGTCGAAGCCGCTTTCCAGCAGAAAGACTGCCTTCAGCCCGCTGCCCAACTCCTCCACGCCCCGCAGCCCCCAACGCGAGCCAGACTGGTTCCCGGAAACCAGCCGCACGAGACTGTTGCCGTTGCGCCCTGCATTATTGTTGAATTCGATACCGGCGTCGGCAATACCGAACAGCGTCACCCCTGACTGGGCGTGTGCGCTTGCACAACACCCAATCATGGCGAAGAACAAGGATATATCAACGAGACGTAGTCGTCGCATGGTGGTCCCCCCTCTTTCTTCTTGATTTTTGGCCAGCAATGCGCCCGCGGCAATCATCCAAACGGTGGGCCCCCAAAGGATGGTCCTGGTAAAACCCATTCGGACTTGAAGTCACGCCAGAAACCAACTGCATATCAGCATAAAACACCCCTCAATTGCACTCCGACAGCGGCCACCTACGATAACTCCATTGTCAGGGCTCGCCTGCCATACCGCGCCTCGACTCCCCCGCAGTCCATCACCGAACTTCCATATTGCTCCGGGGTGCGGAATGCGTACTGTTCTCTATCAGGAAGATGCCGGGCAAGTCACGCACGCGCTGTGCAGGCACGGGTTGCCTGACGGAGTGAGCCTATCCGCAAGCGGTGACGGGCTGCTCGTGGTCGTCGTGCGTGCTGCGCCCAGCCGCGTGGCGGAGGCCGCGGAGCAATGGCTGCGCGGGCGGCCGTTGCCGGATGCCTTTATCGTCGGCTGCACGGACGAGACTCGCTGTCATTGCCGCCCCGAATCCTGGTGGCCATCGTCGGTTTGCGATATCGTGACCGCTGTCGATGATGACTCACTGCTGAAAGAACTGGCGCTGCGGCTTGCCCGGCTGGCGGAGCTCGAGGAGATCGTCACGTCCGACTGGCTGCGCCGGCGCGCTGTCGGAGAATCGATTGCATGGCGCAGCACCTTGCGTGCGGTGGCGGAGGCCGGCCGGCTTGGGCGCGGCGCTTGTCTGCTGCTTGGGGAAAGTGGCGTCGGCAAGGAGTTGCTGGCCCGGCTGGTGCATGATCTCGATCCTTCGCGCAGGCGTGGTCCGTTTGTCGTGGTCGACTGCACGACGCTGAGTCCCGAACTGTCCGGCAGCGAACTGTTCGGCCATGCCAAGGGTGCATTCACGCATGCCGTCACGGCGCGCGACGGCGCCGTGGCATTGGCGGACTGCGGAACGCTGTTTCTTGACGAGATCGGCGAACTCGAGCTGCCGCTCCAGGCGCGGCTGTTGCGCGTGATTCAGGAGCGGATGTACAAGCGCGTGGGGGAAGACACCTGGCGGCGCTCTGACTTTCGCCTCACCTGTGCGACGAATCGCGATCTCGAAGCCGAGGTGGAGGCCGGGCGCTTTCGCTGCGACCTGTATTTCCGCATCTCGCAATGGACCGTACGTGCACCGTCATTGTCGGAACGACGCGAAGATATCCCGCTGCTGGTGCGGCACTTCCTGAGCGAGCATGACGACGCGCCGCGTATTATGCCGGAGGTCATGGAACAGCTGATGTGCCGCGACTACCCCGGCAATGTGCGCGAGTTGCGCAACGTGGTATTACGCATGGCCGAGCGTCAGCGTGGCTTCGGTGTATTGAGCACAGGATCGCTCGATCGTCCGTCCATCCCTGCCGCTGCCGATACGCTCGCGGCATGGACGCAGATGCTGGCGCTTGCGGTGGAAGGCGCGCTTGATGCAGGGCTGGGTCTAAAACATATCGGGCAAATTGCCGAGACCATCGCCGTGCAGGCTGCCGAACGACGCACGGGATCGACCAACCGCGCCGCCGAGCTATTGCAGGTCACACCGCGCGCCTTGCAATTGCGACGGCAGGTGCGGCCCGATGGTGGCAGCGCGTAGGACCCGATCTCACGCAACCGATACACGTCGCAGCAATCGCAAGGCATTACCGCCCGCGATCCACGCGAACGCGTCGGCGGATGGACGCAAAGCGCGGATCTTGGCAAGTTCGAGGCCCGGGTGCAACCAGGGACCATCGGAGCCGAACAACAGCTTGTGCGGCCCCGCGCGATGCAGCGCCTCTTCAAGCAGATCGAAGCGGCGCACACCGGCGGTGTCGGCGAACAGGTTGGGATGCCGTTCGATCAGGTCAATCACGCGGCGCTGGGCCGCCCAGTCGTCGGCGAAACTACCAAGATGCGCGAACACGAACGCGACGCTGGGGTGCGTCTGCGCCAGCAGGCTTAGCGCACCGACATCGCCACCGGGGTCGTAGAGTACCGGCAGTTGCCAACGTTGCGCAGCATCGCAAACCTGTCGATGGATGGGTGCGTCGTGGTTATGCACCTTGATGCCGCGCAGTCCCAGCCGCAGGACCGCCTCCTCGATCATCGCGTGCACACGGTCACGGTCGCGCACGGCGTGGACCATCGCGAAGCCGGTCCAGCGACCCGGATCGGCACGCACCAACGCAGCGACGTCGCGATTCCCTTGCGCATAGTCAGACTGGAATACCGGCAGCAGAATCGAATGGCTGATACCCGCTTCGCGCGCCCGGCGTGCGTAAGCCGCCAACGGTGCCGTGGTGTCCCAGGGACCGGTCATGCCATCGCCCTGCCCGGCGTGGACGTGGAAGTCGAGGATCATGGCGCGGCGTAGGCATCGAAAGGCACTTCGAACTGCGTTCCCGCCTTGATATGCATCGTATTGGCCGTCGGCCGAAAGTCCTTTGCCAGCTCCGGGGGCATGGCGTTGCGTATGACAAGGTCTTTCTCACCGACTGTCACCAGATTGGTCAGCACCCGGTTCGCCAGCGTCGATGGCATTCCCGATCTAAGCCTTCCGTTCAATCGCAGCTTCCGATCCACCCAGCTGAGCAATGTGTGCTCGATTGCCGCCGCTACCGGGTTCTTCCGCGTAGGAGCGGTCCAGATGAATTTCGGTCCCACGCATGTAAGCGCCCGCTGGTACTGAAACCATTGTCTAAGCCGGGCTTCGAGCGCATTGGAGTGACCGATGTAGGTGGGCACCGCGCCATCACTGAATATGTAGACCCCAGGTCCCGCAACGCCGCGAGAAGCGTCTTCCAGGGAGCTCCAGCGCCTCCACTTCAGTTCGATATCCAATGACACGGGCGGCGGTGCCAACTTCGGCCGCAGATGTGTCAATTCCTCATCGAAGGCTTCGGACAGGTGCCCCAGCGACGGCATCGGGGACAAGCTCAGTCCCACCAGCGACAGCACGCCCTGCTGCTGGCGCGCCAGTAGACACGCCTGGCAACATGCACCCTCGCCCCGGCTCTCGAATCGCGCGGTACCCAGCCGCGGCTGGGTGCTGACGCGCCGAGCACGCGCAACAATCTGGCGCAGGTCGTTGACGAGCATCTGCGGCGGCGTTCCGGGCGGATAGCGGCGCGCGTCGGCCACGAGCCGCATCAGCCGGCGCATGCGCCACGGTGCCAGGTCAAGGATTTCGCCGTCTGCGGTCTTAAACATGATGCCTCCCCATGGACTTGGATAGCGTTTCGTCGGACGCGGGCAGCGCAGGCGCCGTCGCTGCCATCGTCTGCACCAGTCCGTCGATATCGGACAGCCGATGATCGGCACGCACGATCACGACCACCGCATGGCGGATCTCGGCATCGTGCAATAACGCGGTACGAAACCCACACGCACGCAGCGAGGCATGCAGCGCCTGTGTTCGCCCCGGCGTACTCAGATGAATACGTTGCATCGGATGCAGTGGCAGCGTTGCGGACAGATCTGGCAGCACGGTACGAGCCAGCGACAGCAGGCCCGCACGCAGCCGCCGCACGAAGTAGAGCAGGCGCGTACGCAGCCAGTCTCCGGTGCGCCGATTGGCGTCTAGTGCATCGAGCGCCGCCAACAGCGCGGCCTGGTTAGCAGCGCTGCAATGCGACTGCGTGGGACCATTGCACGCAATGTCACTGACCAACGCGGCGGGCCCGCACAGCGTGGCCAGCGGCACGCCGAATGCCTTGGCCCATGACGCCAACAGCAGGACCGGGTCCGATGGCCCCAGGCCGCCGTGCACGGCGATGCCACCACCACCCAGCCCCCACGGCTGCTTTGGTATGGGATGCTCACCGAGGAGCCCAAGGACCTGACTATGGTCGATCACGAGCAAGCCATCGCGTGAAGCGACGGCTTCCAGATATCCCTGCGGCGCGATCGGCATGCCGTTCCGCAGTGTGGCGTCTGTGATGACTGCCGGCGGCTTGCCCGCCCTGCTACGGCGCAATACGCCTACCAGTGCGGCAGGATCGCCATGCGCGAACCACGACAGCGATGCGCCCAAGCCACTTACGCGCTCGAGGCTCCAGCGCATGACCGGATATAGCGCTTCGTCGGCAATCAACACGTGGCTGCGCGCGAGGCGGTCGAAGGTATCGATCGCCAGATGCAGCGTGGACGGCGCCACCGCACCCGCCTCGCAACCCTGCAACTCGGCTGCGCGCGCGGCAACGCCACGCGCCTGCGGCGATGCCGCGAGCGATGCGGGCACACCGCTCGTCAATGCGGCATAGTCGCCGAGGCGCGCGGCCGGATGCGTCATGCCAAGGTATAACGCCGAGGCAAAGTCGATCATGGCCGCGGCCCCTCACGCCACCCGCTTCCCTTTGTACTCGTGCAACCGGCGCAGCAGATGCATGCCCGGGACCTGCACGTCCACCGGCTCAGCACCCACGTCGACGCCCGTTACCGCGCGATACGAGTGGATATACGCCTGGATCTCAGGCCGGAAGAATGCGGCCCAGTTGGCAGCATTCGCGGGATCGTGGATCGAGTTCCAGTCGCTCCAGCGGATCGACGCCACGATCTGCTCGCCCATGGTGGCGAGCTGCCAGAACTGGTAGGGATTGGTGTCGCCCCAGCCCTGCAGCTTGCGCATGCTTTCCACCGAATGCATCCACGGCTCAGGGTACGCGATCATCGAGCGCCGCGGCAGGAACTCGCGGAACTCGGGCCGCGCCAGCATCCATTGCTGCATCATCATTTCCACGCGTGATGTAGTGGGCAGATCGCGGAACTGGTTGTGCGCGCCTTCCGAAAGAATCAGGTGGACTTCGCGCAGCGCGTTGAGCAGCGGGAACCCGTCCGGCACCACCGTGGTGTCGTCGGCCTGGCGGAAGAACGGCACGCACAGATTGAGCAGCGTATGGAACGCGGCGAGGAACTTGCTGCGCGTGTCGGCCGCTTGCATGCGCGGCACCGCCTTGCCGATCAGCTGGAACCCGTATTCGTGCAGATACTCCGCGGCGCGGCGCTCGATCGGCAGCCGGTGCTGCTCGTCCTGGACCCAGCCCCAGATCATGTTGTTGAGCGGCCGCAGCGGATCCATCTCGAGTGCGCCAAGCGGATCGTTCGGGCCCGACGCTACGTTCTGGAAGCGGCGCGAGATGGCGTTCATCGTCTGCACGAGCTGGAGCTCTTCCATCCAGTAACTCCAGATCAGTTCGACGAGGGGCGGCTGCGCGAGCTTGGCCGAGACATTGCGGTTCCAGAATTGCAGCCAGAGACATCCCTCGCCACACATGTCCCGCTTCTCGCCGGCGAGCGTGATTTCATCGTCGACCATGTTCTCGATCATGCCCGCGGCATCGGTACCGCCCATGGCCAACGCCACACGCTGCAGGTAGGGAATGGCCGGCGGAATGTTGTTTTCCTCGCCGAAGTACTTGAGGGCCAGTGCCTTGATATCGGGCTCGGTGAGGTTCAGCCCCAACCGTTCATTCGCGAGGTCGCGAACAGCGGGATCGGCAATCAGCAGGTCTACCATCGCCTGCAGCTCCGAGGCCGGCGGTACCACAGCGCCCCAGGTCACGACGAATGCTTCGGTCGCGACCTTGAGGGCGCGATAGGCATCAGTGTCCGTGAATGGCAGAAAGCGGCGGTGACTGAGTTCGACGGCCTTTTTGTACAGCGGTGCGTTAGTGCCGACGTCCCTGCCGACATCCCCTGATTTAGCGAACGATTTCGGGAAGAACAGGCGGTCCATCTGTTCGATATAGTTGTCCCACCCGAGCGTCACCGAATTGAGCTTGATCAGCATCCACAAGCCGACGTCACCGGTCAATGCGCGGGTGGTGCGCTGGAGCGTGACGGGCCTGGGATGACCGTCGTGTTCCCGCGACATCGGGCCGGAGCGCTCGGTGATGGGGTCGGGGAGCGGGAGATAGCGGTGCGTCTTAGGTGTTACCGCCGGCAGATTGGCTGAGGCGGCGGCTTCGGCAGGCATCGCGATCGGCGTAGCATGCAGAGCAGTGGCCGTAGCGATGATCGTCGGATCCGGTGTGGGCGCCGGCGCCACGACGGCGGGTGCCGCAACCGTCTCCGGTTGATCTGCGGCCAATGTCGCGTAGATCATCACTCCGTTGTCATGATCTAGCGTCGCGCTCAGAATCGTATACGGCATCGCGTGCGATTCAAAGTCCGATAAGGTGAACATGCTCTGGAGCCTGTGCCTGAATTCGACTATTTGCTTGTCGATGTCCGGCCCGTTTGGGCCCCTCTCAACCCCTTGCCCTTTAAGCCAAATTTTCAATTCGACACGGTACGCGGGATCGTAGTCCACGCTACTTTCCTTGGGGAAACTCAGGAAATCGGGCATGGAATCAGCGATGTACTGACAGTCTCGGACGACAACCCATGCGTGCTTGAGCACGCTGCGGGGGTTCGGTAGCTCGTGCTTCCCTTTTCCAATCGCCGCACGCGGGCGAAGCTGGACCGGCAGATAGATCTCGCTCATCATCGTTCTCCTTGATCATCGAGCTTCACGCATACGCCGCAAACGGCAACCCATGACTCTGGCGCGGCGCTGGCACCGGCCGCCGCTGGTTCAGCACTACGCTCAGTTGCGGGTCTCCCGCGCGCCACGGCAGATACCCCGCCAGTGCCCAGCGCTGCAGCAGTTCCGAAATCACGCCCAGTTCCTGACTGGCGGGCAGCAGCCCACTGAAGCGCGCCTGCCCGAGTACCGCGAACGCGAGCGTGGGGGTATCGGCCAGGTACTGCTGCGGCCTGGACCTGACCATGTGCCAGCGTTGCAGCAGCAGGCGCGGATGGCGGTCGGGCAAACGCAAGGCTTCGCCAAGCATGCGTCCCTGCAACGACGGCGGGCGGATTGACAGCAGCGCCGACACGAAAGCGGGGATGGCCGCGCCTAGCGTCTCGAACGACTTTCGCTGGCTGGCCGACATTTGCGAGGGCGGATACAGTCGCTCCCACAGCTGCGCCAGTTCGGCCCACTGCGGATGGGGATAGAGCGCGTTGCCCATGGCGATCGACAGCTTGACGCGGATCCACGGCGCCGGGTGGGGATCGTCGAGATTGATGCGCAGGACGAACGCGCGCGGCAGGCTCACCACGCTCATCAGCCCGCAGGTCGCCGCGATGCCAACGCGCGACACCGCCCACAGATCCGCGACAATCTCGCTGATCCAGCGCTCCCAGACCCGCCAGATCGAATGTGCCGGACCGCATCCGAAGCTGGCCGCCGACGCGCGCCGGTAGCTGTTCACGAGATCGAGCAACGCCGCTGCCTGGTGCCCGACCTCATGAAACAGCGACGCGGCCACGCCGGTGCCGACCATGCGTTCGCGCGGCATGCGAATCACCGCGACCGGATTGGCGCCACCGCCCGGCAGGCGCGTGCGTGCGCGCCGGATGGCACCGCCATGCCCGCGCTCCACGTAGCAGATGACCGGTGGCGGCGCCATCGACAGGCCCGGCTGCCTGAGCCCGTCCTGCGCCGCCACGTCGAGCCCCGACAGCCAGATGCCCGTGCCAT
This sequence comes from Cupriavidus sp. FW305-F7, assembly GCF_058782875.1. NCBI lineage: Bacteria > Pseudomonadati > Pseudomonadota > Betaproteobacteria > Burkholderiales > Burkholderiaceae > Cupriavidus > Cupriavidus sp. FW305-F7. The sequence goes on along the minus strand of NZ_JBYSYC010000005.1, from coordinate 11,011 downwards.
GCTGGCTGCGCTGCGTCAGCACTTCCGCAAAGATCTCGAAGTGCGTCAGTGCCGCATGGAAATAGAGCTTGAGCAAGGCGTAGCGTTGCTGCGCACGGGCCACGTCGACGGGCACCGGCAGCGCGTGCCGCAGATCGCGCAGGAACCGCGCGATGCGGATGCGCAACTGCCTGCGCGCGGCCTGCATATGACGCTCGATGGCCCCCATCGCTTCGTCGCTGACATTGGCGGCGGGCACCATCGGCATCTGCAGCGCATAGGGCAGCTGGGCATCGAGCCGGGCGCGTATGCCCAGCACCTCCTGCTCGAGCAGGCGCAGCGCGTGCGTGCATGCGTTGGTCACGGCGGGTCTCCGCGCGCTCAGTACGCCGGCCGCGGCGACGCGAGATACAGAATGATGGCGCGGCCATTGCGCGAGCGGCGCCAGGTGCCGCGGGCGGGGATCGCATGCACATGGCCCGTCGGGCGGGTGCCGCAGGTGGGGCAGGTCGCTGTCGCGCCGGCAATGCCCGTAACGCCGGGAGCGCCGGTCGCGCCGTTGACAGCGGGGACGCCGCCGAACGTCGGGGGCGCGGGCACAGTTTCCGTTGCCCCGCCGAAGATCGGCATGGGCAATTGGCGTGCGGAAGCCACACCGTTCTGCGAGATGGCACGCATCGCTGGCAGCAGGCCCGGCGCCACCTGCCGCGCACCGCGCAGGAACGCAATGCGCGCCGCGCGTGCGGGCGGCATATTGCGCGGCATCGACATGAGGTGGTTGGTCGCATGCTGGCCGATCCTGACCAGCCGGCGCGCGACTTCGAATTCGCGGTCCTCGTTACTGAGTCCCTCGAGCTCGAGCCCGAGCGCACTGCCGGCCATGCCCGCGAGCTTGCCGCCGATCAACCCACCCGCCCCTGGAACCACCAGATTGCCGAGCGCCGATCCGACGATCGGCAGTGCCGACTTGGTAGCGGAACGCAGAATGCCGCCGAGCGCCTTGCCGGCCGCCGACCGGGCGAATCCCGTGGCCGCACGGCCTACAGACCTGACCAGGCCGCCAAGGAACTGTTCAAGCTCCTGCTCGCTGTTCACCGCCAGCAGCTCCGCGGCGAGCTCGAGTTCATGCATCTCGCCCGAGACTTCCTGCTCGAACTCGTTCTCGAACTCATGCTCGGCCTGTTCGAACTCGTTCTCGAACTCGTTGGCGAATTCGTTCTCCTGCTCGAATTCACCCGACATTTCCGTGGCGAGTTCGTGTTCGAACTCGTTGTAGCCAGCGCTCCAACCGCCAGGCCTCGAGCTTCCGATATCGTGCATTTGCGGCTCCTTTCCGTTGAGGTAGGCGAGAGAGAACCTCGCGAACCAGCTAACGCAGGAGCCGTGCCATCGCGTCACAAGACGATAGGCCGCTGATTTATTGGGGAATTTTGCCGATGGGCGGACCACAGGAGCGCGAAGATTGCTTCGCTTTCAAGGGCTATCGCTAGACTGGACGCGAAGCAGGCTTCGCCGATGGCATCCAGTACCGCGGCGAAAACAGCATGTCCTGCCGCTGCAGGCTGCACAGCTGCGCCTGTGTCTGCCGTAGCCCAACTCGCGCAGCATCGCGGCTAGATTTCAGCGCCGCCATCTCAATGGCGTGCCCGAACCAGACGTATGGCCCCCACTCGGACCTCGGGGGGAAAAAAGCTTTCGGGGCAGGAATTTGCTTATGACAACAATGTCCTTCGCCCGCCCCTGACCAGGGGTATACCCTTGCGTCTTTGCCGCATTGCCGGCCGCTTTCCGGTTTCCCCCGCATGCCTGCCTTCACCCTGCCCGCACTGTCCGCCCGACTCTTCCGCGCCCGCCGCTCGCTGGCGGCTGTCGCCCTCGCCGTCATGTCCGCTGCCGCGCTGGCGCCGGCGCTGGCCAACGCCCAGAGCCCTGTGCTCGACAAGATCCGTGAATCCGGCACCATCGTGCTCGGTTACCGCGAGTCGGCACTGCCATTCTCGTTTGCCGACGATAAGGGCCAGCCTGCCGGCTATGCGGTCGACCTGTGCCTGCGCGCGGCCGAAGCGGCGCGCCAGCAACTGGGCCTGAAAGACCTGAAAGTGCGCTGGATGCCGCTCACGCCGCAGAACCGCATTCCTGCCGTGGTCAACGGGCTGGTGGACCTGGACTGCGCCCCCAACACCAATTCTCTCGAGCGCCAGAAGCAGGTTGCGTTCAGCGTCTCGCACTACGTGTCGACCGTGCGCATGCTGGTGCGCGCCGACTCTGGCATCCGCTCGTTCGGCGACCTGCGCGGCAAGACCGTGGTCACCAGCGCCGGGTCGACCGGCGACCGCCACGTGCGCCGCATGAAGGCCCAGTACGGCTACCACGACGTCTACGCCAAGGACCACGGCGAATCGTTCCTGCTGCTCGAATCCGGCCGTGCGCAAGCCTTCGTCATGGACGACGTGCTGCTGGCCGGCCTGCGCGCCCGCGCCAAGGACCCGTCGCAGTACGTGATCGTAGGCCCGGCGCTGTCGGTGGAGCAGAATGCGCTGATGCTGTCCAAGGCCGATCCGGAATGGAAGCGCCTGGTCGACCAGGCGCTGGCCAACACCTTTGCCGGCCCGGAGGTCACGGCGCTGCAGAAGCGCTGGTTCCAGCAGCCCATCGGCAGCCGCGGCATCAACCTGGCGCTGGCGCCGTCCGGCGAGGTGCGCGCGGCCTGGAAGCACCCGTCGGACGCGGTCACGGAGTAAGCCGGCAAGCGGTCCCCAACCTCAATCGGCCTGGGGCCGCAATTCAGGGTTTCCATGAGGTCGTGGCGCCTGGGCAAGCCCCAAGTTGACAGCGATCAACGATGTTGGCGACACTGGGCCAAGCCGTCCCGTGCAAGGGACAGGCCACATACACGACCGCCCGACGGCGGCATTTTTCAGGAGAAACCATGAACAAGTTCGTCGCGACCGCGATCGCACTCTGCCTTGGCGCCGCTTCGCTGGCCGTGCAGGCACAGACCGGCGGCAAGAAGCAGTTCGATCCGTATTCCCAGGGCGCCAAGTCGGGTGAGAAGTTCGACCCGTACACCCAGGGGGCCAAGGCCGGCGACAAGTTCGACCCGTACACCCAGGGCGCGAACAAGAGCACCCGCAGCGAGCTGACCGACGCTTCCGCGCCGGCCGCCGAGCAAAAGCCGGCCAAGAAGTCCACCAAGAAGAAGAGCAAGAAGAAGGCTGCTTCGGCGCCGGCTGCCAGCTGAGCCGCAAGCGCCTGACGCAAAAAATCCCGCCTTGGCGGGTTTTTTTGCGTCCTGCCCGGGCGCACCAGCCTATGGCGCTTGCGTGTCGCTCTCCAGCGCGGTGACATCGATGCGCTGCACCTTGTCATCCTGGCGCACTTCCGTGCGCAGCACGAAGGCGTCGGCCGGGCAGTACCAGTCGGTTACGTGCATCACGGTCGGCTCGACCTGCACGACTTCTTCGCCAACCAGCACCGGCCCCAGCGAGGTGCGCTTCTCGTAGGTGACCGGCAGGCATTCCTTGCGTCCCAGGACGGTATTGATCGTCTGCCGCTTGCCGACGTGGCGCGAGCCGATATGGATCGACGCATGCTGCGCCCGCACGGTGCTGACCACGTCATCCGATCCCAGCGGGTAGACCTTCAGCGAGACGCTCGATTCAAAGGTCTCGCCCTCCAGCGTGGCGCCCTCGCGCAGGTCCAGGCCGGCATAGTTGAACACGCCCATGCCGCGGAAGGCCGCCTCGCCGTACATGCGCGCGTAGCGGGCGCGGGCATTGATGACGGCATGCTGGCTTTCGATGCTGGTCTGGCCGCCGGGCGAACGGCGGTCGATCACCACTTCATGCACCTGGGTGGTAATCACCGGCGGCCCCATCAGCGCCGACAGGGCAGTCTTGGAATTGATCTCCAGTTGGGCGCGGCAGCCGGTTGGACTGCGCACCACGTCGCGCAGGGTCATGCCGACCGACATTGGCATCACGCCGTCGCCTTCCATCTGCACGTGCGAGCCCGAGCGGAACCACGGGGCACTGCACAGCACGGCCGCCGCCGATGCCTGCGCCTGGGTTGCCGCGGCCTGCGCCACGGCCGGGCCCGCGCCCGGCAGCGCCGCCGCACCCTGTGCGCCGGCGTCCTGCGCCAGGGCCATGGCCGCGCCCGCCACCAGGCCTGCCAGCCAGTCTTGCTGCGCCTTTGTCTTCACATGAATCCCCGTCTAGAATGTCCAGGCGCCCCCCGACCCAGCGCCCGGCTTGCCAGGCGGTCGCCTGGACACCGAAATTATCGCGTTTTGTTGCGTGTGTAACTCGGATTTTTCGCGCAGCATGGCCTGCAAGGCCAGACGCCATATCGTCAGGCCGTCAGTAATTTCCGTGCCGCCGGGTTTTCTCGATGCCGGCCCATTCCGGGCCCAGTGGGAGATTCCATGCTTCAGTACTACGCGAAACTCTGGTGGGTAGTTGCCCTGCGCGGGCTGTTTGCCGTGATCTTCGGCTTTTTTGCCTTTTTTGCGCCGATCGCGACGCTGGCGGCGCTGGTCATTGTCTTCGGCGCCTATGCCGCGGCGGATGGCCTGATGGCGCTGCTGATGGCGGTCTCCGGCAAGGACCGCGAAACCAGCGACCGCTGGATCCTGGCACTGCAGGGCCTGCTTGGGCTGGGCGTGGGCGCGCTGACCTGGTTCAGCCCGGCCATCACCGCGCTGTCGCTGCTGCTCTATATCGCCGCCTGGACGCTCGCCACCGGCGTGCTGCAGATCGTGGCGGCGATCAAGCTGCGCAAGGAGATCCCGAACGAGTGGTGGCTGATCCTGGCCGGGCTGGTCAGCATCGCCTTCGCCTTCCTGGTCCTGTGGCGGCCAGTGGCCGGGGCGCTGGCGGTACTGTGGCTGATCGGTTCCTGGGCCATCGTGTGCGGCATCCTGCTGATCGGCGTGGGCCTGCGCCTGCGTCGCGCCCGCCCGACGGCGCCTGGCGTGCAGCGTCCGGCCTGAACAGCACTTTCCTTTCCCTGGCAGCGGCAATCCCGCCGCCCCCTGCAGGCCCGTCCCCGGCACTGCGGGGGCAACCTGCCCGCCGTGCTACCATTGCCGGCCTCGCGTGGCCGAGGCGGCAGTGGCGCGCCGGGCACATGCCAGCCTGCCGGCCGCGGGCGGCTTGCCTGCCCGGTGTCCACCAACAGGCAAGGCCATGCGTTGTGATGGCTTCCCCTCACCGCGCGCCCACGCAGGACCATCGATCATCGATCCGTCGCGCTTTTCCAGGAGATCTATGCGTAGTTCATCGACCTCGCGGGCTGCCGCGCTGTCCGTTGGAGCCGCCACCGCCGGTGCGGTAGCACTGGCCAGCCTGTTTATCCTGCTGGTCTGGTTCGGCACCCTCGACATGCGCCACCTGCTGCGCTCCGATGAAGGCCGCTACGCCGAGATTGCCCGCGAGATGTTCGCCACCGGCGACTGGGTGACGATCCGCTACCAGGAACTCAAGTATTTCGAGAAGCCGCCCTTCCACCTATGGGTGACCACGCTGGCCTACACGCTGTTTGGCGTGGGCGACTGGCAAGCGCGGCTGTGCGTGGCGCTGTCCGGCATGCTGGGGCTGGGCGTGTCGATGCTGGCCGCGGCACGCTGGTACGGCCGGCGCGTGGCGGTGCTGACGGGGCTGGTGCTGGTTTCCGCGCCGATGTGGAATATCGCCGGCCACTTCAATTCGCTGGACATGACGCTGGCCGGCGCCATGGCGTGCGTGCTGGCCTTCATGCTGCTGGCGCAGCACCCGGATGCCACCCGCGCCGAACGCCGCAACTGGATGCTCGCCTGCTGGGCGGCAATGGGCGTGGCGGTGCTGGTCAAGGGGCTGGTCGGGCTGGCGCTGCCGGGGCTGGTGCTGGTGGTCTACACGCTGGTGACGCGCGACTTCGGCCTGTGGCGCCGCCTGCATCTGCCGGGCGGCATCGTCGCGATGCTGGTGGTGACGGTGCCGTGGTTCTGGCTGGTGTCGGAGCGCAATCCGGAATTCCTGCGCTTCTTCTTTATCCACGAGCATTGGCAACGCTATACCTCGAACGTGCACCAGCGCGAAGGCGCGATCTGGTACTTCGTGCCGCTGCTGCTGGCCGGTTTCCTGCCCTGGCTGGGCCTGTTTCCGCAAATGTGGAAGGCCGTGCGCGAGCGCGCCGGGGTCGAACGCGGCACCTCGCCGCGGCCATTCCAGCCCGCCTTGCTGGCAGCGCTGTGGGCCGTGGCGATCTTTGTCTTCTTCAGCCTGTCTGGCTCCAAGCTGCCCGGCTATATCGTGCCGATTTTCCCGGCACTGGCGTTGCTGGCCGGCGTGGCACTGGACACGGTGACGGAACGCACCTGGCGCTGGCAGGTCAATACCATGATCGCGCTGGGCGTGGTCGGGCTGCTGGCGTGCCCGTTCGTCGGCATGATGGACAAGCCCGGCATGCCCAATGTGGTCTATCGCGAATTCGCCATGTGGATCGGCATCGCCTTCGCGGTGCTGCTGGCCGGCGCACTGCTGGCGCGCCGGCTGCTGCGCACGCGCGGGGTGTTTCCCAGCGTGGTGGCCTATGCGCTGGCGATGTTCCTCTGCTCCACGGTGGCGCTGCGCGGTCACGAGGCCATGGGCCGGCCCAGTTCCGGCGTGGACCTGGTGCCCGCCATCAATGCCGTGCTGACGCCGGACATGCCGCTGTACAGCGTGGGCATGCTGGACCACACGCTGCCGTTCTACCTGCGCCGCACCACCATCATGGTGGAGCATCCGGACGAGCTGGAATTCGGCGTCGGCCAGGAACCGCAGAAGTGGATCCCGACCATCGATGGCTTTATCGCCCGCTGGCAGGACGGCAAGCGCGCGGTAGCGATCATGTCGCCCGCGACCTACGATGCACTGGCTGCGCGCGGCGTGCCGCTGCACCGGATCGCCGGTGACCGCCGTCGGGTGGCGGTCGCCAATTTCGCACTGCCGGGCAACGGCCCGCAGACGCAACCCCCAGGACAGTAACCTGCAACTCCTGCAACCCCTGCACTACGCAGCGCCATGACGCTTTCCACCTTCGCTTTCATCCTGACCGGCGTGCTGCTCAATGCGGCAGCGCAACTGTTGCTCAAGGCCGGCGTCAACGCCGTCGGCGCCATCACGATGGACCGCGGCACGCTGCTGGTGACAGCGCTGCGCGTGCTGACCCAATGGCCGGTGCTGGCCGGGCTGACGCTGTACGTGGTCAGCGTGGGCGTATGGATCGTGGGGCTGTCGCGCGTGGACGTGTCGATCGCCTACCCGATGCTGTCGCTCGGCTATGTGGTCAACGCGCTGGCCGCCTGGTGGCTGTTTGGCGAGATGATCGGCCCCTTGCGCGTGGCCGGCATCCTGCTGATACTGGCGGGCGTCTTCCTGATCGCGCGCTCATGACGCGCCTGCGCGCCGCCAGGTCCGACACCGACCGTTCTCCTTCGCCCTGCCATGACCGCATCTGCCCCTGAATTCCTGCCTTTTGTCCGGCCTGACATCGACGCCGCCGCCATTGCCGAAGTCGGCAAGGTGCTGGCCTCGGGCTGGATCACCTCCGGCCCGAAGATGCAGGCCTTCGAGGCCGCGCTGTCGGACCTGTTCGGCGGACGCCCGGTGCGCACCTTCGCCAACGGCTCGGCAACGATGGAAATCGCGCTGCGCATTGCCGATATCGGGCCGGGCGATGAGGTCATCACCACGCCAATCACCTGGGTCGCCACTGCCAACGTGGTGCTGGCAGTGGGCGCGCGGCCGGTGTTCGTCGACATTGACCCGCGCACGCGCAATCTCGACCTGGATGCCGTCGAGGCCGCGATCACGCCGCGCACGCGCGCCATCATGCCGGTGTACCTGTCGGGCCTGCCGGTGGACATGGACCGCCTGTACGCCATTGCCCGCAAGCACGGGCTGCGCGTGATCGAGGATGCCGCGCAGGCAATCGACTCGCGCTGGCGCGGCCAGCGCATCGGCGCCTTTGGCGACCTGGTCAGCTTCAGCTTCCAGGCCAACAAGAACATCACCACCATAGAAGGCGGCTGCCTGGTGATGAACACGCCCGAAGAAGCCGTGCGCGCCGAGCGCCTGCGGCTGCAGGGCGTGATCCGCACCGGCATGGATGGCATGGATGTCGAAGAGCCCGGCGGCAAGTTCAACTTGACCGACGTCAACGCCGCGGTCGGCCTGGCGCAGCTGGGCAAGCTTGACGCCATCACCGCGCGCCGAGCCGAACTGGCCGCGACGTATTTCCGCTGTGCCGCCGACAGCGGCCTGGAAGCGCTGGGCATCGAGCTGCCGCAAGCGCTGGATGCGCACGCCGCCACCACCAACTGGCACATGTTCCAGGTGGTGCTGCCGACTGAGCGCCTGCAAGGCGGCCCGGCCCAGGCGCGCCAGCAGGTCATGGAGGCCATGCGCGAGCGCGGCATCGGCACCGGCGTCCACTACCCGCCCATTCATCTTTTCACCTACTACCGCTCGCTCGGCTGGCGCGAAGGCATGCTGCCGCATGCCGAACGCATCGGGCGCGGCATCGTCACGCTGCCGCTGTTCCCCGCGATGCAAGCCACCGATGTCGAGCGGGTCTGCGCAATCCTCAGCGAAACATGCAAACGTCTCTCCAAATGAGCCCGGTCGAAGTCTCGGTCGTCATCCCGGTCTACAACGAAGAAGACGGGCTGCAAGCCCTGTTCGACCGCCTCTATCCGGCGCTGGATGGCCTCGGCGAGTCGTACGAGATCATCTTCATCAACGACGGCAGCGTCGACCGCTCGGCGCAGATGCTGGCGGCGCAGTTCCACAAGCGCCCGGATGTGACCCGGGTGGTGCTGTTCGCCGGCAACTTCGGCCAGCATATGGCGATCCTGGCGGGCTTCGAGCACACCCGCGGCAAGATCGTGATCACGCTGGACGCCGACCTGCAGAACCCGCCGGAAGAAATCCCGCGCCTGGTCGAAGCCATGCGCGCCGGCCACGACTACGTCGGCACCATCCGCCGCCAGCGCAACGACACCGCGTTCCGCCGCTATGCCTCGCGCGCGATGAACCGGCTGCGCGAGCGCATCACCAAGATCCGCATGACGGACCAGGGCTGCATGCTGCGCGCCTATGACCGCAATGTGATCGACACGATCAATGCCTGCCGCGAGGTCAACACCTTCATCCCCGCGCTGGCCTACACCTTTGCTTCCAATCCGGTGGAGATCGAAGTCGGTCACGAACAGCGCCATGCAGGCGAATCCAAGTATTCGCTGTACCAGCTGATCCGCCTGAACTTCGACCTGGTGACCGGCTTCTCGATCGTGCCTCTGCAGTGGTTCTCGGCCATCGGCACGATCCTGTCGCTGTGTTCAGGCGTACTGGTGGTGGTGCTGCTGGTCCGGCGCTTCCTGTTCGGTTCGGAAGTCCAGGGTGTGTTCACCCTGTTCGCCATGAACTTCTTCCTGATCGGCATCCTGCTGTTCGGCGTGGGCCTGCTGGGCGAGTACGTCGGCCGCATCTACCAGGAAGTGCGCGACCGCCCGCGCTACCGCATCAAGGCAGTGCTGGAAGCGGACCCGCAGCGTGTCACGCCGGCAGCCGCCGGCGCGGAGCAATGATGCGCGCCGTCGTCTTTGCCTACCACAATGTCGGCGACCGCTGCCTGCGCGTGCTGCATGCGCGCGGCGTGGAGGTGGCGCTGGTGATCACGCACCGCGACCGCCCCGACGAGAACATCTGGTTCCGCCGCGTGGCCGACACCGCCGCCGAGCTGGGCATCCCCTTCGTCTATGGCGAGGACCCTGCCGATCCCGCCATCGCCCAGGCTGTGCGCGACGCGCGCCCGGACGTCATCTTCTCGTTCTACTACCGCGCCATGATCCCGGCGGGCGTGCTGGCGCTGGCCCCCGGCGGCGCCTTCAACATGCACGGCTCGTTGCTGCCCAAGTACCGCGGCCGCGTGCCGGTGAACTGGGCGGTGCTGCGCGGCGAGACCGAGACCGGCGCCACGCTGCACGCCATGGAAGCCAAGCCTGACGCGGGCTATATCGTCGACCAGACCGCGGTGCCGATCCTGCCGGACGACACTGCCGGCGAAGTCTTCGAGAAAGTCACCGTTGCCGCCGAGCAGACGCTGTGGCGTGCCCTGCCCGCGATGATCGCCGGACAGACGCCGCAACACCCCAACCGGCTGGCCGAGGGCAGCTACTTCTCCGGGCGCAAGCCGGAAGACGGCCGCATCGACTGGAGCCGCCCGGCCGCCGAGGTCTACAATCTCGTGCGCGCCGTCGCACCGCCCTATCCCGGCGCGTTCACCGACCTCGCCGGGCTCCGCTTCATTGTGGCGCAGGCGCGCCGGCCGCTGACGAAGCTCGCGCTGCCCGCCGGTACGGCGCCCGGCCTGCATGTGCACGACGGCCAGATCATCGGCCTGTGCGGCGACGGCGGCCTGGTGATGGTCATCCGATTGCTGGCACAAGATGGCTCGGCACTCACGCCGCAGGCCTTCGCCAAACTTATCCATACCGAACAATCCAACAAGGAAAACCGATGAAAAAGGTCCTGATTCTTGGCGTCAACGGCTTCATCGGCCACCACCTGACGCGCCGCATCCTGGAAACCACGCCGTGGGAGGTCTACGGCATGGACATGTCGTCGGACCGCCTCGGCGACCTCGTCGACCATCCGCGCATGCACTTCTTCGAGGGTGACATCACCATCAACAAGGAGTGGATCGAGTACAACATCCGCAAGTGCGACGTGGTACTGCCGCTGGTGGCCATCGCCACCCCGGCCACCTACGTGCGCCAGCCGCTGCGCGTGTTCGAGCTGGACTTCGAGGCCAACCTGCCGATCGTGCGCGCCGCGGTCAAGTACGGCAAGCACCTGGTGTTCCCGTCGACCTCCGAGGTCTACGGCATGTGCAGCGACGAAGAGTTCGACCCCGAGGCCTCGCCGCTAGTCTACGGCCCGATCAACAAGCCGCGCTGGATCTACGCCTGCTCCAAGCAGCTGATGGACCGCGTGATCCACGCCTA
>NZ_JBYSYC010000059.1:0-43162 GCF_058782875.1 Cupriavidus sp. FW305-F7 | reverse complement strand
CTTGTTGTTTCGGTCATAAGGGCGTTTCTTTCGATATCGTCTCATGACCTCAACACACAAGAAATCTGACAGGCTCCCAATCGAATCCGAGGCGTTGTGCACGTCGCGCGAACCGGGCACTCGACGCCTCTCGATACCTATCGCGAGCGCATCATGTGTGAATGCGCTCCTTCAAAGAACGGCTTTGAGGACGTCCGCTGCCCGGTTCGCGTCTGCCTGCGAGTCAACGGCCACGTACGCGACGAATTGCGTACCGATCACCGCCGCTGAGAAGCCACGGAGGTTGATCCCCGCTTCGGCTAGGTCCTCGGTCATTGCAACGGCAAGCCCCGGCTGATTGCTGCCCTGGACTCGAACACAGTGCTGCTTCCGCGCGATATTGAACCCTGCCACGGCCGCCGCCACCATTTCCCGATCTCCCTGCAGCGGTGTGACAAACACGAGGCATTCGCCAGGCCTGTCTGGACTGCGCCGTGCAATGATGAATTGCAGGTCGGCCCCGACATCGCGCAGGGTCGTCAAGATCGCGGCCAGGCCGCCGGGCTTGTCCGGAATGCTCGCCACCCAGACTTCCACTTGTTCCACGAGCAGTTCCATTGTCGCTTCTCCTAGCCCTTCTCGTTCGGTGCAAGCGGCCGCTTCCCGTATCGGCTGGTCATCAGCCGTGGCGCACCATCCATTGAATGGGTGCTCAGCGAGAAGCCGTCTTCTTGGAGCAAACGGTGGACGTGTCTCGATGCCATCGCTTTAGCGGTAGACCAGCACGGGGATCCTGCTATGGGTCAGCACCTTCAGCGAAGCGTCAGTGGCAAGTGCACCACATGATGATGCACCAGAACTGGATGCAGCCGCGCCAACCTTGAGGACTACCGAGGGCGATTACGCTTGCATTTCTGCAAAAGACCGGCCCAGTCGACGACGTCGGTCAGTCTCAAGGCTACTGATTCGAAGTCAGGACCAGCGAACATATGCGTTCGCCTGTCCCCTTCATGCAAATGATAGTGCTCCTCAGATGAAGAGAGTTGATGAAAGACAATACCTGCCTCAACTCGGACTGGTCCACGCCAATCGAGGCGTAGCTCTCATGCGCCACTCATCGGTAAGGTCGGTCACAAACCTGACTCAGATGACGTTTAGCGGGATTTTTAAATAGCGAACGCCATTCGCATCGGGCGGCGGCAACTCCCCGGCTCGGATATTGACTTGCACCGACGGCAGAAGCAGCGTGGGCATCGCCAGCGTCGCATCGCGCGCCTGGCGCATGGCCACGAACTGTTCCTCGCTCACGCCGTCATGCACGTGGATATTGCCTTCGCGCTGAGCGCGCACCGTCGTTTCCCATGCAGGCCCGCGCCCCTCGGGCGGATAGTCGTGACACATGAAGAGCCGTGTATTACTCGGCAGATCCAGCAGCTTGCGGATGGAGCGATACAACTCGTGCGCGTCGCCGCCCGGGAAATCGCAGCGAGCCGTGCCGACGTCCGGCATGAACAGCGTATCGCCGACAAAGACCGCATCACCAATCTGGTAAGCCATGTCGGCGGGTGTATGTCCTGGCACATGAATCGCCCTGCCGGTCAGGCCGCCGACGGCAAACGTCGCTCCGTCGTCGAACAGGTGGTCGAACTGCGACCCGTCGAGCCGGAACTTCGATTCCAGATTGAAGAGTTTCTTGAACACCCCCTGTACACGGCGAATGTTCTGGCCTATTGCTATCTGGCCACCCAGGCGGCGCTTCAGGTATGGCGCGGCAGACATGTGGTCGGCGTGCGCATGCGTCTCGAGAATCCACTCGACACGCAGTTCGTGCGCGCGCACAAACGCAATGACCTTATCAGCACTTGCCGTAGATGTCCGCCCCGCCTTGGGGTCGTAGTCCAGCACTGAGTCGATGATGGCGCACTCGGAGCGCCCCTCCTGAAAGACCACGTACGTCACGGTCCAGGTCGCAGGGTCGAAGAACGGCTGGATAGTCGGGTGCACGCTCGCCTCCTTGGATGCAGTGCATTCTATTCACATACATTCTATTGTTTCATATAATATTAACAAGCAAAATGTAACCGACCTATGGACCAACCCCACTCCGCCATCGACCTCGCCAGCATGCAAGTTGCAGCGGCGCAGGCCTGCGCCCTGCTCAAGGTGCTTGCCAATCCGGATCGCCTGCTGCTGATGTGCCGCCTGTCCCAAGGCGAGCTGTCTGTCGGTGAGCTGGAGGAACAGCTCGGCATCCGGCAGCCGACGTTGTCTCAACAGCTCGGTGTGCTGCGCGAGAACAGCCTGGTGGCGACGCGCCGTGACGGCAAGAGCATCTTCTATTCGGTGGCGAGCCCCCAGGCGCTTGCCGTCATGGCGGTCCTTTATGAACAGTTCTGTGCCAACCAGGAGGCGACATGCTGATTGACCTCGCTAACTTCACGCCCGGCCTGTCACTGGTCGGCGGGCTCATCATCGGTGTGGCAGCCGCCGTGCTGCTGCTGTTCAACGGCCGCATTGCCGGCATCAGTGGCATCTTCGGCGGCCTGCTCAGCCTGCCTCGAAAGGACATGGCCTGGCGCCTGACCTTCCTCGCTGGCCTGGTTGGCGCTCCTGTGATTGCGAGCCTGCTCGGCAAGCCGGCCATTGCGGATATTCAGGCAAGCTGGGGCGAAATCCTGGCCGCCGGCTTCCTGGTCGGCCTTGGCACCCGCTACGCCAGCGGCTGCACCAGCGGCCATGGTGTGTGCGGCATCTCGCGCGGCTCCATCCGCTCGCTGGTCGCCACCCTCACCTTCATGGTGGCGGGATTCCTGACTGTTTTCGTGCAACGGCACCTGATTGGAGGGTGATATGACCGCCATGACTGCACTCCTCGCAGGCTTGCTATTTGGCATTGGCCTGATGGCCTCCGGTATGGCCAACCCTGCCAAGGTGCTGGGCTTTCTTGACCTTGCAGGAACCTGGGACCCGTCCCTCGCTTTTGTGATGGCCGGTGCCATTGCCATTGGCTCGCTCGCCTTCCTCATCGCCAAACACCGCAAGCGCTCCTTCCTGGGGCTGCCTCTGCAACTGCCGGCCAGCACGACCGTAACGCTGCGGCTGGTCCTGGGCAGCGCCGCCTTCGGCGTCGGCTGGGGTCTGGCCGGCTTCTGCCCTGGCCCCGCGCTGGTTGCCCTGGGCGCTGGCTATCCGAAGGCTATTGGCTTTGTGGCAGCAATGGTTGCTGGCATGCTCGTGTTCGAGGTCGCGGAGCGCGCCAAATCAAGCATGCAACGGGCGTAGGCACGCCAGCACTGGCAGCGACGTGCCGTTGGATTGAGGCGTGGCAGAGGAACAAACAATCCGCCGCAGGGCTGGCGCCGACGGGCAAAGTGGCGCGTTGCCCGGTTCCTCCTGACTTGCCGCCCTCATAGTCAAATTCTAGGTATTCCGCCCCGGATGTGTTCCTGGCCAACCGTTTCCTGGCACACCGGAGCATTGCTGATGAGGGCATCAGCAAATGGTCTGCGCAGATTGCTCCGGCGCGCAGACCAGCACATCGATGGGACTGAACGCCCGGTACACCCATCGCTTCGTTGATCCCAATCAACTCAAATCCCTGACCGCCGCATACCTTGGACTAGGAACTGTCATGTTTTCTTAGGAGAATCTCCCATGTCCACCAACCATCGCCTCTCCACCCTTATCACTGCGGCCGTCGTGCTCGCTTGGGCGCCAGCAGCTTTCCCGGCGTCACCGGCTACCGGCACGGAGCATGAGCAGCACCATCCTGAAAAACAACAAAATATGCCTCCGGTCGTAGCCCCCGGAGTTTCCAGCGATGCAAGGCTGGACGCCCAGGTTGCCCACCTGCGTGCCATCAGAGAGCGGCTTGCGCGGGCCAAGACGCCGGAAGAGCGCCAGGCCCTCTTGGCTGAACGCCATCAGGTCATGCAAGATGCAATGGCCATCATGCAAAAGGACATGATGAAAATGGGCGGCCCTGCTCGTATGGCTCCTGGCAAAAGAGTCGCCAAGGGAAACGCCCCATCAAATCAAATGCAAATGTGCCAAGACATGGCGGGTAGTCACATGGCGTTCATGCAGGAAATGATGCAGACGATGGCCAACGACCAAGGCATGGGTCCGGGCATGGGTCCGGGCATGGGTCCGGGAATGGGTCCGGGCATGGGCCCGGGCATGGGTAGAACGATGGCGCCAGGCGGATGATTGGTCTAGCCGTAAGGCTTGGCCCTCGCGCGGACCGATCCCGTTGGACCGGCGACCTGCCAGCCCCTTGCCGTCCGGCCGTGCGCGCTTGCGACAGCAGTCCCGCTGCAGCGGCAGAACGGAGTGAGCGTCTGCGAAGCTTTCAGCGTAGCGTCGCCCGGCGCCGAAGCGTGTGGATATGCCCGAAGTGAGGATCACATCATGGACAAGCCGGTCTTTGATTACGCGGCCCGTTGGCAGCGCGCGGCGGCTTTGATGGAGCAGCAGGACGTCGACGCGCTGCTGCTGATGAAACCTGCAAATCTTGCATATTTCACTGGCGACGGTCGACCTTGCGCGCTGGCGCTGCTGACTCGCACGCTGCATTGTGTTGTTGCCGTGCCGGCTTGTGATCTAGCCAGCATTCGTCGCACTTCCGTCGCAACCGAGCTTCGCTCTTTCCAGAGCGAAGTCGAGATGTTCCACGGCTTCCGCGATGTATTAAAGGAACTCGACCTTACACAGGCAACGATTGCCATCGAGAAGAACTTTTTCGACGCCGCCTTATATGATGTCTTTGTTGCCCACATCCTACCGAAAGCCCATGTTGTATCCGCTACACCAATTGTTTCGCAACTCCGCATGTTGAAGGACGTGGCCGAAATGGCAAGCATAAAGGCTGCCGCTAAAGTAGCAGACTCGGGGATGGATGCGGTTTCGCGTGCGCTGCGGCCGGGGATTCGGGAAATCGAGATCGCCGGTGAAGCAGAATTCGCCATGCGAAAGGCTGGCGCCGAGGGATGGGCATCGGTAACGTATGTCGCCTCCGGCTGGAGAGCGGCGATGGCTCACGGTCCTGCATCCCGGAAAACCATCGCACCCGGAGAAGTCGTTCAGGTCCACCTCGCTCCAATTGTGGACGGATACACTGCAGACTTATGCAGGACGTTTCTTGTCGAGCCGATAGCTACTGACGCGGCGAAGGCATTGAGAGCCTACGTTATGGCGCAGGAGCGTGGAATTGCCGCGGCAGTCCCCGGGGCGGATCTGATGGGCATTGACGGTGCGATGGCTGCCTCGCTCGAACACGAAGGTTATGGGGACAAGTTCCTACGCCCTGTGTTCCATGGTATCGGGATCGAACATGAAGAGGCTCCCATCCCGGGCGGTCATGCAGTTGTCCATGGCGAGCAAAAAGTCGATCATGTGATGGCGGGTATGGTACTCGGCGTCGGAAACTGCGGCATCTATCGCGAAGACTACGGTGTACGGGTCGAGGACACGATTTGGGTAAGCGAAGAAGGTCCGGTTCCCCTGACATGCTATCCGAAGCTCATTCACTGAAGGCTACGGAATGCTGCGTTCGATCACGCGCTGGCCGTCCGCCAGGTTGTTCGATGGATAGCGGATCAACTGGAGGCCCTCGGGCAGGGGATCAAGCAATTCGGCCTCCTCCGCATTCCTGTGACCGATTCGCACTTCGCGCCGTGCCGCGCGGCCATTCACGACCGAGAACACGCACCATGACGCCGTGTCGCACCGGAAGATCGAACTGACCGGGATTTTGAGCGCATTCTCTGCCCGCCATAGGCGGATCCTGGCGATCACCCGAAAGCCATCTCCCAGCTGCGCAGGCGGTTCGATCACGTCAATAATCACATTGGTCCGTTTTTCCTCGATGCCGAGGACCGATATCTTGGTGAAGGCATGCGGCTCGACCCGCCGCACGATACCGCGGACCTGCGAGTCGCCGCCCCAGCCGTCAATATGCACGGGCATCCCCGCTTGCACCTTCACCGCTTCGGTGGACAGCAGTTCCGCCACGATCTCCAGGTCGTGCGGATCGCCGAGCGTCAGCAACGGCGTGCCTGCGCTCACGATCCGTTCACTGCGTTCGGGCAGTTCCAGCACCGCCCCTGCGACAGGGGCCGTCACCGCGACCATGGACGAGGACCCGCCCTTGAGCTCGCGCAATGCCAGCATGCCGGCCTCGGCCACCCGGACCTCCTCCAGTGCTGCGCTGGCCCGTGCCTGCGCCGCTGCCAGTTCATTGCCCGCGGTAATGCCAAGATTGGCGGCCTGCTCGCCCGCTTGCGCCGACAGGAAGCGCTCGCGCACCAGGCGGTCGATCCGCTGCCGCTCGCGCTGGGCTTGCGCATAGTCCTCGGCAGCGTGTCGGACCCGTTCCAGCGCCTCCCGATGCATTGCCCGCGCGGCGGCCACCCTGGCCCGCACCTCCTCCTGCTCCCGCGCACTCAGCGGCAATGGCGCCAGTTCGGCGAGGACCTGTCCGGCCTCGACCAGGTCGCCTTCGCGCAGTCCGATGCGCATCAGCCTGCCGCTGACCGGCGCCGTCACGACAAAGCGCTCCTTGCTTCGGGTCTCGCCCTCCTCGCTGGTCGTGACCTCGAGCGGGCCGCGCACGGCCTGCACCGTGTCAACCACCAACGGCGCAGGCATCAGCAGGTAGGCGGATTCGGCGATCAGCCCGATGGCGGCGAGGACGATGGCGGCCGTACCGCCCGACAGGCGCATGGCGTGCTACTCCCGCGTCTTCAGCACAGCGACCAAGTCAAGGTGCTGGAGGCGCCGCAAGGCAAGCAGGCCTGCCACGAGCGCGGCGCACGCTGCGGGCACCATGGCGAAGATGAGCGTGGTCCGCTCCAGCACAAGCGGAATCCGGAAGGCATCCCGATCGAACACCGGCACCAGCAGTGCGCAAAGGCCATAGCCTACGGCGATGCCGAACGGCAATGCCGCGGCCGTCAGCAGCGCCTGTTCGCCAATCAGGATGGTTGCGACTTCGCCCAGCGAGAAGCCCAGGACTCGCAGGCTCGCCAGCTCGTTGCCGCGCTCGGAGAGCGCAATGCGGATATTGTTGTAGACCACGCCGGCGACGATGACCGAGGCAAACCCCGCCAGGACCAGGCTCGAAATGACGAAGGTACGATCCAGCGTATTGCCGATGCTTTCCAGCACCGCACTGCGCACGATGACGGAGCTGATCGCCGGCAGGCGCTTCAGCCTCCTGTACAGCGGCTCCGCCATCCGCGTGTCGATGCGCAGATGGACGCCACTGATGGCGGGGCTTTCGCCGAGATGCCGCGACAATGCCTGGCGCTCCACATAGGCGCCAAGGCCTAGCAGGTCGTCAACGGTCGCTGTCACCGGCAGGGTGAAAACGTTGCGCCGGCCCTCCAGCAACGCCACCTCGACCCGGTCGCCGACTTGCAGGTGCAAGGCCGCTGCCAGCCTGGCGGAGATGACCACTCCATCCGCGCTGACCTGCTGGCGCCCCATGGTATGGCCGACCACCTCGTGCAGGTCCGAATCGGCGTCAAGGCCCGTGAGTTCCACCCGCTTCGCGCGGTGGCCGTGGCGTAGCCAGACCGGGGCAACCCGAAAGCTTTCAGCTCGCAGGATGCCGGGCAGCTGCACCACGTCGAAGACGGCGGCGGCGGGTTGTGGGTCGGTGAAGATCAGCGTCACGTCGTCGTGCTGTGCCCGGCCGAACTGCAATGCGAGAATCTGGTTCACCCCGTCCAGCCCGAACCTACCGACCACCATCAACCCGACGGCCAGGGCGATCCCCATCATCGAAAGCGCGGCCTTGCCCGGCCGCCGGGCAAGGTTGCGGAGGATCAGGCGCAACGGGATCGGCATCGCGCGCAGCAGGCCGATGCGATCCAGCAGGCCCGCGCGGAAACCCTCGGGCAGCTCTGGTCGCATGGCTTCGGCGGGCGGCAACCTGGTCGCGCGCCACACCGAGGCGCCGGCCCCAACCGTCGCCGCCGCTGTGCTCGCCAGCACGGCCAGCACCAGCGCGCGCGGGCTGAGCTCGGCCTGCAGTTGCGGAAAGTGGAAGTACTGGCGATACAGAGCCACCATCAGCTGCGCCAAATAGAAGCCTCCCGGTATCCCGGCTGCGATGCCGACCCCGACGGTGACAAGTCCGAACCGCAGGTACTGAAGGGCGACAGTGCGACCTGCATAACCGAACGCCTTGAGCAAGCCGATCTCGGCGCGCTGGACGGTTACGAGTCGGCTCAGCAGCGCGTACAGGAGGAATGAGGACACCGCGAGAAACATCGCCGGCACGTACGTGGCGGTGATGCCGATCTCGGCGAGCTCGTCGGTCAGGAACCGATGGGACAGCTGGTCCTCCCTGCCGTAGGCCCCGAGGCTGCCGTAGCGCGCCAGCAGGCGGTCGAGCGGGCCGATGACCTGGCGCGCATCCGCGCCTACGTCGAGCGTTAGCGCCACATCGTTGAACGCGCCCTCCATGCCGAACGCTGATGCAATCGCATCCCGACCCATCCACAGCACGCCGAAGCGGCGGTTATCCGGGAACACCATGCCCGGGCCGACTTCATAGACATATTCGGGGGATATTCCGATGCCGACCACTTCCAACTGTCGTTCGCGCCCGTTAAGGATGGCTGTGACGCGGGAGCCCACCTCCAGACCGTTCGCGGCAGCAAATGCGGCGCTGGCCACGACCTCGCCCTCCCGGGCGGGGCTCGGATAGTTTCCGTACAACAGGAAGAGCGCGTTTGCCACTGGCACGCCGGTGGCCGGCAAGGAAACCAGCCGCAGGGTGGCGGGCTCGCTGAAGCCTGGCACATCGCCGGTCACGTCGCGCACGATCCGCGTCTCAACGCCCCTGACGCCTGACAGGGCACGAATCTGGTCGGCGACACCTCCCGGCGCACGCTTGACATTGGCGAACACATCAGCAAATCGGTGGCTGGCGTAGTAGCGCTCCTGCGCGATCGCCAGTGACTGCCAGGCGCCTTGCATCCCGACCAGGACGGCGATGCCGCAGGCAACCACCAGCGCGGCGGCGATCACCTGCCCGCGCAGCCGCCATAGGTCGCGCCCCAGCATTTTCGTTCGGACGCTTACCATGACAGCTCCGAGGGGCTGGCGCGCGTGGCATGGCGCTCGATGCCGGTGATGCTCCCGCTGCTGATATGAACAACGCGGTCGGCCATCGCCGAGATCGCTGCATTGTGCGTGATGACCACGGTAATAGCGCCCAGCTCGCGGTTCACCCGTTCCAGCACCTCAAGCACCAGCTTTCCCGTGCTGTAGTCGAGCGCGCCGGTTGGCTCGTCGCACAGCAGGATGTCCGGGCGCTTGGCCACAGCGCGCGCGATGGCCACGCGCTGTTGTTCGCCGCCGGAGAGTTGCGCCGGAAAGTGATCCTTGCGCTGCACCAAACCCACCATGCCGAGCGCACGCAGCGGCTCCAACGGGTGCAGGGCGATCTCCGTGACCAGGGCGACGTTTTCCAGCGCGGTGAGACTGGGGATCAGGTTATAGAACTGGAAGACAAAGCCAATGTGCTCACGCCGGTAGCGAGTCAGGCCCGTGTCATCTGCCTCGGTAAGGTCGTGATCGCGATACACCACCGTCCCGGTACTGGGCCGATCCAGGCCGCCGAGGATATTCAGCAGCGTCGACTTCCCGCTCCCCGAGGCACCCAGCAGCACCACGAATTCGCCACCGAACAGGTCGAGGTCGATGCCAGCCAGTGCGCGGACCTGGATCTCGCCCATGTCGTAGGTCTTACTGACGTTCCGCAGCCGAAACAGCGGCTCGCGGCCGTTCGCGGTGCCGTTGCCACTGCCTGTCGGGATGACGGCGTTCATCCGCGCCTACGCTGGCATGGCCTTCGGCTTGATCAGCACCACCGGGCACGGCGCATGCGCGATCACGCGGCTCGCAACCGAGCCCATGATGGCGTCCAGGAACGCCCCGCGTCCATGCGTGCCCATGATGATGGCCTCGGCGTCGACCGACTGGGCGTATGCCACGATGCGCTCAGGGGCGAACCCTACCAAGCCGTGCCAGGCCGTTTGCACCCCAGCTGCCTGCAGGATATCAATTTCGGATTTCATGACCCTGGCGTTCTCGTCGGCATGCCAGGCCTCGATGTCTTGCTTGTTGATGTAGGACTTGACCTCACGCACACGTCCTCCCTGAACAGTTTCCGACTCGCCACGAATTGCGCAGCCGCATCGCTAAAGGCCGATCCGTCGGTCGCCAGGACAATATTCATGCATCGCACCCTCCGCATTACATGCGAAAACGTCATGGGTATGAATCCCTATTCGGCCTCTTACATGACGCGCTCACGCTTTAACCATTCCGTTCGAGCGCGACCGCCGAGGATTTGCCGGATGCGAGTTTCGCCGGACAACAGGAAACCGGAGATCTCGCGCATATGGCATACCACCGCCTACCCGAAGTTGCCCTTCCATTGGTCGAAATGGACTGTACACCATACGCGGCGGGCGTAATGTAATATCCAGCGCATCAGGAAAGGCTCCTCGGAGCCGGCGCAGCACTCTCGGCCGAGCAGCACTAGTCCGCCGGCATGGCTGCTAGAACCGGCATCGGCCAACGCTTCAGTCATCAAAGTCCCACAGTTGATGCAGATCCAGTCGTAGCCGACTGTCGGCCTCCAGCGTATCAACCACGGCCGCGCGCTCAGCCAGCATGGTGTCGGCCAACGCGCGCCGAATCATCAATAGCTCGCTCAAGCTGGTTTCACCCGCTTTGTAGGCGCGCCCCGTGCGCTCGGCAGCACTGCGCTGTAGTGCAAGCGCCTCGGACAGCGCCTTGGCGGCGGCCCGCTTGCCCTCTAGGCCACCGTATAGCACCTCGAACTCGGCACTGATCCGACGCTCCACCGCCACGCGGCGGCGGGCTGCCGCCTCCGCGTCGGCAGCGGCGGCCACTGCCACCGAACGCCGGTGCGCGGAGCCAAGCGGCATGCTGACGCTCACGCCCGCGATCCGCTCCGCACCGCCGCGCTCGATGGTAACGAACACGCCCACTGTCGGGTCAGGCTTGCGCTCCAGATCGCTGCGCCGGGCCTGCCGCTGCGCTTGTGTTTCCTCGGACAGGGCGAGGCGAAATTCATGGCTGTCCTCCACATAGCGATTGCGCAGCGACCCGGTAGGGCCATCCGGCAAGGGCTGCAGGCGAGCGTCGGCAGGCAGGCCACCGGGTATCCCAAGGCTCGGAAAGCGCGCCCGCAACTCCGCTTGCGCTGCCGCTTCCGCCGCCCGCGCGCTGGCCAGTGCCGCCGCGGTACGGGCACGCTCGGCCAGCAGGAGTTCATGGTCCATGCGCGCCGCGTCGCCCAACTGGACGCGCCGTGCGGTGATGGTTGCCAGTTCGGCGGCAAGCCTGTCATTGCCCTGCGCCGCCAGCTGTACCTGCTGCGCGCGCAGCGCTCCGAACCACAGCGACAGAATCTGCCGCGAGACTTCGTGGCGCGCATCCATCACCGCAAGCTGGCCGGACTGCGCCGTCGCGTCCGCCAGCGCGCCATCGGCGTCGGCCTTGCCCCATAGCCGCAACGGCCGTTCCAGCGCCAATTGTCCTTCGGCATACCGCTCGGACGGCTCCCGCACCTGACGGCCCTGCCCGGTCGCGCGCACCACGGCCTCGGCGGTGCCGGCACGGATGCCGGCCGCGCGGGCCAGCACGGCGTCGCGACGAGCTTCGGCCATCTGTACATCCGGCGACTGGCTGACAGCGTCGCGCACGGCGGCTTCGCCGGGCAGGATGCCGGCCTCCTCCGTTATGGCAGCCTGCGCCCTCGCGGCGCCAGTCATTGCGGCGGTTGCGGATATAACGGCGATCGAGGACGCTACGGTCATGGCAGTAGCTGCGACAAGCGTGCGTATCGTGTTTTTCTTCACGCTATTCATTGCGTCTCCCCTTGTTCCATGCGGGCGCGACTTTCCTGACGCGAACGCGCCACACCGAATCGCTCGAACAGAAGCGGCAACAGCAGCAAGGTCAGTGCGGTCGAGCTAACCAGCCCTCCCGAGACAACGATGGCCAAGGGTCGCTGGATCTCCGAGCCCGGACCGCTTGCCAGCAGCAACGGGATCATGCCCAGCGCGGTGATGCAGGCGGTCATCAAGACTGGCCGCAAGCGATCCCGCACGCCCGTACGCACGGCCTCGGCCACCGGTCGCCCTTCCTCCAGCAAGGTATTGAAATGCGAGACCAGCACCACACCATTGAGCACCGCAATGCCCAGCAACGCGATAAAGCCGACCGAGGCCGGCACTGAGAGGTATTCACCTGCCAGCCGCAGCGCGGCGATACCTCCCACTAGGGCGAAGGGAATGTTCGCGATCACCAGCACCGCCTGGCGGACCGAGCGGAAGGTCAACATAAGCAGCAGGAAGATGGCACCCAGCGCCAGCGGCACCACCAACGCGAGACGCGCGGCCGCACGTTGCTGGTTTTCGAACTGTCCGCCCCAAACTATACGCAAGCCCTTGGTCAGGCTGGCAAGGCCCGCAACCGCAGCTTGCCCCTCCTGCACGAAGCCGGTCAGGTCGCGCCCTTCCACGCTGACCTGGATTACCGCGAATCGCTCGCCGTCCTCATGATTGATCCGTACAGGGCCCTCCACGCGCTGCACCTGCGCCAGCGAGGTCAATGGCCACACTTTGCCATCGGGTGCCGTCACTTGCAGGCTGGTGAAGGTTTCAGGCATCTGACGCAGGCTCTCGCCGCCCCGCAGGATCAGCGGGGTGCGCACCGTGCCCTCCGGCACGATACCGATCCGCTCGCCCTCCACTTGCGCGCGCAGCAATGCCTGCAGCGCATCGCCGGAAAGCCCGGCGCGGCCGACAGCGGCGCGGTCCAGCACAAGCGTGAGATACTGCACGCCCTCGTTGCTGGGCGCTATCACTTCGGCGGCGCCGGGGACTTTGCGCACGCGTGCGGCGATGGCCTGCGCAGCGGTATCGATGGCACCGAGATCAGTGCCGAACACCTTGATCGCCACGTCACCGCGTGTGCCCGTCAACATTTCCGAGACACGCATCTCGATCGGCTGCGTGAAGCCGTACACCACGCCCGGGAAGCGCTCCATGACGCGGCGAATGGCAATGGCGATGTCTTCCTTGCTGCCGCGCCACTGGTCCTTGCCCTTGAGCACGAGGAAGGTGTCGGTTTCGTTCAGCCCCATCGGGTCGAGCCCGAGATCGTCCGAGCCGGAGCGTGCCACGATCGAGCGGATCTCCGGCACCTCTGCCATCAGCGCCTGCTGCACCCTCAGATCCAGGTCCACCGAGGTCCCCAGTGACACCGAGGGCGCCTTCTGCAACTGCACGATCAAGTCGCCTTCATCCATGGTGGGCATGAAGGTCTTGCCCACCGACAGATACAGCGCCACAGCCAAAACCAGAGCCACCCCCGCCGCGGCGAATACCGTGCGACGGTGCCCGGTGCTCCAGTCCTGCAGGCGAGCGAATCCGCTGGCGACCTTGCGCATCACATAAGGCGCCTCGTCGGCATGGGCGCGTAGCAGCAGCGATGCCAGCGCTGGCACCACGGTGAACGCGATCAGCACCGAAGACGCCAGTGCCAGCACGATGGTCAGTGCCACCGGCACGAAGAGCTTGCCCTCCAGGCCCTCTAACGACAATAGCGGCAGGAACACGATAGCGATGATCGAGACCCCGGCCAACATCGGCACAGCCACGCCGGCCACAGCATGGCGGATCACCGCGCCGCGCAGCGACGGATCGCTCTTGTGCCCGTACGAGCGCGCCAGTGCAGACTCAATGCCCTCCACCACTACCACCGACGCGTCCACCAGCATCCCCAGCGCAATCGCCAAGCCGCCGAGGCTCATCAGGTTGGCAGTCAGGCCCACGTAGCGCATCAGCAGAAAGGTCGCCAGCATCGATAGCGGTAATGTGGCTGCCACCACCAGCGCCGCGCGCACGCCGCCGAGGAACAGGTACAGCGTCACAACCACCAGCAGGCTGGCTTCGATCAGCGCGTGCACCACCGTACTGGCGGCACGCGTAACCAGCTCGCCGCGGTTGTAGAACACATGGGTGGACATGCCCTGGGGCAATTGCGGGTGGAGCGCGTCCAGCCGGGCCTGCACGGCGGTGACTAGCTGGCGGGCATCGGCGCCACGCAGGCCCAATACCAGGCCTTGCACCGCCTCACCGCGACCGTCCTTGCTGACCGCGCCGTTGCGCGTGGCTACGCCGAGCCTGACAGTGGCCACATCACCCACGGTTACTACAGGCATGCCGCTTCCTGAAATGGGTGAAGCAGAGGACGAAGCAACTGCAATCCGCCTCAAGTCTTCCACGCCGCGCACACCGCCTTCCACGCGCACCACCCAGTTCTCGTCGCCCTGCACCACCCGCCCGGCACCGTCATTGCGGTTGTTCGTGTCGAGTGCCTGGCGTAATTGCTCCAGCGTAACCGCTCTGGCACGTAGCCGTGCGGGGTCGGGAATCACCTCAAAGCTGCGCACCTCGCCGCCCAGTGCGTTGACATCCGCCACGCCGGGCACCGTGCGCAGCGCTGGGCGGATCACCCAGTCGAGCACCCGTCGGCGTTCTGCAAGGGAGAATGCATCGCCCTCGACCGTGAACATGAACATCTCGCCCAGCGGCGTGGTGATGGGTGCCATCCCGCCGACGGCGTTGGCCGGCAGGTCGCGCAGCAGGCCGGCGAGCCGCTCGGACACCTGCTGGCGGGCCCAGTAGGTATCCACGCCCTCCTCGAAATCGACCGTCACGTCGCTGATGCCGTACTTGGACACAGA
Organism: Cupriavidus sp. FW305-F7; assembly: GCF_058782875.1. Classification (NCBI taxonomy): domain Bacteria; kingdom Pseudomonadati; phylum Pseudomonadota; class Betaproteobacteria; order Burkholderiales; family Burkholderiaceae; genus Cupriavidus; species Cupriavidus sp. FW305-F7. Next base: position 28,383 of record NZ_JBYSYC010000059.1, on the reverse strand, counting down.
GCGCACGATGGTCTTGCGGGGGATGCCGAGCAACTCTTGCTCGATCGGCGTGGACACGCGTTGCTCGACTTCCTCCGGCGTCATGCCGGGAATCTTCAAGATGACCTTGACCTGAGTCGGTGAGATATCCGGAAACGCATCGATTGGCAGATTCGTGTAAGCCCACGCCCCGGCCGCCGCCAGCACGCAGGCAGCGATCAGCACCAGCGCCCGCTGGCGCAGGGAGAATTCAACTAGGCTGGCCAGCATCACTGAGCCCCCGCCAACATGCCCTTGAGCGCGCCCACGCCGGCAACCGCCACGCGTGTGCCTGCCGGCAGCGCGCCACGGACGGTCGCCCCGGCCTCGTTCACGGCCTCGATCACCACAGCCTGGTAGCGGACGCCAGTCTTGGTTGCCACGAACACACCGGGCATGCCGCGCCAGTATGTCAGTGCGGTGGGGGGTACCCCCACGCGGCCTGCGCCAGTGGCGTCTGGCGTTCCGCGCAAGTGCACGATTGCATTGACGCTTTCGCCAGCCTGCAGGCTGCCGCGCTTGTCCAGCACGGCGCGCACGCGCACGGCTGCAGTGCCGTCGCTAACCGGCACTACGCCGGCCACCTGGCCGGTGGCGCCGCGCTGGCGGACTTCAACGCGCTCGCCGCCAGTCGGGGCTGGCATGTCGCGGCCAACAAGCAAGTCCAGCTCCAGCGCGGTCGGATCGACAACGTGAAACAACGGCGCCGCCCCGTCCACGCGCGTGCCGGGCATGGCATTCACCTCTGCGATCAGGCCCGCCCGGCCTGCGACCAATTGGGGCTCGCCTGAGCCACCGGAGAATACGATGCCCGTAGCAGCCATTTCGGCCTCGCGTGCGCGCACCGTGGCGGCCGCCTCCGTGGCGCGCGCTTGTGTGGCCTGCCAGCGGCTGCCTGAAATAATACCGTCGTCATGCAAGCTGCGGTCCCGCGCCAGCGCCTGCCGTGCCAGGTTTGCTTGCGAGCGCGCCTCGGTCAGCGCACGTCCGGCTTCGAACAGTTGCGGGCTGGCAAAGGTGGCCAGCGGCTGGCCGGCGCGCACCGGCTGGCCGATTGCCACTAGCACGCGCGAGACCATTCCGGGGTACGGCGCGGCCACCACGTACTGCGCATCGGGCTTGAGCACCACGCGTCCGCTGGCGCCGATTTCGAGCTGGGCTGCTGCGCTCACCGGGCTGAATCGCACACCGAGCGACTGGATCTGGGCGGCGGACAGGACCAAGGCCTGCGCGCACGCGAGGCTATGGGCAAACAGTGTCGATGCGACAAGCGTGCCAACGACAAGACTTTTAGGATGAAACATTCCTGACTCCAGTACAGGATGAAAACATTCGACGCGCCTTGACCCAGAGCGCGAGCGCGTACTGCCAGAATGGCTAGCGGGAGATCAGGAAGTAACTGCGTTGCTCCTCACGGCGACATACATTTCCACTCTAAGTGACCATGTATTTTTTTCGATTTTCATTCCGTCTCCCGCGCTAGTTGCGCCAACAAGAGGCCAGCACCTTCGCACTAACGCCTTGAACATTCCCAACTGCTATCGTTGAAGCTACATCGGACGCCGGACCCGCCCTTGATGCAGATCAACCCCCATGACATGTGCTTGCAGACGCCCACCCCTACGATTTGGCCCCGGACACCGGGTGCGTCCTGTTCATTCCATGCTGGTCACAACGCATAAAGACCAGAGAAGCACTCTCAACCGGTTTGGCGACCGCCCTGGCCACTGACGTGAACTGCGAGTCCGCCCAATGCCGCCGACCGATTGACCTCAATTTCCAACTGGTGAACTGCCGCAATGCGTCGTACGATCGACCAGCCGAGCCCGCTGCCGCTCTCGCCGCTACCAGGAACCCGAAAGAACCGCTCCCCAAGTCTGCGGGAGTCGGTCTCAGCGAGACCGGGTCCGCTGTCTTCAACAAGCAACTCAACTCGCCCGGCGTGCTGCAGCACGCTCACCCTCACCCGCGCAAAGGGCGGACTATATCTCAGCGCGTTGTCGACCAGATTACGAGCCAGGGCGACCAACAGCGCCTCGTTGCCGGGAAGGCTGCAGGGTTCGGTGGCTTCGAACTCTAGACTCTGATTCTTGCCAATCGCCCTCGGTGCCAGTTCGGCCACCACCTGCTGAACCAGTGTCCGCAGGTCGACTTCTGCCAAGGTGGGGGTTGCGTTGGCTTCCAGCCTCGACAAGGTAAGCAACTGCTCCACCAGTCGTGTAGCGCGGTCGCAACCGTCCAACGTGCGCCGAAGCGCGTCTCTTCGCAAAGCATCGTCGGTCTCGCCCAACGCTACCTGCGCTTGCACGCGGATTGCCGCAATCGGTGTACGCAGTTCATGCGCAGCGTCTGCGGTGAAGCGACGTTCCGACTCCAACAGCGTACCAATGCGCTCGAACAGGCCGTTCAGCGCATTCACCATGGGCACCATTTCGGAGGTGATGCCTTCAACCCTTACCGGGTGCAGCGCTTGCGCAGGGCGTTCCGCAAGTGCACGCCCGAGTCGCCGCATCGGTTTGACGCCCTGGTACACCGCCCACCAGACCGCCAGCGCCAGCAATGGCAGCGCCAGGGCCATCGGCCACAACGTACTGTGCAGCACAGCCCAGAGAATTGAAGCCCGCGAACTCGCTTGCTCGCCCACGTAGACCTGTACGTCCCGCTCTCCCCCATGCGTAGCGAAAACGCGCCACGTGAGGCCTGCAATCTGCACCGTCGCAAATCCCGTCTTGAAGCCCTTGTCTCGTTCGACCAGCGCCACCGCCGGCGCGTTAGCAGATCGAAGCGCGAGACGCCCTTCGTGAAAAACCTGAAATGCGACTTTGGGAGCGTATCGGTGGAGGCTGGGCGCGTCGATGCCCTCGCCGTCCCTATCTATCTCATGCATCTCATGCGTTTGCTGCACCACCAGTAACGCAGCGGCCTGAGCCAGGTGGCTATCAAGCAATTCGTCGAGTTCGTGCCGAGCGTCGAACCAGGTCATCGCCGCAGTGGCCAGCCATACAGTTACCACCACGGCGAGGACCAGCGTGACCAGCCGGCCTTGCAGCGAAGTAGGTGGCGCATTATTCATTTTTTGGAATCGCGTGGAAGGATGTAGCCAACGCCGCGCACCGTATGGATCAAAGCAGCCCCAAGCTTTCGCCGCAGATTGTGAATGTGCACTTCGATTGCATTACTTTCCACTTCTCGCCCCCAGCTATACAAATGCTGCTCGAGTTGCTCACGTGAAAGTACCTGGTCGGCATGTAGCATCAGCACATGCAGGAGGTCGAACTCGCGAGCGGACAGCGCGACAGACTCGCCCTCTAGCTGCACGGTTCTGGCGGCCGGATCGAGAACGACGTCTCTTATGCGCAGGCGCTCCTGTGGTTGGCCGTGTGCGCGGCGTATCAGCGCGCGCAACCGCGCGGCTAGTTCATGCAGATCCACCGGCTTAATGACATAGTCGTCAGCACCAATATTGAGCCCCCGGATACGATCCGGCACTGCGTCGCGCGCGGTCAGAACGAGGACAGGCACGGCGCTGCCGGCCCGCCGGACCTCAATCAGGACATCCATGCCATCTTTGAGCGGCAGACCGAGATCGAGCACTGCAGCCGCGTAGGGATGAGCGCGCAACTCGCGCTCTGCGGCTTCGCCGTCGCGCACCCAGTCCACATGAAAGCCGAGCTGCCGCAGCCCGGCTCTTAGGCCTTCTCCTATCAGCGGGTCGTCTTCGGCAAGCAGGATGCGCATGGTTAATAGTCTCTCATGGGATAGCGCTTAATCGTTATCGTGATCGGCGCCCCTCGCCGGGACCGCGGAGCGCTCGGAGAAGGAGAAGCCAGCGCCGGGCTGAACGCCGTTCCACTGCAACCACCAGAACGTCAGCACCGTCAGGAGCATCAGGACGGCGACGCTGCGCCAGGCCCTGCGAATGCCGTCATCCGGCCTACCGGGCTTGCGCCCCGTCACCATGGCACCCACCTGGTTTTCGCGATGCAACCAACTGGCAATCAACACGCCGGCGACGTGAACGCCGACAATCCCCAGCATGAAATTGGCTGCCGCTTCGTGAATGTCTTCGACCCAGTGGCCGACCATATCGTTATAGGTTAACCAGCCCGAAGCGGTGACGACGAGCCCTAGCCCCAGCAGCGCTATGATGGCAAGCGCACCGGCCGGGTTATGGCCCGCATAGTGCTCGGGCGCCCCGCACAGCAGTCCTCGGAGATAGGCCTTCACCTGCCTGGGGCCGCGGACGAAGTTTGCGAAGCGGGCATGCCGGGAGCCAAAGAGCCCCCACAGAAGGCGAAAGACCACCAAGCCTGCCATGGTGTAGCCCAGCGTTACATGCACTACCCGCCAGCGCTCACTCTCAGCGGTAAGGTAAGCCCCGGCAAAACTGAGCACCATGAGCCAGTGGAAAACGCGGACTGGAGCGTCCCAGACGAGGATCCTGCGGATTCCCTGCCCAGCTGTGTCGGGATTAACGGCGGATGCGGACGTAGTGCTCATTGAAGTCTCCTTGATCAGCGCGCGCGAGGCATGCGGTACAGTTGGCCGCAGTCTTCACCACCGGGCGAAGCCGGATCGATGAAGGGATCTCATCGTGCTTTCGGATAAACCAGCCAGTATGGGTGATAGGGTCTTCTGGTGGCATTTCGCGAGCGGCCCTGTAGATGCCAGCGCTTTCAGTGAGCCATCCCGCAAGCCCCTTTACTGTTGCAGCCTCAAGCAAGGCATCCGTGCCATAGCGGTGCGGCAGGCTATTCATCAAACGCAGCCAGGAACGAGATGGCAGCATCCCGGGTGGGTAGGGCACGTGGCAGGCCGCGCACTCCTGCTGATGGCAGTACTAAGCAATCCCATCGCAGCGGCGATGGATCGAAGAAAGGCTATGGATCTTGGCGCTATCATCATGGCAACTCCTTGATTGCTATGATGCCGCCGAATTCTTAGGGCTTTCTTAAGCCAGGCCCCTCAACAACCGCTGCGCGTTGCCCCGTCAAGGCCGCCCCCACCTAGACCCTAGACTTGACGTTGATCAAAGCGACGAGGTAGGCCACCGTCTAACCTTCCCGATTTGGCGACCCCCACGCCCGCGCGACAGACAGAAGCAATGAGGCACAGACACTCATGCTCACAACATCGATTTGCCTTGGGCGAGAATCTTGTCGAAAATCTGCTTCGTGACCTGTTCCTTCATGCCGCCGCCGCTTAGCCCATTTCCTTATACAGAACATGACTCTTCCCGCAGTGCTTGAATGGTGAGCGCGGCGTCCATGGTTCGCTGCATGCCGATCCAGATCGTCTTAGCGCCAGGCTCGCCATCGCTCTTGCGCCCAAGGAATCCATCCAAGGAAGCGACCAGCCGAATCATCTGATTGAGTGTGACCGGTGTCTTCGGGCGTGCCTTCTTGGCAAGCACGTATGCTCCCCGAATTTCGTCGGCGTCAAAGACCAGGGATGCATCCCGGTCCGGGTAAGTTCTGCCCAATCGCATCAAGCGGGCAATGCGCCTGTCATGGAACTGAGATTCTTCATTGAATGCGTAAGCCTGCTGCCATTGGTGGTGGTGATGATGATATGTCCATAGCTCACGGTCGGCATGAACGGAATGTCGGGTGCAACGGCGACCTGCGGATTCCTTGCACCGTCAACGGAGAGATTGAGCTCAATGGCGATCGAATCGATGGCCGCGCCTCCTTGCTGATTTCGTCCCGCAAGGTTCTTTCTAACGTACACAGATCGTCGGCCACTTGCGCCAATGCTGTGAGAATGCCGACCGGCTTGCCGGGCGGAATTGGCGGGTGTTGCATCCGACCACCAGCCATGATGCAAATAGCAAGGACGAAGTCAAACACATCACTTTTTCTAGTCGCTGGACGATGTACGTCCAATAATTTGTACCGATGTTGCGCTTCGATCTGAGTGGCATCTAATGGACTAGACGAGGACGACGAGCTTATGCAGTCCGTATCATCTTGACTCTGCAGACCCCGAGACGCTCTGCTGGTCAAAGGGCGTCTCGAAAAACTTCCGTCCCATGTCGAACCGGCAGCGTCGATTCCCGGCGACGATGCAACGCCGGAGGTCGCTGACGCCAGCAGCCACGGGGAAGAGTTGCCTCAGGATCCCCAAGCCGACGCAGTTCCCCGTCGAAAACGCTGAACCGGTCGGAGAAGACGTCCGGCCGCCACCGAAATCACAGCTTACCCCCTGGGTACGGCCTCCGAAGCAGGCCGCAGCAGCTCCGTGAGCACGACTCGTTCCACGCATTCCGGGACGCATCGGTCGTCTTCTGTTCCCCAAAAGCCAAGCACGGCAGCCCCTCTTCCCGGATTCGGTTCTCCAGCCGGTGAAGTCGCTGTCGGTCGTCGCGCTCGAAGTTGTTCAGGCGCATGGGGGAAGTTCGAAGGCAGTGGCAGCCGGCTCTTGGCGTCGACTGTCTTAAATAGCCGACACCACTGCGTGTTTCCCGCGGTTTCCGGTCATCGGTTGCTGGCGGGAAACGGGCTTCGCTCCTAAGCTCGAACAGGCTGCCCGGCAGCATGTTGCAAGGTCAGTCATGCAAAGAATGAAGTTGTGGCTGGACCACCCAAAGCAAAAAAAAGGAGAAAGAGAGGAGAACACCATGTCACTGAAAAGGATGGCCATGGCGACTCTGCTGGGATGGCCGATGGCAACCCTTGCGCAGTCAAGCGTCACGCTGTACGGCGTGATCGACGCCAACTTGGAATATGTCAACCACGCGGGCGTCGTGCCGACGGCCGCCAACGGATTCAACCCGGGACCGGGCAACGATGCCTACCGACTGACTTCCGGCGGACTTTCCGGCTCGCGCTGGGGCCTGCGCGGCAACGAGGACCTGGGCAGCGGCATCAAAGCTATCTTCGTGCTGGAAAGCGGCTTTGGCCTCGATACCGGCCTGTCGCAGCAAAGCGGCCGCCTGTTCGGCCGCCAGGCTTTCGTGGGCGTCCAGAGCGACCGCTTCGGGCAGGTCAGCCTCGGTCGGCAGTACACCTCGATGTTCGAGGCCCTGGCCAACTTCTCTCCAACCGCCTATGCCACGCAGTATGAGCCGGTCGTCATGCAGTCCGGCCCCAACTACCGCGAGGACAACACCATCAAGTACACCGGGAAGTTCGGGGGGCTGACGGCCCTCGCGCACTGGTCCTTCGGCGCCGGGGTGGCCCTGCCCGCCTCGGTAGGGTTCCCCATCCCGATCGGCGGCAATGGCGAAGTCCCGGGGCAGTTCCGGCGAGACACCGCCTATGGCGGGGCACTGGCTTACACGTTCGGCCCGTTCGCCGCGACGGCCGGCTATGACCAGTGGAATCCCACAATCGGCACCGGCACCGGCACCATCAAGAAGGCCGTGGTAGGCGCCAGCTATGCGTTCGGCCCCGCCAAGATCATGGGAGGCTACCGCTGGGGCCAGAACAAGAACGCGGCCGATGTCCTGATCCAGCGCGATGACTTCTACTGGATCGGGGCCAACTACCAGGTCACGCCGGCGCTCGCGCTCACGCTCGAGTACAACTACGACGACCTCAAGAACCTTTACGGCAACACGAGTGTGGCCAACCCGTGGCAGATCTCCTTCGTGGCCGACTACTCACTGTCCAAGCGCACCGATGTCTACCTGACCACGGCCTATGCTAAGAACGCCGGGTTGATGCTCGAGTCGCTCGCGACCTTCTATGCCAACAGCCTGTCGCTAGGTAACAGCTATGTCCTCGGCAACGGGCAGAGCAACATGTTCGGCGTCGCCTTAGGCGTCCGGCACAGGTTCTGAATGCGCGGGGAGACCGGCAAGGCGTCATCGAATGGAGGGGACTTCCCCGTCCCGAGGTCGCGGCGCAAGCCGCCAGCTGGTTCGGAAGTGCCATGATGGCGTGTCGAAGCCGCATCACAACCAACGAAGGGGAACACCCTTCCATCCGACTAGTACAAAGCCTTGATACTTTCAACTCCGATCTTTCGTTGCACAGATCAAGGCCGTCAGCGACAAAAAACGGGCAGCACTGGGAGCCGGCAAGCCCCAAAACTAGCGCACGAAAAGGTTATCGTCGCAACTCTGCGTTGTCATTCTCTCGCCGGCACATGCATTGCGCAATGGATGATTGGGGGAACATAGCCATGGAAACAGCTCAAACCGCAGGTCGGCTCAGCGCAGGCGAAGGCAGGTGTCAACGCTTTGCGACCGGCGCGACCGGGTATCTAATCACCTTTTTCCTCGCGGCGGCAGCTGGATCGGCGCAGGCTGCGCCACCCGATCTGCCTGGGCCGACCGATAGCGATAGCTGGCAATTTGCCATTGCGCCATACCTTTGGCTGCCCAACGTCAGTGGAGACTTTCGCTTTTCCGGATCGTCATCGACCGGCGGCGGCAATCTCGACATCGGCACGGGGCCGGACAGCTATCTCCAGAACCTACAGTTCCTGCTGATGCTGCAGGCTGAGGCCAGAAAGGGCAACTGGTCGATCTTCGGGGATGCGATCTACCTCGACTTCAATCGCCAGGACACCACACTCAAATCGGTGACGGCGGGCAATGGCGCCCGCATCATCGTGCCCCGCGACGTAGCGACCGATGTGGGCAGCAGCATGACTGGGGGGATGCTCCAGCTTGCCGCAGGCTACAAGGCGTTACGCGCGCCATGGGGCAATATTGAGCCGTTCGGAGGCCTGCGCTATCTGAACCTGAGTGCGAGCGCGCATTGGACGCTATCCGCAACGTTCACGCAGCAGGGCGCGACGCTGGCGCAGCAAGGCAGTGTCTCGCAAACGGAAAACCTCGTGGACGCGATCTTCGGTGTGCGCGGTCGCTTCAACCTGAGCAGCAATGGCAGGTGGTACGTGCCGTATTACGTCGACGTCGGGATCGGGTCTTCCAGCTACACGCTGCAAGCGTCCGCCGGGGCGGCGTATGCGGCAAAGTGGGGCGATATCCACTTATCCTACCGCTACCTGACCTATGAAGTGAAGGGAGGCGAGCTGATACAACGGCTCACCTTTAAGGGTCCCATGCTCGGAGCGGTGTTTCGGTTTTGATCCGCTCTTGCCCCCATCGTCACGCCCAGGCTGCGAATGACATAGGCCGCCCGCTTCGCCTCGGCGACATCGGCAACATCGACATCCTGATCAAAAATGCCGTGGTAACCGGATCGCGCTCTATCCCGATCCGCTGCTGTCACAGGTGTTGATGGCCTCCACCTACCCACTGGAAGTCGCCCTCGCCGCGCGCTGGAGCACGGCCCATCCGAACCTCAAGGGTGACGACGCAGTCAAGGCTGTGCAGAACGAGTCCTGGGACGTCAGCGTGAAATCGCTAGTGGCGTTTCCGCAGATCCTTGCGCCAACGGGCGACAAGCTGGACTGGACCCAGAAACTGGGGGATGCATTCCTGGCCCAGCAGAAGGAGGTGTTCAATGCCGTGCAATGCCTGCGTGTGCGCGCCCAGCAAGCCAGTCACCTCAAGTCGGGGCCGCAGCAGACCGTGACCGTGGAAACAGCAACCTCCGGCGAAGCCGCGCAGCAGACCATCGTGGGCATCGAGCCGGCGGATCCCCAGGTGATCTATGTGCCGGTGTATGACCCGGCAATCGTCTACGGCGGCTGGGGCTATGCGGGCTACCCGTACTACTACTGGCCGCCCTACGCGCCCTACTACCCCGGCGATGCCTTCGTCGGAGGCATCGCATGGGGCATCGGCCTGGGCGGGGCCATTGCCTACGCCAGCAAGTTCGAGGGAGGCCGCTGGCAGCACGACGCGCGGCACCGCCAGGGTGTTGCCTATCGCGACAATTCAACACGGGAGAGGTACGGCAGGAGCATGGCCGATGCGGCGGGCCGCAACAACTTTCGCGGGCGCGATGCTACGGGGGGCCGGGACAATGGCTTCCAGGGCGTGGGCAGTGGCGGCAGCGCCGTGCAGCGTGACGTCAATTGCGGAAGCGCGAGCCTGCGTTCAGGCTCCGGCCGCGCTGGCGGCTTCGGCGGTGGCTTTGGCGGCGGACGAGGTGGCGGTGGAAGACGTTAGGGAACCATGCCCGTTTGGAGTGGTGTCGGTCGCGTTCCTCTGGTCGGCGGGTGGGCGGCCCGGCCCTGTTTGCATTCAGGGGACACGCTTCTATGCCGGTGATTACGAGAACGCGCAGGACGCGGACATCATCGTGATCACCGCTGGCGTCGGTGTGAAGCCGGGGCAGACTCTGCAATGATGCCATCCACTGCGGGATCGCCAGTGCAATCGCGCGAATTCCAAGCGATCGTCCACGACTGGGCCCCGCCCTGATCACGACGGTCGTGCTGATCCCCCTGCTGCTGCCTGTGCCAGAGGGCAACCAGATTAGCGGACTGTCGAAGGCGGTCAGCGCATCGGCGACCGCCCCCTTGGACGAGATCGAGGTCACCTGCGACAACGAGCCATCTTTCTGACAACAATCGTTGCGAACGAGAGGACCACGATGGCCATCATCGCCATAACCCCGATCGGCATGACCTTCAGGATGACGTGGTGGCCATCCTGATCTCCCGCGGCGTGAAGAAGACGATGGGAACCTGGTGGCGCGTCGGTCTTTTGATGTGCGTGGTGGACCTGCTGATCCTCGCCGTGATCGGGAGTGTTTGGTGGAAGGTACTTGGCTTCTGGTGAACATGCAGCCGAACGACGCCCGATGAACCGCTCGTGATCATGCCATTCGACGCTCTGGCCCGACCATGCTTGGCGCCCGCTATGTCACCGACCCGGATAAGCCGCCGGACGCGTGGCACAGATTTTTGCTGGATCAGATCAAATGAAGGACATTGCAGCAAGACGCCTGCACCTATCTGCACCTAGCGTTTTCGCTCACTGTCTTGCAGCGCAAGGGTCACCACGCGTAGCGTGGCATCGTCTGGACATGCTAAGTCGGAGAATCCAAAACGTTTGGCCAGTCGCCGCATGCCGGTGTTCGACGATAAGACATATCCTTCCATGCATCGAAAGCCGCGGCTCCGAGCGATGTCGATCAGAGTGCCCAGCAGTCGGCGGGCCAAGCCAAGCCTATGCCAGTCATCGTCTACCGTTACCGCAAACTCGCAGGTATCGCTGCCCGGTGCTGCGGCGTAACGCGCACCACCCACAATAGACGACACATTGTTTTCCGTGGCAATTGCCACCAGTGCGAACTCGCGCTCAACCGAGGGATGCGTCGCTTGTTCGAGCATCGCCTCCGGCAACTGCTGCATGGCAGCCATGAATCTCGCGTAACGCGCATCTGCCGAAAGCTTGTTGAACGCCGCCAACAGGCCGGCCTTGTCATCTCCGGTAATCTCCCGCACTAGCACTTCTCGTTCATTGCACAGGGATACATTGAACGGCACAAAGTTTGTCGCTTCAGACTTGTCTTGCATGGCAACGTTGTTGTAAGGAAAGAAAGCGAGTTCGTTGAATCGATGGCGGCCGCCTAAGGCAGGCGTCACAGGCATCGAACGCCGCCTTTTTGCCTCCCGCCAAGTCAACGGGCTACTTGCTGGCGTCATGCCATGATATTGACGCCGCCATCCACATACAGCGTTTCGCCCGATAGCCGCCTGGCGTAGGTCGTAGCCAGGAAGGCGCAGGTGTATCCGACATCCATGATGTCGACCAACTCGCCAAGTGGAGCGCGTTCCACGGCGTCAGCGAGCATCAGATCGAAGCCCTTTAGTCCGGATGCAGCGCGCGTCTGCAGTGGCCCTGGCGAGATCGCATGCACGCGGATGCCGCGCGGGCCCAACTCGTACGCGAGGTACCGTGACACGGCTTCCAGGGCGGCCTTTACCGGACCCATGACGTTGTAGTTCGGCACCACCTTGTTGGCGCCGTGGTAGCTCATGGTGAACATGGTGCCACCATCGCTCATCAGGGGCGCCGCCAGCCGCGCCATGCGTACGAAGGAGTGGCAGGACACATCCATGGCCTTGGCAAAGCCTTCGGCCGAACAATTGAGCAGGCCTCCATGCAAAGCGTCTTTCGGCGCCCAGGCGATCGAATGCACCAGAATGTCGAGTCTTCCCCACTGCTCGCTGATTCGCCCAAACAACGCGTCCATTTCCGCTGGGTTCGTGACATCCAGGGGCAGAAAGATGGAAGCGTCAAGCTCCTGCGCCACCGGCTCGACAAACTGGCGCGCCTTTTCGCTGGCATAGGTAATCGCGACCTCTGCTCCCAGTTCGCGGAAGGCTTTGGCGCACCCATAAGCAATGGAGTGTTCGTTCGCGATCCCGCAGATGAGTGCGCGGGCGTTGTTGAGGATCGGTTGTTGCGGCGCTGCAGTCATGGAACTCTCTCCCGGATTCATTTTTGCCAGTGAGCCGTCAAGACCAAGCCGCTGCCTTGATGGGCTATAACGGCGGTCATCGTGTAGGCATTGCAAGGGCGTCCCTGGTATGTCTGGCAATCATCAGTTCCTCGTTGGTCGGGATGACCCAAACAGGGATACGGCTCGAGGCCAAGCTGATACGCGGTCCGTCGCTGGCATTGGCGGCGGGATCCACGCTCACGCCAAGCCATGCCGCCAGCTCGCATACACGCTCGCGGATCGGCGCGGCATGCTCGCCGACGCCTGCAGTGAAGACCAGCGCATCCAGCCCCTGCGCGGCGGCAGCCAGCGAGCCAAGCTCGCGGGCGACGCGGTAGGTGTACAACTCGATAGCAAAGCGGGCTTGCGGATCGTCGCTCGCAAGCAGCGCGCGCATATCGCTCGACACGCCAGAGACGCCGAGCAGGCCCGACTTGCGGTAAATCAGGTCCTCGATGGCCCGAGCATCCATGCCGAGTTCGCTCATCAAGTACAGAATCACGCCCGGATCGAGGCTGCCGCAGCGCGTTCCCATCGGCAGGCCATCCACCGCGGTAAAGCCCATGGTGCTGGCGACGCTGCGCCCCGCCACCAGCGCGCACATGCTGCTGCCGTTACCGAGGTGGGCCACGACCGTGCGTCCTGCTGCTGCGCCGGCATCGACGCTCGGAAGGACCCCCGCGATGTACTCGTACGACAGCCCGTGGAACCCGTAGCGCCTGACGCCTCGCGCCGTAATCGCCGCGGGCAATGCGAATGCCTGTGCCACTTCGAGCTGCGCCCGGTGGAAGGCGGTATCGAAGCAGGCGACCTGCGGCAACTCAGGGCGCCGTTCGGCAAGGATGCGGATCGGTTTGATGTTGTGGGGCTGGTGCAGAGGCGCGAGCGGGCAAAGCGTGTCCAGTTCTGCCAGCAGTGCCTCCGTCACCCTTGCCGGCTGGGTGAAGCGTACTCCCCCGTGCACAACCCGGTGCCCCACTGCGCTCAGCGTATGCCCTTCCCCATGGCCGCGCAGGAAGTCCGCCAGGAAGGCGATGGCCCCCTCGTGGCCGAGATCGGTGCCGGCGTCCCACCGCTTGGTCTCGATCTCGGCCCCCGATGCATCAGTCGCGCGGAATGCCGGCGCCGTGTAGAGCCCGTCGATGCTGCCGCGCAAGACAAGTCTTAGTGCATCGTCATGGGTGTCGTACGCACAGTACTTGATGCTCGACGAACCCGCATTCAGGACCAGAATCAGTGCGGCCATGGCATCACCCCGCAACCTGGCCGGACTCGCGGCGTGCCCTGGCCACCAGCACGGCCACCGCGCACGACGCCAGCCGGGTCGTGACGGAGTCGGCGCGGCTGGTCAGGATGATCGGCACCCGCGCGCCCAGCACGATGCCCGCGGCGTCGGCGCCGGCCAGGAAGGTCAGGCTCTTGGCGAGCATATTGCCGGCCTCCAGGTCCGGCACCAGCAAGACATTGGCACGCCCCGCCACGGGCGAATCGATCTTCTTGATCCGCGCCGCATCCAAGTTGATCGCATTGTCCAGGGCAAGCGGCCCGTCGACCACCGCGCCGGTGATCTGGTGGCGGTCGACCATCTTGCACAGCGCGGCGGCATCGATCGTCGATGGCACCTTCGGGTTGACCGTCTCCATCGCCGACAGGATCGCCACGCGCACCTCCTCGACCCGTAATGCGTGGGCCAGGTCGATCGCGTTCTGCAGGATGTCAGCCTTCTCGGCCAGCGTCGGGGCAATATTGACGGCGGCGTCGGTGATGATCAGGGCGTCCTCGTGCCCTGGCACGTCCATCACGAAGCAGTGACTGACGCGCCGGGCGGTGCGCAAGCCGCTGTCGCCCTTGACCACGGCTCCCATCAGCTCGTCGGTATGCAAGCTGCCCTTCATCAGGGCCTCGGCCTTGCCTTCGCGCACTAGCTGCACGGCCGCCGCCGCTGCCGCATGGCTATGATCGGCATCGACGATCGGGTATTCGCGGATGTCTAGACCGGCTGCGCGCGCAGCGTCCTCGATGCGCGAGCGTGGCCCGACCAGGATTGGCGCGATCAGGCCCAGCCGTGCGGCCTCCACCGCGCCTTCGAGCGAGGACTGATCGCACGGATGCACCACTGCGGTAGGCGTGGGCGGCATCGTCTTGCAGTAATCGATCAGACGTTGGTATTTCTCATGCTTGGCGTTCACGGCTCGCTCCTGCATCAGGGTCATTGGTATCGGTCGCCGGCGATGCAGGCGACCCACGGCGCGCTAGGACGCGCGCTTGAGTGGGACGGCCGTGCCGCCCACGCGTCCCGGCTTGGCGCTAAGTAGCGTGCGGATCTGCTCAAGCATTGCCGCCTGCTCGGGCGTGGGCGTGGCGCCAAGCAGGCGCTCATCCGTACGCAGCTTCTCCGCCAACGCCTGCAGCCGCTGCCGGTCGGCCTGATGCCTGAGCAGTACCGGCAGGGTCTGAAGCGCCTGCTCGGGCGCGTACCGCGCGATCAGTTCCTGCTGACCGCGGATCCTGCGCCAGGCGTCGGGCGCCAGCTCCGGCAGCAGATCCGCATAGTCCGTCACCAGTTCCTTGCGCAACTCTAGCCTGGACAGCGGCAGTGGTTCGCCCTTTCGGCTCAGCAGGCAGGCGAGCCGGGCGATGGCCTCGGCGTATCCGCCACGCCCAACTGCGGCCAGCGCCGTCTTGACTTCCGGCAGTTCCTGCGGGGCGGTAGCGGCCGATGTGCCCGCGCGGGCGGGAGGCTCGCTCCCTGACAGGAACGGGAACAGGTTGGCGTACACGTTGAAGAATGTGTACTCAGTCATGGCATCGCGCACGGCCCGGTAGGCGTCCAATCCCGCGCTGAGCATTTCCGCCCCCGCCTGTTCCTGCTGCCGCAGCGGATGGTCCGGTTCCAGCGCTTGCCGGTTGGCTTTGATCGCCTCGGCGGCGGGCTTCAACCATGCCATCCACGGATTCAGGTCCGAAAATAGCCAGTTCTGCATGCGCAGCGGATGGAATTCGCGCAGCACCCGCGCTGTCATCTCATTGGACACCGCTTGGACGTAAGGCTGCGCAAAAAGCTCGTAGGCGCGCTGCGTGAAGTCCGACAGGTTGGCGACCGTCTCGAACGGCTTCTCGTCGACGCGATCAAAGCGGTTAAGCCTGCTGGCGATCTCCTCGAGCGAGTGCTCCTCAAACTCGACCTCATAGTCCACGCCAGCGCTGCCCTTGCGCTCATGGATGACCATGCCGTAGAGCCCCGGCGGCAGCAATTCGATGCTCTTGAGCACCGAGACGATCTGCGCGTGCTCCTTCTTCGCGACCGTGCCGGAGACGAAGATGCCGAGATGGCCGACGCTGCGGTGCAACATGCCGACGATCACCTGGCCGCGAGCCTTGATCTCCTCGGTACTGCCATAGATATCCACCACCCAATTGAATGCCTGCTGTGGCGGGGTAATATTGTCGCCCATCGAGGCAAACAGCACGATAGGCGAGCGGATCTCGCGTAGATCGAACGCCTTGCCGCCGGCGTTCTTGACGTCACCGTCCCAGAGCTTGTTGCCGACGAACAGGTTGCGCGTGATCCATTCGATCTCCTCGCGGTTCATCAGGTAGTAGCCGCCCCACCAGCGCTCGAATTCCAGAAAGCGCGGCGGTTCGGTATCGGCCTTCTTGTACAGGTTGTAGTACTTGTCCCAGAGACTGTTGGCCGGATTCAGGTTCTCGAAATTCTGCACCAGCCAAGCGCCATCGAACTTGCCGTTGCCGAGGTCCGCCGTGTACGAGGCCAACCAGGTCCCACCCAGCAGTCCGCCGGAATAGCGCATCGGGTTGTCGCCTTCGCCCTCGCTCCAGGCACCACTCCAGTACGACATCGGTGCACCATTGATCACGATCGGCCCGGCGTCGTCCGGGTCCGAGGCCCCAAGCATCATCGCGGCCCACCCCCCCTGGCAATTGCCGACGATCGCTGGTTTGGCGCTGTGCGGATGCAGCGCGCGCACTTTTCTGATGAACTGTTGCTCGGCCTCGCACACGTCCAGCAGGGTCTGCCCCGGCTCGGGGTCGCGGAAGAAGATGACGAAATACACCGGATGGCCGGCACGCATCGCCACGCCCACCTGCGAGTCGTCCTTGAAACCGCCGATGCCGGGGCCATGGCCAGCGCGGGGATCGATGATGACATAAGGGCGGCGGCTATCGTCGATCGTCACGCCATCGGGCGGTGTAATTTTCAACAGGGCATAGTTGACGGGCCGTTGGAACTGGCGCCCGTCCAAAACGGTCTCGTAGCCAAAATGCAGGACCGGCTTGAGCCCCTGCATGGCATTTTCGACAAAGTTGTTGCCCCGTTGCCTAAGTGTGTCCCAGAACAGAATGGCACGCTGCATGCCGTCGATGGCATAGGCATAGCCGCTCATCGGATCCATGCCGGCCATCGGCGTGGGCGGGCCGGCGCTCGGATCCCCAACAGCCTGCTGGACGCGTCCACGATAGGCCTCCTGCGCAATCTTCAGGCGCCTTTGCAGCACCATGCCGGTCTTGAGGCCAACTTCACGCGCGTGAACCAGTTGCTTTGCTGCATCCATGTCGATCTCCGCTGGAAATTCTGTGACAGAAGAGCCAAGGGGGGCCGGGGGCGGTTCGCCGTGGCGAAATACCGAATTGGCTGCGCCCCCGACTGCGGACGCCAGGATGGGAGCCCGCATGGTCGACGGGCTTGGCTCGTCCCGGCTCCGGTGCTGCTACTTGCCCGCGGCCGGCTGCACCGACACCGCAACGGCCTCGGTATAGACTGCTTCGACCCGATCGCCCTTCTTGATGCCCTTAAGACGGTCTGGATCCCCCACCACGAGGTCCACCGTGCGCCCTTTCGGCCCCTTCAGGGTCACAGTCTTGGCGCTGGTATTGACCGCTACAACGTCCGCCGTGACGGTCACTTCCCGGCCGACTGTGCCACCTGGCTTTGCTCCCGGCGCAGCACGGTCCGAGGTCTCGCGCTCGTGCATTGCGAGCGGCCCCTTATCCTTCTTGAGGCTCATGGTCAGGGCTTCTTTGTACTCTATCGTGACGGTATCGCCGACCTTGAGCTGTTCGAAATTCCTCGCCTCCGGTCCCACGACTAGGTCCGTGGTCTTGCCGTCGGCGGATTTGAGCGAAACCGTTCGCGTCGGCGCATCGATCTTGACGATCTTGGCGGTGAGCTTTGCCGTGCCGGTCGCTGTCGCCTGTCCGGGTGACTGCGTGATATCCACGCGGGTTTCGGTTTGCCCCCACGCAGAAGCGCTAGCCGCTACCAACACCGCAGCGGCCAGCAATGACATGCGTTTCATGGTGTATCCCCTGATCAGACTTGCGTTGCACTCATTCAGAGTGTCCTATGCGCCCCTCGCTTCAGTTGAAGCGCTCTCTCATTACGAGGGCCGTGATCTTGTGACTTTTCCAAAACATATCGTGAATACGCCCCCGTAGCTTGTCCAGGGTGTCATTGTCGAGGGTATCGAAGGTCAGCCGCACGGCAGGCCTGGTGCCGTCGCCTTCCATGTGTTCGATGCTGGTGTATTCCGGGAATCCGTACTTCACCAGGAAGGCGCCGATTTCCTCATCAGTGGTTTTGGCGTCGAGGTTCCCAAGCAAAAGAATAGACATAACTCACCTTCGGTTTAGGCCAAATATCGGAAAATGCCGTCGACATCATCGCTCGACGGCAGGCAGGCAAGCAGCGTGCGTGTCACGGCGTCACCTCGGTCCAGCCCGGCCCCGGGTCGAATGACCGGATCGCCACGGCCTTGGCTGCGCTATCCGGTCCAAGATCACGCTCAAAGACTCGCCCATCGTGGCTGACCATGAAGCTCTTGATGCCGGTGTCGCCGTAGCGAACCGGCCACGCGATCACCGCAAATCCACCGAAGAGCTTGCCATTCACGAGATAGTCATACTTGCCACCCGGAGCATGGCTTCCCTGCGAGGTAAGCAGCTTGTAGCGATAACCGTAGTAGCCTCCCTGGCCCCTGCTACGCATGCCGGCCTCAAGGAATGCTGGTCCCAGCGGGCTTTGCGCCTCGCCGGGCTTGGTTGGCCAGTACAGGCCGTCGTGCTTGCCGGGCGAGCTGACGAGCTTCGCCGCGTACACCGACATACCCTGCGTCTTCTGGGCCATCTGCGCGAACTCATTCTGCGCATCGCAAACGGCCAGCAAGGTCTGCATCACCGCCAGTTCGTTGCTGCCGATGCGGCGCAACTGCATTTCGGCAACGCCGGCGCGGGTATCGAAATGCCATCCCTTGGCCGTTTTCACCAGTGGAATCGGCAAGGTCCAGCCGTCATTGCCGGCCGCAATCCGAGCGCTGTTGCCCCCTTCGGGGCGAATGGCATGCGATTGGCTCCAGGCCTCAAGGAAGCGGTAGCGAATCTCTGCGCCAACCGGAGGGATCAGTTCGTGATAATTGGCACCAAGCAGGGACTTCATCGCATCGTCGTCGCTGGTGGCAACCGCCTCGCCAAATGCGTTCATAGCAGCCTCGGGCGAGCTGAAGTTTTTCTGCGCATGAGCTGGGGCGATCCCCAAGGTCAATAGCGCCAGCACCATGGCGATGGCGCTGCCCCAGGCGCAAGACCGGGACCGAGGAAGTCGTTGTATCGAGTCCATGATCGCATCCCCCAAGATTAGCGCCTACCGCCACCACGCCCACCACCACCGCCTCCGCCACGGCCGCCGCCTCCGCCTGCGAATCCGCCGCCGCCGTGACCACCGCCGCCTCCTCTGGCCGCACCGCTTTGGCGGTGTCCAGAAGACTGCATGCTGGATCGGCCCCGGTCAAAGTCACGTTGGGCCGCGGCGCCACCCCCGCCTACGCCCTGGAACGCGTTCTCCCGACCGCCGCCCGCGCCGCCGCCACGCCCGCTCCCGGCACGATTCGACACGCCGCCGCGGTCTCCGGCACCACTGCGGTCGCCGCGCCCTCCGCGATCGGCCACAGACGCCCGGTCCGCCCCCCCACGCCCTCCGCGATCGGCCGCAGACCTCCGATCCGCCCCCCCACGCCCTCCGCGATCGGCCGCAGACGCCCGGTCCGAGCTGCCCCGACCGCCATCGCGACCACGGTAATCATTGCGCCTGTCGGAACCGGCCGAACTCCTGCCACCAAACTTCTCACGCGAAGCGTTATCCCGGTACGCCACGCCTTTCCGATGCGAGGCATCGTGCTGCCATCGTCCACCCCCCTGCACCTTGGTGCGGTCAAAGTTCCGGTCGATATTGGCAGCCTTGTTGACGTTGATGTTCACGTCGCCGCCACCCCAGTTGCAGTTGCCGAAGATGGCCCCGGCAGCGGCCAAGCCGACGCCCCATGCAAAGCCAGTGGCCAGCGCTGCACCCGGATAGTAGGCAGGATATGGTGGCCAGTAGTAAGGTGGATAGGCGGGAGAGCTCCAGGCGCCGTAGACAACGGTCGGATTGTAGGCCGGCACGTAAATGACCTCCGGGTTCGCGGGCTCAATCCGCACAACAGTCTGGCTGGGCTGCCCCTGGACCGGAGCCGGAGGCGACTCCACGATCACGTTCTGTTGCTCGTTCGACTTGAGGTTCCCCGATTGCTGCGCTCGCGACCGCAGCCGCTGCACCGCCGCCAGCACATCCTTCTCCTGGGCGAGGAAGGCATCGCCCAGCTTTTGCGTCCAGTCGAGCTTGTCGTTCATCGGCTCAAGCGCCTGGGGAAACGCCACTAGCGACTTCACGCTGACATCCCAGGGCTGGCTCTCGACCGCCTTCAGGGCGGCATCGCCTTTCACTTTCGGATTGGCCTTGACCCAGCGTGCAGCCTGCACGATCTCGAGCGGATACGTGGAGGCCATCAGGACCTGGGACAGCACCGAATCGGGGTAGAGGGCGATGGGCGCGACCAGTGCCTCGAGTTCTTCAGGCTTGAAGGGAGCCGGCTGGTCCGACGCAGCTTGCGCATACGCGTTAAAGGCGATCAGCGTCAGACTGGCGAGCAGCCATGCTCCGAAATGACGGAACAAATGTATAAGCCAACGGTTCATCCCCCATCCTCCCAGCGGCCGTTTGCCGGTTACCCCCGCGGACCTGCAGACCCCATTGGCACAATCGTTCATGAACACGGAAATTTCTGGCTAACGAACCGGTGAACGCTGGCGCCTGGATGAAGTAAGCCTGATAAGTTGGTGGCTGATGTTGCTCAGGCGGATCCCGGCACAGGGCTCGACAAGTTCCTGTTTCCTACGAAGCCTGGACCACAGTTCCAAAGGGAAGCCGGCCGCAAACATTGTGTACCGTACGCACTTTGCGCCCAATCTAGCCGCAACCGTCACGCAAGCTGACATGAAATTTTTCAGAAGGAGAAATAAGAAAAATATGCGTGATCCATCGTCGACTGGGGTTGCCCCGTTTCATCGGACACCCATTACGCGGTAGGAATGCCCATTACTGAGCACCCCCCGCACAGATCCCGGCACGCCCAATTCGGGCACCGGGCTCCTACCTCGGGTGTTTGACGGCGAAACGCTGATCGGGCCATGGATGGAGGATTCGAGGTTGCAGGAGCCAAGCATCGCCCCACGCCTTGAGGTAGCGCCAGGCCGTCGTCGGCGAAAGCGTGACGCCGTATTCGCGCCTAATCAGACTCGCGACGCACTCGCGTGTCCAGAGGTAGAACGGCAGCGGCCTTTCTCGCGTTCGGGCAAACGATGCGCCGTGGCGGTGATCTCATCGGGTCTTGGCGAGCCCATCATTATGAAAAGCCCGGCCTAAAGCCTGTCCGGAATGGTGCGCGACGGTGCTCCCGGGGTCGCTCGCTGGCCAAGGCAAAGGATTTAGAGGGCATGCGCGACCGCAATTGCCGTCGGTCAGTGTGGCATGGCCATCTCGTACTCTTCGAGACGCCCGCACCGCTGCTGATCGCTGCCGTCAGGCATGGCGGCAGCCCGCATGGCCGGACCGCGCTTCCGCCCGCCTCGCCCCGGTCGCCGCGGCGATGACCTGGGCACCTGGCTTGGGGGTCACGGCAGTAGCCGGCCGGTACAAGCCGTAGGTCAGTACGCCGTTCTCCGCCACTTCGAACCGAGAGGCGGGCGACATGAGTCGGCGCATAAGGTAGCCCAAAGCGAACTAGCGGACGCGGTGACCATGGGTCGCGCAGAGCTGCGAGGCGCGCTGCGGTACTATGAAGCGTTGCCATTGGGTAAAGGCTAAGGGCCAAATGTTCGCAGCTGGATTGCGTCACATTGAGTCGTTTAACCGCGGTCGTCGAATATCTCCGAGCCCGAACAACTCACACGCGACAACCTATGGGAGTAGAGCCATGGTCGCAGTCAAACACGAGGATCTTTCTATGGCCTTCGACTTCGTTAGCTACGCGGCGCCGATGGAGCACAACGCGTATGTCTCGCTCGATACTGGCAGAGTCTATTGGACCTCTGAGTCCAATGACGCGTTCGACGAGGATATTCCTGACGACCTTGAAACTTCCGACCGATACCTTGCGATACCACATAAGAACGATCTCGATCTTGGAAGAACTCTCGCCTTACGCTTTGTCGCACAAGAGCTGCCTGCGTGTTACGACCAGGTCGAAGGATTTTTCCAACGGCAAGGGGCTTACTCGCGCTTCAAGGATTTGCTGCGGCGCGAGGGCGTTCTCGAGGTCTGGTATACGTTTGAAGCCGACTCTGTCGAAAGAGCGCTGAGACAATGGTGTGCCGAGAACGGTCTTGAGATTCTTGAAGCGTGACGGGCCGGTTAATCAGGCCAAAAAACGTTTGGCCGCACAGGTTCTCCTTCGGGAATTCAGGCGCCGCCGTGCCAGAGCAATCACCTACCTAGCGCATAGTCCGATCGGAACACTCCGGTCGCAAATCGTCGACTATCGGCCAGTTACGACCATTCGGCAGACGACCTACCTATGGCCGCCTGTGAGCGAGACGAAAAGACATCGAGGGGATTCAGAGCGAGGCACTCGAAGCAGAATGAAAGGCCGCGTCGGTCAGACACCCACGCTGCTGGTGTTTGGATCGCCACTAGTCGGTCGACGTTAACGTGAGTCAGAGCTGCGAGACGGGCAAGCACCAGTTCATCAACCAGTGGAAACAGCAGCCATCCACAGCGGGGCAAGTAGGGGAATGCCCCAGGTTGCTACGATCCATTGACCGGCTTCTGGCGGTCGACGTCTATGCGCCGCTACTGTGCGAAGAATCGCCGCCGCGGTGCTGGGAGTTGCACCATGACCCAGCCGAACCCATCTCCTTATACATACATGGACGCCCCCGAGATTGCCAGGGCTTCAAGATCGATGGCTCGAAGGTGGAGATTGCAGCTATACATCCGGCCTCATATGCGGGAGTTGGCCGCCGGCCGCCATGCCGAAGTCTTCCCTGGCGCCCACTGCGTCAGCGACGGCAAATGGGTCACTTTCTACAAGGACGGGGAAGAAATCTGGGCGTGCAATGCCGTGTATGCCGCTGCGCATTTCGACTCTTCTAACGAGTCGAACGCTTGCGCGTCGACGGCCGACTGAGGTGCCGGCGGCGCTCGCACCCTGCCCTTCTCTCCCAATCAAACATACCACCCCAGCAACCAGCAAAATTTCGGTGTACGGGCGTTATGTTAGAAATTCAGCGGTAATGCGCCCTTCTGTTCCTTCTTTCCCGTCCCCATTTCTGATGAGTCTTCACCCGCGGCCCACCGCTACAACCTTCCACTTCGCCATTACTCTTTTGCGCTGAGGGAACGGCCGTCTAGATAGCGCTCTGCACCCGCCCCCCCCATCCGAGTGGTGTCGATTGAAGATAAAGCGGGATGCGTTGGTCTATAACGTTCCCCTCCGAAACTGGCAAGGCCAACTCGACACATTCGAGGAAAACGCGTTGTTGCATAAATCCGGGGTGGGTTGGGCTGACGTTTACGCGCGACGGCTGGAAAGCTGCCTCTGTTAACTTCTGACGAAGCGGCGTAGTGTCTTGGATTTTTTCCGGGACGATGCGCAAGGACAACCGACAGCAAACCGAGCCCAAAAGGGTCTACCGCGTCAAGAACTGGGCGCAGTACAACAAGGGGCTGATAGCCCGAGGAGACGTGACGATGTGGTCGAAGAGAGCTTGCTCGTGCCACCGGCTAAAGCCCAGTCACCCAAACCTGGCCACCCGTTTGTCTATACGGATGCGCTGATTCAGGGTCTGCTCGGTCTGAAGCAGGTGTTCCACCTGCCGCTGCGCGCGCTGCAAGGCTTCGCGCAGAGCTTGCGCACCCTGGCCTTCCCAACGTTGCCAGTGCCGAACTACACGACCTTGAGCCGCCGCGCGCAGAATCTGAACGTCGTGCTGCCCGCCTCGCGTACAGGCGAGCCGCTGCATCTGGTGATCGACAGCACTGGGCTGAAGCTTTACGGCGAAGGCGAGTGGAAGGTTCGCAAGCACGGTTGGTCCAAGCGCCGGACTTGGCGCAAGGTCCATCTCGCCATGGACGCGAACACGGGCCAAATCAGTGCTGCACTGATGACCCACCAGGACGTTGGCGATGGCGAAGTGTTGGCCGACCTGCTCGACCAGATCCCGGCTGATACACCGATCGATACCATCGGAGGCGACGGCGCTTACGACAGCAAGCCGTGCCACGCGGAAATTGCCGCGCGAGGTGCACAGCCCTCGATCCCACCACGCTATGGCGCGAAGCCTTGGTCCGAAAGTACGCCGGGCGCAGCCTGGCGTAACGAGACCATCGATGTCATCGAGAAGAGAAGTCGAGGCGAATGGAAGGCCGCCAGCGGCTATCACCGGCGCTCGCTGGCCGAGACCCTGATGTACCGCCTCAAGACGCTGACGGGACACAGTCTGTGGGCACGCGAAATCGGGTCGCAGGCCGCCGAAGTGGCCATCCGTGCGGGCGTGCTCAACCGCATGGTCGCGCTCGCTCGCCCGCAATCCGTCCGTATCGCCGAGTTCAGCCTCACCGAGGAGCCCCTGTTTTCAATCTCGATTTGTGCAACAACGCCGATCAAAGGGAAAGCGTGGATTCGAAGCCTGTTGGGTTCGCCGAATGTCGCACGTGAAAGTCAGAATACGAGCGTTGCTGTAGCCAAGACGGTGGCAGTGCTGTCCAGCCGGTTCTTGCTGGTGACCGTTGGTACCCAGCGCACGCTGAAAGAAAGCGGCGCCTTGCCGCCAAGCTTGGTGTCGTACGTGACAATCGGCCCGATCGTGAAGTCGTGGCCGCGGAAGCCATTGAGGCGGTCGGCCGTGGGCCCGGTGTCGTTGCCCAGTTGCTGAACCGTGCCCATGACGATCCCTGCCCCCCAGGCGCCAAACTTCTTCAGCCCCATGACGTCAAGCGTGAACAGCGGCGCATTCTGGTAATCAGTGGCGCTGTTGCGCGTGTAGAACTGGAACGCCGCCACGGCGTTAAACTCCAGCCCGTATTGCGGCATCGAGTGCGTGAATGCGACCTGCGGCACGAAAGTCCAGGTGTTCAGGCTCGGATTGGCCAGGGCGTTCTTGTCGTATTGCCCAGTGGGGGCCCAGACATTGAAGCTCAAGGCCATGTGGCTGGTCTGCGAGAAGTGGAAGCCGGCGATGATCGGGCTGAAATAGATATCGTAAAGATTCGACGCCCGATCCGAGGTGCCACGCGAGAAACTGGCACCGCCGGCGGTGACGCCCGCGTTGGCGTGCACCGAAGTCCAGACATAGGGCAGCGTGAAGCTCGAGGCAAAATTCCAGGCGCCGGGGCCCGTATCCCACACCTTCATGAGTGTAGCCAGCGTAAACGCGATCTTCGCGTCAATGCCCAACGTGGTACGGCCACCGATCGGCACCTGGCGACCGCGGCTGATCGATCCGTCCATATAGAGCTGCTGGAGATTGGCAATCCATACCGGCTGGTCCGGGATTACGGCGACATTGGAAAACACGCTGGTGCCCGCCACTGGTCGGCCCAAAGCGCCCTCTGTGGCATGTCCGGCCAGCGGCGCCATCAGGCCGCCTGCGGCAACGACGGCCAGGATGGTGGTACTTGCTCGCCTCATGGTGTGTCTCCTTGTTAAGGGAGGCGCCACGCTTACAGTCGGTGCGAACGCCGCATTGTGAGGAATCACCAAGACGGGGCTCTCCCTCCCGAAACAGCACCGAGGCGTTCCTCAGATCTGGAATGCCCCCTTCGTCCCGGAATCTTCCACTGCAACAATTGACACGCTCTGCTTAATTGACAGGCTGAGCCTGCGGAAAACTCCATGCGCCACGGAGAATCTCGGCGTGCGGCCGATACAGGCGCACGGTGTAGTTCCACCCGGGCACGATCGGCAGGCAGTTGGACACCTGTCCGTTACACCCGCCGAACTGGATTGGAATCGACCCGTCACCGTTCTTTTTCGCTGTGATGTTGTTGACGGTGTAGGCATTGGCCGGGTTCTTCTGGAAGTAACCTTCGGCGTTGTAAACGCTGACCGACCAGAATCCATCCACGGGCACATCTTTGACGTTCGCCCGGTACACGGTCTTGCCATCGTTCTTTTCCGGTGTGATGTTCAGGTAGATGGCGTCCTTGTCCGGGTTGCCGCCCCAGCCAGCCGCCGTGCCCATTAGATGGCGCACAAGATCGACCTCGCCCTTCTTGCCGAACGACTTCTTGAAGTCCGGTGTCGTCGCCGACAGCGTCAGCAGCGCGTCGCGCACCTTCTTCTGGCTGGCCTGGTCCCAGTTGGGCAACTCCAGCTTGCCCGTCGCCTTCTGGCTGACCTTGATGGCGTCTTGCAGCGCATGGACCCGCTTCAGGTCATCCGGATCGTTCGGATCCACCAGCGTGCGGATGGCCGCCACCACGTAGCGCGTACCGACGTTCTCGCGCGTCAGCGTATGCGTGCCGGCACCGTAGAACACATTGGGCACGTAGTGGTCCTCGCTGATGACCTGCAGCGACATGAAGCGCTTGCCCGGATCCGGCATGGCAATTGTCACGGGGCCGGCATTGAGATCGAACACGCCGGAGGAATACAGCGTGTCACGGTTCAGGCGGATCACGGTCTGCTCATCGATCGAAGCGGGCTCGCGCCGGTGCTGCAGCTTGCCCACGCCGCCCTGCTTTGCCACCCCGGCGATATACATGTCGGACTCCGCCCGCACGAAGTTGTCTACCGTGACCGGCACGGGTCCACCTGCCGCCTGGGCAGCGGAGGCCTGGCCATGGATAGTGCCGACGCCAGCGAGTGCGAAGCCCATCAAGGCGTTGGCAATCATTGCATTTTTCATAGTTCCCCTCTTCGTATCGGAATTTCAAAGTCACGCTGGCGCCATGCAGCCTGTGCCGGATTCTTACTCGGCCGCCACCATGGGCGGCTGGCGCCATTGGCCAGACAGCATCTCCTGTTTCGGCAGGTACACGCGCAAGATCGCATAGAATGGCCCGTCAGGCGCCGGCAGCCAGTTGCTCGCCTTATCCTTGCCTGGGCTGTCCTTCTGCACATACAGGGTCAGCCCGCCATCGCGATCGCGTTTGAGCTGGCCGAGCATCGAAGAGTTAATCAGATAACGGTTCAGAGGGTTAGCCACCAGCAGTTTGCTCTTGCCGTCATACATCGTCAGCGACCAGAACGCATTGGCCGGCGGCAGCTTGTCCTTGTCGAAATGCAGCGTATAACGCGTGGCGGCAGCATTTAGCGGCCTGCCTGCGGCGTCCAGAAAGTAGCCGGGATAAATCGCCTCTTCCGCCGAGTTACCGAATATCCCCAGTGCCGCCGCTGCATAGCGGTACATGTAGTTGTTCTTCAGGTGCTCGCGTGTGCCAAACAAGTCACCGCTGGTGAGCTTCCTTGTGTCCAGTTGCGTCTTCTTGAATTCCACGAAATGGGACTTGCCATCAGCCATGCCGGCTGCCAGGGTCTTCTGTATCTCCGGCGATAGCGAGCGCTCGTCGAACGGCAAGCCGCGGCCCACGCCGATCTTTGCGAATCGCGCCATCACATCCTGCTCGCTCGGCATCGTCGGCGCGAACTGCAGCATGAAGTTCAGGTAGCGGAAGAAGGCCAGCGAATCCGTCGCGTCCGCAGCAGGCTTCGGCCAGTCGATGGGGGCGGCTGCCGCCGGTGCCGGCTTGCCGAGGAACGCACTCAGTGTCCTCACCTTGTAGCCCTTCTGGATGGCACGCACCCGGCGCAGATCCTTGGCATTGAAGAGTTGCGTGCGATATATAGCGTAGGCAATGCTGGACTCGCTACGGATCACGGCTTTCACGCTGGCCGGCTTCTCACCGTTCCAGTCAGGTCCCGCAATCATGTAGTTGCCGCCCTGGTCGCCAGTGGTGCGGGTGCTAAGATAGGCGAAGTTGTGCGTATAAAGATCGATCAACTGGACGGAGTAGTAACGCTTGTTCTCGATGGGCGGCAACGTCAATACCAGCGGCTCTGCGCGTAGGTCCATCCAGACGAATGAGTATGGGGTGTCCGAATTCGGCGTGATGATCGCGGTGTCTTTCGGCGTGAAGACGTTGGCCGTGTTGCCTACCTGGTTGAACGGCGCCTTGAAGTTCGGACCGCCCTGGTCGACTGCCTGGGCGTAGAGGGTCTTGTACGCTTCGACGACCGGGTAGCCGTAGAGGTAGGCTTCGCGCGCGATGGAGCGAACTTCCGCCTCATTGAGCGCGCTCGCGCCCTCCTCATGAGCGGCTTGGTCCGCCGCAAGTCCATTCTTCATGGACTGGCATCCAGACAACGCAAAGACTGGCAGGAAAGCGGCCACCAACAGATGCTTGATCGACATCACGGCTCCCATAAATTACATAGAAGGTTACATGCCAAAAGTGAATCGCACGTAGACTACTTCGACGTGTCGAGATTCGCAATTATGCTGCGCATAAGGCGTTGTTGCATAAATCGAGATTGAAAACAGGGGCTTCTCGGTGAGGCTGAACTCAGGCGATACGGACGGATTGCGGGCGAGCGAGCGCCACCATGCGGTTGAGCACGCCCGCACGGATGGCCACTTCGGTGGGAGGTGTCAGGAATTCTGTGTGCTGAGGTCGGTTAAATAGATCTCAGCGTAGGGCGTTGATGAAGCGGTCACCGAA
>NZ_JBYSYC010000058.1:0-44007 GCF_058782875.1 Cupriavidus sp. FW305-F7 | reverse complement strand
GGTCACGCTCACTGCCAGCACACTCGGCAAGGTGCAGGGCACGCTGGACATCTCGGTGTACAAGGTGACGGGGTCCGGCGCGTCAGTGACCCTCACGCCCGTCAAGGATCTGAGCTGCAAAGTCACCAACGGCCTGCAGAACTGCAGTGAAGAGGTGCCGGCCGGTACCGTCAGCCACAACGACAAGCTGCAGGTACAGGTCGACAACAACCAGGCCACCGATTGGGGAGGCCTCGCCGTCAACCTCGCCTGCATCAAGTAGGCACGTTGGATGGTGGCGCGCGTCTGGGCCGGGGGGCAGGCGCGCGCTTGAGCGGCGGCAGGACACATTGTCCTGCCGCCTTTCTGTTCTCCATGCTGCCTGGCTGGCGAAGCGCACGCTGGCCGGCTGCTGACTTCCTGTTTGGAGCGGGTTAGTCCTGACAGGCGTGGCCGAGTCGATTGGCAATCGAGTCGCCTGGCGCCTTGGACGGTGCCCATGCGCATCGCCATGGCAATCCCTTCGGAGCGAGTCTCGCCACCTAAAACTGCCCCGAAGGGCATTGGAGGAGCAAGTCAGCAGCGCCGCTCTTACTCCACCGTCACCGACTTCGCCAGATTACGCGGCTTGTCCACGTCCGTGCCACGCGCACATGCCGTGTGGTACGCCAGCAGTTGCAGTGGCACCACATGCAGGATCGGCGACAGGTCGCCATAGTGCTCAGGCATGCGAATGACCTGGATACCGTCCGACGACTGGATCTGCGTATCGCTGTCGGCAAACACATAGAGGCGGCCGCCGCGCGCGCGCACTTCCTGGATGTTGGACTTGAGCTTTTCCAGCAGCGCGTCGTTGGGCGCGATGGTGACCACCGGCGTCGCTTCGGTCACCAGTGCCAGCGGGCCGTGCTTCAGTTCGCCCGCCGGATAGGCCTCGGCGTGGATGTACGAGATTTCCTTGAGCTTGAGCGCACCTTCCAGCGCGATCGGGTAGTGCAGGCCGCGGCCCAGGAACAGCGTGTTCTCGCGGCGCGTGAAGTCTTCGGACCAGGCGATGATCTGCGGCTCCAGCGCCAGCACGCCGTGCAGCGCCGCGGGCAGGTGGCGCAGGTTGGCCAGGGCCTTGGCCTCGGCGTCTTCGGTGAGCAGGCCGCGCGTCTTGGCCAGCGCCAGCGTCAGCATGTAGAGCGCGGCCAGCTGCGTGGTGAAGGCCTTGGTCGAGGCCACGCCGATCTCGGTGCCGGCGCGCGTCAGAAAGCGCAGTTCGGTTTCGCGCACCATCGCGCTGGTGGCGACGTTGCAGACCGCCAGCGTGTGCACGTGGCCGAGCGCGCGCGCGTGGCGCAGCGCCGCCATGGTGTCGGCGGTCTCGCCCGACTGCGAGATCACCACCACCAGCGCGCGCGGATTGGGCACGGTGTCGCGGTAGCGGTATTCGCTGGCGACCTCGACCTTGGTCGGGATCCTGGCGATGCTCTCCAGCCAGTACTTGGCGGTGCAGCCCGAGTAGTAGCTGGTGCCGCAGGCCAGGATCAGCACGCTGTCGATGCCGGCGAAGACCTCGGCGGCGCCGTTGCCGAACAGTTCCGGCGATATGGCCTCGATGCCTTCGAGCGTGTCGCCCAGCGCACGCGGCTGCTCGAAGATCTCCTTCTGCATGAAGTGGCGGTACGGGCCCAGCCCCACCGAGGCGGCGTGCGCTTCAACCACGCGCGCCTCGCGCTTGACCGGGTGGTCGTCGACGTCGTGGATGGTCACGCCGTCAAGCGTGAGTTCGACCACATCGCCCTCTTCCAGGTAGATGATGCGGTTGGCGGTGCCGGCCACGGCCAGCGCGTCGGAGGCCAGGAAGGCCTCGTTCTCGCCCAGCGCCACCACCAGCGGCGAACCGGCGCGCGCGCCGACCACGCGGCCCGGCTGGTCCTTGGCGAACACGGCGATGGCGTAGGCGCCGTGCAGGCGCTTGGTCACCGCGCGCACCGAGGCGAACAGGTCGCCGCGCGTGGCACTGCTGGGGTAGGTGTAGGCCTGGTGGATCAGGTGGGCAACCACCTCGGTATCGGTCTGCGATTCAAAGCCGTAGCCGACCGCGCGCAGTTCTTCGCGCAACGGCTCGTAGTTCTCGATGATGCCGTTGTGGACCAGGGCGATGGTCTCGCCCGACAGGTGCGGGTGGGCGTTGACGGTATCGGGCTTGCCATGCGTGGCCCAGCGCGTATGCGCCACGCCGGTGAAGCCGGACAGGCCGGAAGCCTGTGTCTGCGCGTCCAGGTCCGCCACGCGCGACACCGTGCGCGCGCGCTCGACCGTATCGCCGCGCACGACGGCGACGCCGCACGAGTCATAGCCGCGGTACTCCAGGCGGCGCAGCCCTTCGATCAGGACTGGAACGATATTGCGCGTGGAAACCGCGCCGACGATGCCACACATGGTGAACCCCCCGTTTCAGGCGCCGGTTGCCCCGGCGCCGGTATCAATTCACTGACGCCGCCTCGCCGAGGCGGCGTTTCCACGGCCGCTCAAGCGGCGGCCGGACGATTACTTCTTCGGCTGCTTGACCGGACGCTGCCAAGCGGCGCGCGTGGCTCCCCACATGCGCGCTTTCGTGTTGTCTGCCAATTTATGATTTCTCCCCATTCCACACTGTTCGATTGTCCTGTCGGATTCGAATCTCTTGCGCGTCGATGACTTTTGCGGCGCCAGGCCGTGACATCACAGCAAACATCAATGACTTGCCGTCAGGGGCCGGAAATGCGTGGTGCCTGGGCCGCGGTCTGACGGCAAAGAAAGAGGGTGTAGGCGCCACAGGGATGCGCCTACACCCTTAAGTTGGCAACGGGGTGCCGCTTGGCATTGTGCTGCATCGCAGCATCAGCGGTACCCCTCCAGCGATGGGAAGCACGAGTGCAGCGTAAAGAAGTGCTCGGCCTGCCTGAAGCGTTGGGGAATTCTGACTGGATATGCCCGAGAGGGCGGTTCAGGCTTGTGGGCGCTGCTCCTTGATCACCACGACCGCACCGAAACTCAGCAGGCATGTCGCTGCCATATACCAGGCCGCCGACATGGGGTTGCCGGTCAACTTGATCATTCCCGTCACGATGAACTGCGCGGTCCCGCCAAACACCGCGACGTTCAGCGCATGCGAAATCGCGGCGCCGCTGGCGCGAACCCGTGCAGGAAATGCTTCGAGCACAAGCAGGGTGCCAACGGCAGCGCCAAGTGCCACCATTGCGCTGATCAGCCCGACGCCAACCAGGACTGGCAGCGTGCCGTCTGCACGCACAATCATCAGGAAGACCGGGAAGACCAGAAGCACTTTGCATCCCGCCGTGAAGAGGGCCAGCGGCTTGCGGCGGGGCAGTCGGTCGATGAGCAGGCCGGACAGCGGCGGGATGACAGTCAGCAGCAGCGCGGACAACGTTGCTGCCAAAAATCCTGTGCTGGCAGGTACGTGCATCACGCGATGCAGGTAGCTTGGCATGTAGTAGACGATGACGTAGACCGGGATCGTTGACCCCATCCTGATCAGGATCGCCAGGAGCATGGTGCTGCGATGCTCGCGCCACAGCTCGACGAGCGGCGTGGCGGCAGCTCTGCCCCTTGTGTCGGCGACCGGCGCCTCGCGAAGCTGGCGGCGAACGTAGATGCCGACTGGCGCGATCAGAAGTCCGATCAGGAACGGGAGACGCCAGCCCCAGGAAGCCAGATCCTCCGGCGACATCACCTTCGTGAGAAGGGCGCCCAGGGATGCTCCCAGCAACGCAGCCGCGCCCTGGCTCACGGACTGCCAGCTGACCACGCGGCCACGACTCGACACCGGTACGGTTTCCATCACGTATGTTGAGGCAACGCCAATTTCGCCGCCGACGGCAAAACCTTGCAGCGCCCGACCGATGATGATGATGACCGGCGCAGCCGCACCGATCATTGCAAACGGCGGGCAGAGGGCGATGGCCGCCGTTCCGACGGTCATCAGGCCGATGGTTCTCGTCATCGCCGCGCGGCGCCCGACACGGTCGGCGTAGGCACCGATCATCATCGCGCCAAGCGGCCGGATGAGAAAGCCAACGCCAAAGGTGCCCACTGCCAACAGCAACGAAGTCAGAGGATCTTCCGCCGGGAAGAATTGGTCTCCGATCATCGCCGCGAAGAATCCGAACACGGTGAAGTCAAACGTTTCCAGTCCACTGACGAGAGACGTTGCGACGACAGTCTTTCGGAGTTCGCTTTCGCGTTTCTGAGTGTCTCCTTCCCCCATCTTCAACCGTCAATGCTCCAATTCATGACTTTCCCCACCTAAGCGTGGGGCCCACTAAAGCAGGGTAAGACCCGGTCCGACCCCCATCAATAATCAACCCCGGCAAGCCTGACCCCTTGCCTGACCCGTTAGGGTGTAGGACTTCCTGTGCCTACACCCTTCTTTTTTTGTGCTTTGGCAAATTGCGGGAAGAAGGGCGTATAGAGGCGTCCGGAATTCCGGTGGGCAAGATGCGCCGGATCAGACGATCTTCCAGGCCAGTAACACGGCCGAAAGAACAGCAGCAAGCTGGCTGGCCCGGGACGAAACGCGCAGCGGCATGACGGAATTTCCCACGCTCGACGAGGCACGCATTCTTGCTCAATATCGCTTCGCGCACATCCCTCCTTTTTGCGGGTCCACTCTTACGTGGGGATAGATAACTCGCTAAAAACGCCATTTGTGCCTTGAAGATGTAGCCGCTGGAGCCATACACTTCGCCGGTCATTCGCGTAATGACGCAGTGCAAAAAGAGCGCGCCACCGCGCCGAGCAACACGAAGCCAACACCGCCAGGTTCAAATCCGCAGGCAGCGCAAACAAGCGGAAAGGCACCAGCGTGTGCCATGTCGGACAAGCGGAATCCCCGCAGCACAGCCCGCTCAGGAGACGGCGGACAATGCGGGCCTTCTTGTAACAAGGGAATAATCGAGACGTGCTAAAGCTTTCAAGCAGGCTGACGTTTGGCAGGGCGGTAATGTACCTGGGGATCGTTCCGTTGCTGGCTTCCTGTGCACTCGCACCAGGGATGCGCTTCGACCCGCAGCGACCGCTCGATCCGGAGGACCCGGAATCGGTGCCCAAAATCACCCGGATCACGCCGGCGCTGGTGCGCACGCTGAAGGCCTCCACACAGCCAGCGAACGCTGGGGTAGAGGAGCTGTTCGCAGACCCGAGGCCCTATACCGTGGGCGTGGGCGACATTCTCTCGATCGTTGTGTGGGACCACCCGGAACTGGTGTTCCCCACGCAAACGTACTCGATTGGTACTGCGTACGAGATCCCGAACTACAGCGGCGCGGCCAACGTGCCGGGCTACGTCGTAAGTCCCGCGGGCACCATCCAGTTTCCATATGCCGGTGTGCTCAAGGTTCTCGGCCGCACGCCGGACGAAATCCGCGGGCAGTTGAGCACCCAGCTCAAGCCTGTCGTCAACATGCCGCAGGTCACCGTACGCGTGCTCGCCTTCCGCAGCAAGCGCGTCTACATGGACGGCGAAGTCAAGACGCCTGGCCCCCAGAACGTCGACGACGTACCTATGACCTTGGTCGAAGCGCTCAACCGCGCCGGGGGTATCAACGTCCTGACGGGCGACAACAGCCGCATCCGCGTTTCGCGCGAGGGAAAGACCTACGTCGTCAACCTGCCTGCGCTCCTGCAGCAAGGCATCGATCCCGCCCAAATCCTGCTGCGCAACGGCGACATCGTGCGCGTGGAACAACGCGAGGACAGCAAGGTATTCGTGACCGGCGAAGTCGTGCGTCCTGTCGCCGTTCTCCCGCGCAACGGCCGCCTGACGCTCAGCGAGGCCATTGGTGAAGCTGGCGGCGTCAACCCCCTCTCGGCCAACGCCAAGGAACTCTACGTTATCCGCAAGAGCAACGATGGCGAAGCAGAGGTGTTCCACCTCGACGGCAAGTCACCTGTCTCTTTTGCCCTGGCCGAGTCGTTCGAGTTGAAGCCGAGGGACGTCGTCTACGTGGATGCCGCAGGTGTGGTCCGCTGGAGCCGTGTGATCAACCAACTGCTGCCGAGCGGAAATTTCTTCACATCCACGGCGAACGCGGTCAAATGATCAAGACTGTATTGGTGGTTTGCATCGGCAATATTTGCAGGAGCCCTATGGCGCAGGGGCTTCTTATGCAGGCATTGCCGGATGCCAACGTCATCTCCGCTGGCCTTGGTGCGCTCATTGGCAAGCCGGCCGACGTGCACGCCATCGCAGTCATGCACGAGATTGGCCTGGATATCACCGGCCATCGGGCCCAGCAACTGAGCCGAGCCATGACAACGCGTGCGGACCTCATTCTCGTGATGGACAACGACCAGCGGCAGGACATCCAGCACTTGCACCCGGCCACCACCGGTCGTGTCTTCCGCATCGGGGAGCTTGCCAGGTTCGATGTGCCAGATCCCTATCGCGAAGCACGTCCCGCCTTCGAAAACGTGCTGCAGTTGATCCAACGCGGCGTGGAAGCCTGGGTGCCGCGCATCCAGGCGCTTCGATAACTGATTTAGTAATGCAGATGAACCAGACTCCCCCTCCAGTTGTTGTCGCTGCGCCTCCGGATGACGAGATTGATCTCGTCCGGTACCTAGATGTGCTGCTTGCCAGTCGTTGGCTGATTGCATCCATTGCGGGAGTGGTGCTGGCGCTTGGGGTGGCTTACGCATTCTTGGCTCCGCCAGTCTATCGGGCCAATATCTTGGTCCAGGTGGAGGACAATCCGAACAGCGCCAACAGCCTGCTGGGTGACGTCTCTAGTCTGTTCGATGTCAAGGCTCAAGCCACGGCTGAGATCGAGATTCTCCGCTCGCGCATGGTTGTCAGTAAGGCGGTGGACAATCTGCGACTCTATATTTTGGCGAAGCCCAATTATTTTCCTTTTTTTGGCGCCAAGATCGCTAGCCGCGCCAAGGGTCTATCGGAGCCAGGACTATTCGGCTTCGGTGGCTTCGCCTGGGCCAGAGAATCGATTATTGTCGAGCAGTTCGATGTCCCGGAATCCGTTGAGGGCGAAAAGTTCAAGCTGATTGCCCTGGGGGAGGGCCGCTACCGTGTGGAGCATTCCAGTCTGGACGCGCCCCTTGAAGGGCGTGTAGGTCAACCGCTGACTGCCCAGCAGACCGTGGGCGACGTCACGCTCCTGGTAACGGAGATGAAGGCAAAACCGGGTATCACGTTCAACCTGGTGCGGAACTCGCACCTGCAGACAGTCGAAGAGTTCCAGGATCAACTCCAGATCGCCGAAAGGGGAAAGCAGAGCGGCATCATCGGTGCTTCGCTCGATGGTACTGACCAGAAGCTTACGGCGAGCATCCTGAATGAGATTGGCGAAGAGTACGTTGCGCAGAACATCAAGCGTAAAGCCGCTGAGGCGGAGAAGTCGCTCGTCTTCCTGGGGGATCTCCTGCCACAACTCAAGGGCGAGCTTGAGCGAGCTGAAGTGAAGTACAACGAGATGCGCAACAAGCGCAATACCTTCAACCTGAGTGAGGAAGGTAAGACATTCCTGCAGGAAAGCGTGATGGCCGAAACGAGGCTGCTCGAGCTGAAGCAAAAGCGCACCGAACTATCGACACGTTTTGCTGCGTCCCACCCGGGCGTGCAAGCCGTCGACCAGCAAATTGCAGCGCTAACCTCGAAGGTCGCCGCTATGGCTGGGCGCATGAAATCTTTCCCCAATGTGGAGCAAGACACCCTGCGGCTGATGCGCGATGTGCAAGTCAACAACGACCTCTACGTGGGATTGCTGAACAATATGCAGCAACTCAAGCTCGTCAAAGCTGGCAAGGTCGGCAATGTACGGCTGCTTGACAATGCCCCGGTTCCCGAGGAGCCCATCAAGCCGAAGAAGGGCTTGGTCATCGCCCTCGCAGCTTTTCTCGGTGTGCTGATTGGTGTCGTAGTGGCCTTCGTGCGCAATGCGCTGTTCGGTGGTATCACCGATTCGCAGGACATTGAGCAGCATACGGGTCTGAGTGTCTACGCGACCGTGCCTTTATCGACCGCACAGAATTTCCTCACCGAAGAAATCCGCCAGCGCAAGTGCGGCAATTTCGTGCTCGCAGAACGTAATCCTAATGAGCCAGCGATTGAAAGTCTGCGCAGCCTGCGCACGGCGCTGCAATTTGCCATGCTCGATGCGGACAACAAGCGCGCGCTGCTCACGGGTCCCACGCCGGGCGTCGGCAAGTCATTTGTCTCGGCCAATCTCGCCGCGGTGATGGCCTCGGGCGGTAAGCGCGTGCTGCTGATCGATGCCGACATGCGCAAGGGCCACCTAAACCAGTATTTTGGCAAGTCCCGAAACAAGGGGCTGGCGGACGTGCTGCTCGGCAAAGCAGGCTTTGACGAGGCGGTACATCGCGAAGTAATTGAGAACCTGGACTTTCTCAGTACCGGAAGCTTGCCTCCGAACCCGGCTGAGCTGCTGCTCAACGCCCGCATGATGAAGCTTCTTGATGAGTTGGATCACCAGTACGACCTTGTCCTGATCGATACGCCGCCCGTTCTTGCCGTCTCCGATACCGCGATCCTTGCCGCCAGCTGTGCAACGGTGCTCCTGGTGACGCGCTTCGAAAAGACCACCATCGGCGAAGTGACCGAATCCACCAAGCAACTGCATCAGGCCAAAGCCGACGTGAACGGCGTTGTGTTCAATGGCCTGGATCCGAATGCGTATCGCTACGGATATGGATCGAAATATGGACGATATCGCTATGCGCACTACGGCTACGCAGTAGACAGCGAGACATCTAGCGTGCAGTGAAGGCCAGATAACAGTTTTGTAAAGGACCTCTGTCGTTATCAAATGCTAATGGAGCTCACGCGCAGAGGGGGCTGGCTTCTAATAATAGGCATAACGACTAGGTTCTCGCCTATAGACCATCGATAAGCACAAAATACAGGCCAGAGCAAAGGCTTTCTAGAATCTGGCCAGGGTCATATTTGACTAACTGTTTGCGGACCAGTTCAAATGAAAGTTCTAACCGTTTTTGGTACTCGCCCAGAGGCGATCAAGATGTCTCCAGTCGTAAAGGCGCTGGAGGCCTGCAAAGGTGTTGACGCGAAAGTGTGTGTTACCGCTCAACATAGAGAAATGCTTGATCAAGTATTGGAGCTCTTCGCAATCAATCCCGATTTTGACCTGGACCTTATGAAGCCGGGTCAGGATCTGACCGATATCAGCAGCAACGTTCTGCTGGGTATGCGAGACGTGTTCAAGGCTTGGCGACCCGACTGGGTTCTCGTGCATGGCGATACCACCACAACACTGGCAACAAGCCTAGCTGCCTACTACGAAAAGATTCCCGTCGGTCATGTCGAAGCTGGTCTTCGTACCGGCAATATCTATTCTCCCTGGCCGGAGGAAATGAATCGTCGCATTGCGGGGGGCATATCCGCGGTCCATTTCGCACCGACGGAGAACGCAAAGGCAAACTTGCTTAGTGAAGGAGTCCCTGAGCAAGCAATTCACGTCACCGGGAATACCGTCATCGACGCACTCCTAGAGGTAGTGAACCGAGTACGTACCGATGACGGACTCGGCAATGAACTCGATCGTCGCTTCAGCTTTCTCAACAAAGCCAAACGATTAATTTTGGTCACTGGCCACCGTCGCGAGAATTTTGGCTCTGGATTTGAGAACATCTGCGCCGCGCTCAATGAGATAAGTCAGCGTAACGACGTCGAAATCGTCTACCCCGTCCACCTCAACCCGAATGTGCAAGAACCTGTCAGGCGCATACTTGGTGCTAGCCCAAACATTCACCTGATTGCACCGTTGGATTATCTGCCGTTTGTGTATCTGATGGATAGGGCAGCAATCCTGCTAACCGATTCTGGCGGGATTCAAGAGGAAGCGCCTTCGCTCGGTAAGCCCGTGCTTGTGATGCGTGAAACTACGGAGCGGCCGGAAGCCGTCGCGGCAGGCACGGTTAAACTGGTGGGCACGCATAAAGAAGCAATCGTTCGCGAAGTAATGTATCTACTTGACGATTCAGCTATCTACAAGAGAATGAGCCAAGCTCACAATCCGTACGGTAATGGGAAGTCTTCAAGGTACATCGCGCAGATAATTGCCGGTACATTGCCTGTGAGCGGGTTGCTCGCATGAAAAGCACGGTGAAAAGACTATTCTTTCTACTGATTGGAACAGTCGCGGGTAGTGGCAGTACCTTTGCACTTAATATAGTTCTCGCTAGGCACTACGCGCCTGGAGACTATGGTGCGCTGGCATCCGCGATTTCGGTCGCAACTTTCGCTTCAGTATTTTACGGCTTTGGCATTACACAATATTGGTTAGCCGCCTACGGGCGAGAGGGATGGGGTGCGCAAAGGTGGATAGGATCGTCAATTAGACTGGTGCTCATCAGCACTCTTCTAATTAGTATAGTGTACATCGCGTGGGCTGCATTTGGCCCACACGCCGGAATGGAGCGAGACATATTACTGATTCTTTCTTTCTTTTCGATAGGCCAGCTTGGTGTGGACATAGTTGCAGCCAAACTGCAACTGGAAGAGAAGTACACAAAGCTTGCTACATGGCAGGCGGCTCCCCAAGCTTCCCGATTTCTTGCTTCGGCGATTATTCTTTTTCTTGTGAAGGGATCTGATGTTCGGTGTGTAGCAATTGTGTTTGGGCTAGTCGGCATAGTTGTGCTGATTATCGGATGGATATCTGCGCAAAAGATGGTCGATGGAGAGATTTCCCTGGTTGGGCATGGCCAGAAGCCTCACGTCAATCTTCAGCCAGCGAGACCGTTGAAAGATCTGTGGTATGAGCTCTATCCATTCGGGGCCGCGGCAGCACTGGGATTTATCTACTCCCAAGGAAATATCATCATGGTGAGATATCTTACAGATGGGATGGGAGCCGGAATTTATTCTGCTGCACAGAACCTGATGAACGCGGTAATGCTTTTGCCCGTGATTGTATTTCATAAGTACCTGATTCCGAAATATCACCGTTGGGCATACTCAGATGGAAGTAAGCTAAGGAGTGTATATGTGATGTCGGAAAAGGTAATGGCGGCGTCAGGGATCGCTTTTATGCTTGCCTTCCTAGTATTTTCCGAAGAGATCACTTCTTTGA
This sequence comes from Cupriavidus sp. FW305-F7, assembly GCF_058782875.1. Taxonomy (NCBI): domain Bacteria; kingdom Pseudomonadati; phylum Pseudomonadota; class Betaproteobacteria; order Burkholderiales; family Burkholderiaceae; genus Cupriavidus; species Cupriavidus sp. FW305-F7. Next base: position 32,914 of record NZ_JBYSYC010000058.1, on the reverse strand, counting down.
TATTTGGCAGCTCATATAAAGATTCCGCGGTGGTGATGCGGATTCTATCGCTTGCGATTCCCGTCTATTTCCTATCATATAGCTCTGCAGCGGTGCTTGCCACAAGAGGCAACATGAAAAGGAAGGTTAAGTATATGTTGTTGGCTGCGATATCGAATGTCATTTTGAATATTATCCTGGTGCCAGCGCACGGGCCAGTAGGGGCAGCGGTAGCCATTTTTCTATCTTATGTATTTCTCCTGCTAATGTACAAGCGATCCATTAAAATTAATGTGTTTAACGAGTTGCCGGATGCTTCGTAGCTGACTGTCACAAATCCAGCGTAGGCAGTTGGAACGGAGTATCCATTGGTTTAAAAGGCTATAATTCTAATCACGTTAAATGACTCTCTCCGAGAATGCTTAGCGATCTTGTTGTGGATGCACCCAATTGTGCAGTTGATGAGTTCCTAGACCAGCACAAAATTCCGTATTTGAAAAATCATGTGATAAAGCATGAAACCTACTTCAAGACGGGCGGAAAGATATCTACCTACATTTTGCCCAGTTCTGAGCGGGAGCTGATCTTGGCATGCGGATATCTTAGAAAGAATGGCGTGGATTTTAAGGTCATCGGCTCGACGTCAAATGTCGTTCTTCTGGATGACATAGATTATTCAATAATTATCTCCACAAAGCTTATCACCAACATAGAACTGTCCAGAGAAGTTGTCACAGTGGGGAGTGGTTATCAACTAAGTGAATTTGTAAGAGTTGCCGCAATTAATAGTGCCACTGGGTTTGAGGGGCTGGAGGGAATTCCCGGAAGCATCGGTGGGGCAGTTTGGATGAACGCCGGCGCCTATGGATACAGCATTTCTGACTACCTTGAATCTGTATGCTATATAGCTGAAAATGGCGATGTTCTTACGGCAACGAAGGATGATTGTAACTTTTCATATCGATCTTCTATTTTTCGAGATAGTGAAAAAATCATTGTTAACGTCAGATTCAGGCTTACTGCGGGTGATCGAGCTAAAATCTCCGCGAAGATCGAGAAATATCATATTGCGAGGCATCTATACCAGGAATTCTCATGGCCAAATCTGGGTAGCATGATCTCCGTTAAACATGATATTTATCACGAAATATTTAAGTCGAGCAAGATATATTGCTATGTATATATTTGCGCTAAGCTGATTCTTAAAAACCCGGTAGTGAAGTTCATTAGGAGAAAGAGACCAAACAATAATGAGTTCAATATTCTTCTTGGTCACTACATCAAGACGAGAACAGGGGGGCAGTTACGATACCGGCCATCGAGAAAAGGTGCGAACATCATGATACATGATGGTTCTTGCGCGGTTGAGGATAGTTACAAGTATCTCTTCTTGATCAATGACCTAGTTTCTCGAAAGTTCACCATCGAAAACGAGTTTATCATTGGCCCCGGAAAGCCTAAAGATGGAGAGGCATGCCTGCGACTTAATAACTTAATCAATCTTATGATAGCTCATGGCATCAGCTTCAAGAACAATCTTGGAGATCGTGGCGCACACGGTAAGAGCGGACCCGGGGGGCATATAGAATGATTTACACATTGACATTTCAGAATGTGCTGAATTATGGTGCTGTGCTTCAAGCATATGCGCTGCAGAAATTCATTGCGAAAGCGGGTTATCGGACTAGTATTGTTGACTATCGTCCAAGCTATTTTAGCTGGCAAATATATCGCCCGGCTAAAGGTTTTGCGAAGACTGTTAGGAAATATAAAAGAATACTATTATTTCGAGATTTTCGAAAAAAATATCTTGAAATCACGCATTCGATTGTAAGGAATGTTAATGATCTGAGAATCTTGCCGGAGGCCCGGGCCTTTGTGTGCGGTAGTGATCAAATATGGAACGACAAAATAACGGGAGGGAACGTTGACTCTGTCTTTACCCTCGCCGTGGATAGCCCTGGCAGGAAAATAGCATATGCCGCGAGTGCTGGTGGGCATAGGATCAGTAAGCAGGGTGATGCAGTCCTTAAGAGAATCGTAGATTTCCATAGCATCGGAACTCGAGAGGACTATCTGGCTGATGATATAAAGACCTTCAACAAGACCAGTCTTATCGAGCATGTTGTGGATCCAACGTTGCTGATCGAAGACTATGACGATCTACTTGCTGACGGAAATCATCCAACTGGCCGCTATATAGCTTCGTACGAAGTGAGCGAGGATGCTTCGCGAGAGAAATTCGATATCGCCGTAAGACGGTTGAAGGAGCTTACCGGTCTGCCGGTTTATCATCTCGGAGCTAAGCCAATACCATCGGCTGACCATACTCTCGATGTCATTTCGCCCTGCGACTGGCTGTCTACACTCTATAATGCGACGCTTGTGTGTACTAATTCATTTCATGGGACAGCATTCTCCTTGAATTTTGGTAAGCCATTTTTAACAGTTTCCCATATTGAGGCCGAGAAGAATGCAAGAGTTATCTCGCTGTTGGGAAGATCGAAACTGAAGGGGCGATATTGTTTGGACGCGGAGGGAATTTCCTTGGACGAAGTATTGGCCGCGTATGACAAGAGCAGCCTGAGGAGTTTTATCCAGTCTTCGCAGCAATTCCTACTTAGCTCACTTAGCGATTCTGCTTTCCGAGCAGATCTGATCGATGCGGCGACTCCGGCTGTCGTGACGCCTTAGAAGATGGTCTAGCGTGGCACCAACATACTAGGAAAGATGAGGGCATACGGGATGCCGGCGAATTGAATCGGAATCCCGGCTCTAAATTGCCGGCTAGCGATTCGATCAAGTTTGGGATTAAGAAGGCGGCGGAAAGGTCGAGAAAGAGAATAGAGAAATGAATAATGATCCTCAATCGGTCACCGTGAAGACCTGGGTAGTGGCGTATATAGTAATCACCTCGCTGTGCTTGGACAGTCTTCTGAAAATTCCAGTAGGTGAAAACTATCTTCATTTCTCAATCATATTGAGTCTGGCATTTATTTTTTTTCTTGGCTTGCAACGTCCTGGCTCAACGTTGCGAAGAGTAGGTGCGGTTGCGAACGATAAGGGACTATTATTGATCGCGACTTATGCGGCTGTACATGTGGTATTTGCGATGAATATTTCGGTATTTTTCACATTGTATTTATACATAGCCTTCTTTGTGCTGATGTATATAATCGCAAATATCCTTTCGGATAAAGTAAATTGGCGGTCAGCAGCCGAGTACGCGCTAATTTTGTTAATAGTGACCGGATTCGTTCAGTACGCTCTGGCAAACCTATTTGGCTTTCAGTTGGAACTCAGAGGCCTCGATGCCAGTTACTACTCTGGCAAAGGGGACCTTGGTTACAGAATGAGAGGTTTCTTCCTTGAGCCGAACTGGTTTGGCCTTGCCTTGTACTCTTGGTTGTATCTGTATATTAGGGAAACTGAGAGATTCAATAAAAGATTCAGCGTCGTGGCGACGCTTGCGTTGGCAACTCTTTATATAAGTAATAATCGTCTTATCCTTGTTCTTGTGTGTTTGCTTTTTTTGGGGCTGGTGATTCCAAAAAGGAGTAAGGTTCTAAATACCTTTTTCGCATTGGGATGCGTGATCGCTGCTGTTGCTTTGTATTTGCTCTTTTCAGTGGATGACGGCGGAATCGAAGACAGATCCGCAACTGCTCGACTATATACCTCAGCTGCGATATTGACCAGATGGAATGAAAGCGATCTGCTGACCAAAATAATTGGAAATGGTTTTTCCAATTGGGGCTTTTATTCAAATAAATTTGGTTTTAGCAAAAGCAATTACCTTATGGATCAGTCTCTCACTAGAAGGGATAATGCAGAGATTTATGTTTTTCTATTTGAGATGGGTGTGTTGTCGTTTTTAATTTTCGGCTACGACATACTGAGGCAGGCGAGGCGATCAATTCATAAGCTCGATCTGCTCTTTGTTTGTTCAATATACTTATCTGGTCTTTTTTATCCAGTGTTTACGTTTATTTACTATCTGTTCCCATACTTGGTTGTGCGTGCGAAACTTAATGCCCAGGTGAGAGGCCGTGCGAGGTAAGTTGGTGGGAGATCGGCTTTGATCGGAGATGTATTGTCGGCTTGCCATTATGCGACTCTGACGAAAGGCGATTCTCTGAGGTACGAGGAAATGCAGAGGCCGTGTTCGAGTCTTTAGGGAACAGACCGCTCCCTGCCAATGTTAGCATGTGCTGAGGAGAGGAGGACCGATGGGCGTCCTCTTCTTTTCAGAATGCGCTTCTCGGTTGCGAAAGTGGCGTCGTACCCTATTTCGATGAAAGAGGGATTACTTTTGAGACGGTTCCCGCGAGCAGGTCTCCCTTGAATAAGTGGACTCAAGTCCGACCGCTAATTTGCTTGAACTTTTCAATCAAGAGTAGCCATGCAAATTGAGAGTTAGTGAACAGGTAGCGTTTCCACATTCGTCGGGGCTCCTGGATAACTCGATACAACCATTCTAGTCCGCAGTTTTGCATCCAAGGTGGTGCGCGTTTGACTTTTCCGGATATTACATCGAAAGTACCGCCGACCCCCATAATAAACTTCGAGGACAGCTTCTCCTTGTATTGTTCGATGAAGAACTCTTTTTCGGGTGATTTTATACCGACAAAAACCATGGTTGGGCAAACCTGATTTATCTTCTCGACTATCTCGGCCTCTTTATCCCGGAAGTAACCATTATTGAAGCCGGAAATTCGTAAGTTTGGATGTGAGATTCGGAGGCGCTTCATCATAGAGAAGAGCACCTCGTCTGTCGCACCCAGGAAGTATACGGAGTAGTCGTGTCTTTCAGCTAAGTCTAACAAATCAACGAATAGATCGACGCCAGTTATCCTCGGAGGCGTTGAAATCCCGAGGAACCTTGCCCCGAGTTTCGCCCCCATCCCGTCAACGTTGATTAGGTTTGCCTTGTTTATGGTCAATCTAAAGGCGGCGTCATTTTGTGCCATAACGATGGTGCCGACATTGATATCGCCTCGATGGTATATGTCTGTTCCGGTATCTATGGCCTGTCGGATTGAGTTTATGGTGTCTTCTTTGTTGATGGGGTCAAATCTGACGCCTAGTAGACTCGGGAAGCTCATTTTCTTCATATCGGAATAGGGAATCTTCGAGTTATCCTGAATTTAGCTCGCGTTAGTGTAGTAGCGGGGATCGGCGTTTCTGGCTTTTATTAAAACTTGTTGGAAATATTTGAAATTTTCTGAAAATATTCTCTGGCCATTTCGTCAAGCGTTTTTGTTGTTTGTTTTATTGTTCTATTTGGTTTTATAAGATAGAGCTTATCGTTGATTATTTTTTCTATCTTGTTTGTTAGGTCGATCAGGGAATCTGCTTTAAAGCGAAAGACTAGTGGGTCGGGATTGGCCTGAAACGCGGAGATGTCGCTCGCCAGGACGATGTGGTCCCTTGCGAGGGCTTCGTAAAATACCATCCCAAACCCCTCGAATCTGGACGGAGTGCAAATAAAGCTCATGTTTCGGAGTAACCTGAATGGGTCGCTTTGATATCCCCAAAAGAAAGCTAACCCTGAGAGGTTCGCATTTGATAATTTATCCATCAGGTCATTAGATAGTTCGCCAGTTCCAACGATATGAAGTTGAATTGTCGTGGTAGGGAATGACGATTGAATTCTTATGAAGGCGTCGACCAATAGGTCAATACCTTTGACGCTATCTAGGCGGCCGACGTATCCGATACGGACTATGTTGTCATCGCTCAATTCCCGAGTCTCTGCTTCGTTAGTGTCAAAGCCATTCTCAATAACTTCCACGTCGAGCCTCTTGTTGTGACTCAGGAGATATCTTTCGACTGCGGGCGATACGGCTATGCACGGAAACCCCGTCATGAACTTGAGAATGAAGTTCTTGTTGGGAAAGATGCTGTGACATACAAAGACAGCTGGTGCTCGGAGTACCAGGAGCAGTGGGAGAAATGCGCGGTGATGTACCACGAAGATTCTATCGTCTCGGCAGAATATGTACCTAATGAGAGATAGAATACAAAGGAATACACTCGAGCGCTTCGTTTCTATTGCCGTCGTGATTTTATCGAAAGCTAGAATGCAGGAACTATCGATCTTGGTTTTGAATAATTTGTGAACAATTTTTTGTGCACCACCAAGTTCAATATTTGAGTGATTGATCAGGTGATAGATCTGCATAGCGTTTCTAGTGGTACTCTTGCGCTGGGCGGGTACTATGCCGGCGCTTGAGCTCAGACGTGGGAAGCTCTTAAGGCCAAGGAGAAGGATGCTCTGAACAACTTCGGGGGAGCGCCTTTTGCGGCTGGGGTGTCAATTGGACTCCCTAGAGGAAGGTCGGGGCGCAACTGAAATGCGGGGCGTGACCGCGTAGAGAGCTTTTGTCGAGAGTCCAGCATACTTGTTTGCCGGATGCGCGTACGCATGTGGGAGCCGAATTTGGTTGAATCACTCCCAGTCCTGCAGTGCCAGCACGTCGGGGAAATCCCCGCGGTGTTGTATGTGGTGTAGCGCTAGTACGCATTCCGCCCCGTCCATCCCTTGAACGCCGTCCAGAAAATAATCCTCACATCCATCCAGAACGACCAGTTCCGGATATAGAAGATGTCATGCTCCACCCGCCTGGCCATCTTGTCCAGCGTGTCGGTCTCTCCGCGATAGCCGTTGATCTGAGCCCAGCCCGTGATCCCGGGCTTAACGCGGTGGCGCAGCATGTAGAAGTCCAACTGCTCCTTGTACATATCGTTATGCGCCATGGCGTGCGGCCGCGGGCCGACCACACTCATTTCGCCCTTAAGCACATTGATGAACTGCGGCAGTTCGTCCAGGCTGGTGCGGCGCAGGAAGGCGCCGATCGGCGTGATGCGGCTGTCGCCTTTGGTGGCTTGCGTGACGGTGCCATGCTCGGCGTGGACCTTCATGCTGCGGAATTTGTAGACGTGGATTACGCGGCCGTCCATGCCGAGGCGCTCCTGCTTGAAGAAGACGGGGCCCGGGGAGTCGCGCTTGATCAGGAGGCCAATAATCAGGAACAGCGGCGACAGGGCGATGAGGACGAGCGCGGCAAAGGCTCGGTCGAAGATGGCCTTGATCGTGCCCCGTACGCCGAGCGCGGGCGGTCTGTTCATTTCCACCGCGGGCATGCCGAGGAAGTTGCCGACGTTGTGGTTGAGCAAGTCGAAGTCGAGCACGCTCGGCATCCACTTGATGTCGATGAAGTCATTGCGCAGCGAGAAGTTGATCTCCTGCATCAGGCGGAACTCGCTCATCGGCAGGGTGAGCCAGATTTCGTCGATCTCATGCTCGCGCGCGAAATCGGCGATTTGGGCGCTGTCGGTGATGCGGCGGCGCCCTTCGGGCGTGGGCTCGCCTTCGGGGGCGTAGATGCCGCTGATCTTGAATCCGGTGGCGTGGCTGGCGGTCGCGCGGCGGTACATCTCCTGTCCGGTACGGCCATAGCCAACGATAAGCACGCGCTTGCTGTTGGCGCCGGTGACGCGCAACAGGTTGAGCACGACGCGGCTGGCCACGCGCAGGCCCAGCAGGCCGGCCAGCGAGAAGGCGTACCAGTAAACCATCCACAAGCGGGAGAGGGAGTCGGCCTGGTGCAGCAGGTAGGTCAGCAGAACGCTGATCAGCCAGACCAGGCTCCAGGCGGATAGCAAGCGTGTGGCGAGCGAGAACAGGCTGCGGCCACGCCATGAGCTGTAGAGGTCGAACCCGGGCAACACGATGAAGGCGATCGCGCAGCCAAAGTACTGGACGAACAGGTGGATCGGGGCGTGCGCGCTGGCAAAGCGCGCTTCAGTGGCCAGTATTGCCGCAAGCCAGATGACGCCGGCGTCGAGCAGGCGAACCATCAGCGCGAGCTGATCGTGATGCCTGGCAAACATATCGCGATAGACACCCATTTGCTTCCCCCGAAGCGTTCGCGTAATGGGCGCTCAAGCGAGTGCCCATGCCCTTTTTTCTCCTCCGAACTTGCAGGCCGTGCACAGTGGCGGCCAGGCTCGTCGCTGGCATGCATCTTGGTGTGCATGCTCTTGGCGCAGACAAAGCAGAGTCGTGCGGGACTGCCTTGCGGCAGTCGGTTCCATGGCGTGGCTGTGGTCAGCTAGTGACCGGCCACTGGCCGCATCCTTGAGTGCCGTCCCTGGAACTGCAACGCTCTCTTCCTACCGGCGCGCTGGTGGCGCCGGTGTGCTTCGTGTTTCTGGTGCGAATAGTGCGGTGCAGCGTGACCCGTCGGTACCCTGCGTAAGAAGGGAAAGTGGGGCGATGTTTGTGTGGCACCTTTACGTCGCTCTCTTTCGTTGTGAGACGCATGGTCAAGTGCGAGGGGCCGCCACGGCTAGAGTCTTGCGTCGGCATTGCGATTAACGCGGTAGTGCCGATCTCAAGCCAGTGTCACGGCAATCTTCAGCAGGATGCAGCAAGACATGAAAGGGAACGTTTTTACCCGCGATGAGCTGGACGCCTATTTTTCTTCCTTCGTGGGGATGGAGGGCGGCAACCCGGCGGCAGCGGTCTGGATTTGCGATCATGTACCTACCACGGTGGGCTTGCCGTTGGCGGCGCCGCTGGCTCCGCAGCGAGTGCCGAGCGCCTGGGACGCGCATTTTCGGGTCGCTCACGCACACGATATGGCAAGGTGGCAGACGCACCAGCGCATCGCGCGCATCATGTCGGCGGCCTGGGAAATGGTGTTATTCGCCCGGCGCGATAACTGCAGCTGGCAGCGCTATCTTTCCGAGTATCTCTACCGTGCGCGCGGCTGGGAATTCAAGCTGAGCCTGTTTCCGTTGCCGATTCGCGCGGACAACGGGCTGCCCTGGAAACGGCTGCATGGTCAGCAGCCCGAACTCAATCCCAAGGTCAACTACCTGTCACTGTGCCGCGATGGCGGACGCTTCCGCTTCATCGAGGCATTGCGCCGGCGCCAGCGCCCCAAGGTGGTGATCTGCCTGGGCGAGCGTCACGAGGATGACTACTTGCACGCGTTTGGCATGCGCGGCCAGCCATACACCGAGCATGTCCTGAAGCCGGCTGACCAGGCACGGGTACTGCGCGTCTACCAGGACCAGGGCACGCGCCTGGTTATCTGCCCGGCGGTGGCCGGCGCTGCCGGCCTGGGATCGGACGTCCTGTTGAATGCAATGGGGCACTTCATCAGCCAGTGGCTGACGATCGCCGATTTCCAGATACGGCCAGAAGAGCCCGATCGGCACCGACAGGAAGAGCCCGAAGCCTCGGTGTGACACCGTTTGGCCACTGCGGCTGCGGTGTCATCACGCGGCATGACGCTGCATCCATTGCTGATAATCCTTGCCCTGGACTGCGATCGCGGCTTGCCAGAAGGCACGGTTGCCGGCGTCGGTCGCGTAGGCCCGCAGGTCGCGCGGTGACATGCCGAGGGTGCGGCGGAATGCGCGCGTAAAGTCGGACGGGCTGTTGAAGCCCAGCCCGTAGGCGATGTCGTTGACAGCCAGGTGAGGGTAGCGCACCAGGTCCTGCGCGGCAGCCCGCAGCCGGCTCTTGCGGATATAGGCTTGCACGCCGCCTTCGGGTTCGAACAAGCGGTAAAGGGTGGCTCGCGAGATTTCCAGCTTTGACAGCAGCCTGGTGGGCGACAGTCCGGCTTGGCCGGGATCGGCGTCTATCAGCCGACGGGCGCGTGCCAGTACGGCGCTGCGCACCGCGGTGCGAGTGCTGCCGTCCAGGCCCACGCCTCGCCGCAGTGCTCCGACCAGCAGCTCCACGCCGGTGTGCATGGCGTGCACGGCGGCCTCGGGTGTCATGGTTGGCAGATCGCGACTGAGCGCGACGGCGTGTGCGACGGCCAGTCGGCTCAGCGGTGTGTCGGTCTCCACGATACGTCCGTGCGCGGCCTCGGCTTCCATGAAAATGGCATCCATCGTTATGCGCGGGACGAAGAATGAGAGCGCGCGTGTTGCCTCGCGCCGCATCTCAATCGGCTGCCCAAGGTCCGTCAGCAGAATACCTCCGTGGCGCGGCTGTGGATTGCGGCGCTCACCCACCACTACGCCGGCGCTGCCTTCGACGAAGACCTGTATCGCGTGATGCCGTGCCGAGTCAGTCGAGATACGCGCGAGGCTGCGTTGCAGCCTGACGCCGTCACAGCGGCAGTCCGTGAAAGACATGTCCGCGATCAGGTAGCGGTCGATGGCTGCGTGGAAGGGCGCAAGGAGGCTGTCGCGCGTAACTTCCAGGTCCATGACGTGCCCAACGCGTTGTCGCCACGCAAGTATCTGACCCCTGGCGGCTTGCGATCCATTTGCACCTACATCGAAGTGGCTGTGAGGCAAGCGTTCGGGTTCGGCGCTCGTGAGCTGGGTAGCGTGGCGCGGTGAGGCAGGGACGTTTGACACTTTCGATGACGCGAAGCTTGGTGACTGGTTACCGGCCGGTACAGAACAGAACAGAACATTGGCGCACGAGGGCGACTTTAACCCAAACGCACGACGTACGTGTGACATGCGGGCACGCTTGTAGATTGACTTGCTACGAGTTTATTGAGGCCTCGCGCGCGTGATTGCCGTGATATTGCGTTGAACGTTACCCCGCTTACGAAGGGAAACGAGATGACAACGTATCCCTCGAATGGGGGGAGAAAACACGCTGATTCGCGCGCAGAATCCGGCCGCTGCCTAGTTTGTGTGGTGCAACAAATCGCTGAGCGGGGGCTCAGCCTTTTGGCATCCTTTACTCACCCACGCGGTAGAGGCATGAAAACAGAACCGAATACAGTATTTACGCGTGAACAGCTCGAAGAATATTTCGCGTCGTATGTAGGGATGGAAGGGGGAAATCCGGACGCGCCAGTATGGTTTTGTGACAGTTCACCGCATCCGAGGGCGGAGTCGATGGTGGCGCCGCTGGTTCCGCACGCGCAAGCCAGTGCGTGGGACGCTGCGTACCGCCACAAGCACCGCGCCCACATGGAGCGCTGGCAGTCGCACCAGAAGATTGCCAGGATCATGGCCGCAGCGCGCGCACATTTCTTCAACACGCCCCTGGGCGAGCGGGACTGGAAGCATTACTTCGAACATCATCTGTACGCGCCGCACGGCGCGGAGTTCAAGCTCAGCCTGTTTCCGCTGCCAGCGCGGCTGATTAACCAGACACCGTGGTCGACGGCATTCCGCGGCCAGCCGGAGCTTGTGCCCAGGCAGCGTTACCTTGAGCTTTGCCGCGAAGGTCAGCGCTTCGCCTTCATCGACAGGATCCGCAGGCTCTGGAAGCCAAAGGTGGTGGTATGCCTGGGCGAGCGCCACGCCGACGATTTCGTGCAGGCGTTCGCTCTCGGGAATGTGCGCGGTGCCGACCACATTCTGCAGCCCGCTGACTTGCCCAAGACCCTGCGCGTGCTCGAGCACGACGGCACCACGTGGATCATCTGCCCGGCACTGGCCGGCGCAGCGGGACTGACGTCTGACGTGTTGCTTGACGCGATGGGGCAGTACGTTGCCGGCTGGCTGGGACCGGGCGATTTCCCTGCGCTCTGCTCTGGTGCAGACGCCTGTTAGCGAGGACGTAGTGAGTCACGGCGGGCGTGCGTCGGCGATGCTGCAGTGCGGCTTACGAGGCTGCGCGCAAGGACAGGCTATCCCCCGCCAAGTAGGGGTGACACCGATTAGGGGATTTGTTTATCTGTGTGCTGGCGCGATCTGCAAGCTGCTGCAGCAAAAAACCGCTTGCGAGCCGAAGCGTGGCACGACAGGGCAGCGTAGGGCGCCGGAGACTGTGTGCGGCAGTATTCCGTCGCAGGATTACCCACCATGTATCGACGTACCGAAGTATCGATCTCAGGAGAGAGAAGCGTGCAAACCAAAACCCGGAACATCTTCACCCTCGGCATCATGGCTGCCGCCGCGGCAACGCTTGTTGCTTGCGGTGGCGGCGACGATTCGCCGACGCCGTCCCAGCCTTCTGTCACCGTGAGCGGCAAGGCGGTGGACTTCTACCTGTCTGGCGCGACGGTCACCTTCCTCGATTGCAGCAACAAGACCACGACGACGAATGCAACCGGCGACTTCACCTTCCCTGCAGGTTGCACCACGAGCGCGCTTAAGGTGACCGGCGGCACCGATATCGGTACTAACCAGCCGTTCACCGGGGTGCTGCAGGCACCGGCGGTGACATACAAGGAGGGCGTGACACCGGTGATCTCGCCGCTGACCACGCTGGTTGCGCAACTCGGCCCGACTCAGGCAGCTGCACTGGCGGCGAAGCTCGGCCTGGCAGGCAAGGACCTGGCCACGCTGGACCCGATGCAGGACGCAGCCACGCTCAGGGCGGCGGTCGTGGTACAGCAACTGGTCGACCAGGTCGCCAAGACGCTGACGGGCCTGGCCACGGGTGGCACGCTGACCGCCGAGGCTGCGGCCGCAGCGGCTGCCAAGGCGGTCGCCACCGCCGTGGCCGGCGCGTCGGGCACGGCTGACCTGGCCAGCAGCGCGCTGGTGACGAGCGTGGTGTCGGGCGCTGTGCAGAACGCCCAGAGCGGCCTGCCCGCGAGCCTGCAGTCGAACATTGCCGCCGTGGCAGCCAACGTGGCCGCACTGACCGCCCCGCTGATCACGAGCCAGGTGTCGAGCGTGAGCACAGCGCTGGACGACATCGCGCTGAGCAGCAGCCCGGCCGAAACGTTGTCGAAGCTGAAGGCGAGCGGGTCGATCAACGTCGTGACCGAGAGCGCACAGACCACGACGACCACGGCGCTGGTCAAGGCTATAACGCCGGCCGCGCTGACCGATGCGTCGAACGCGACCAAGCTGGCCGCACTCGGCGACGCCGTGTCGACCGGCAATACGACCGAGATCCAGCAGGCATCCGCGGACCTGGGCAGCGCGGTGAACAGCACAGCGATCAACGAGGTGGCGAACGCAGTCAAGCTGACCAACTACGTCCTGCTGTCCAACCTGACGATCAACGGCCAGGCTTACCCGATCACCGACTCGATCTCGGTCACGGGCGGCACGCTGAGCTCGATCAAGGTCGCGCTGACGCAGAATGGTGATGCCTTTAATGGCGGCCCGTCGCAAGTGCGCGCTGGCCTGAGCTATACCTACGGCGGCAACCAGGTCGACGTCATCATCGAGAACGTGACGCTGACGTTCAACGGGTCGCAACTGGTGGATGTGGTGGTGCCGGCCAACACGACTTATTCGTTCGAGATCAGCGGCAACGTGTCGGCTGCCGCAAGCCTGACCAATGGCGTCGCGGACAACCTGTTCGACAGCGCCAACGGCGGTTCGCTGAACCTCCCGTTCACGGTGTTCCTTGGCAAGCTCAAGTCTGCCGGCGCGCTGAGCCAGGCGCAGGTTGACGCCCTCACGCCGAAGTCGCCCAGCACGTTCCCCGTGACGTTTGCGCTGACAGGTATTAGCGGCAAGGACGTGAAGCTGGGTGCGCTGGTGGACGGCAGCGTGGAGAACGCCAAGACGGCGTCGGTGAGGACTGACGCGGCCAAGGTGACCGGCGACGGCCTCAAGACTACGGTTACGCTCAACCCGTGACCGGCGCGTAGTGCTGCCTTCCGCCAGGATGGGGAAGGCCATGCCCCCGGTCATCCGGACGCATGCCTCAGGGCAATGCCACGGGTGGCCGGGTTCTTTTTGTGTCTGCGTCGAGTCCCTGGGGACGCGCCACGAATGAGGCTTGCCCCGCAGCCTCGGAGTTTTCTATGCAGCTGTTTCGCAAGCGCCGGCTGGATCAAGCCTGCGCGCTGGTGCTGGGCCTGTCGTGCGCGGGCGCGGCCAGCGCCGCGCCGGACGATGTATTCATGCAGGCCGAGCCCGCCACGGGCGAGTTCACCTCAGTGCGGGTGGAGGCCAGCTACGACATGGTCAATCGCACCGTGGATGTCTTCAACCTGCGCGGGCAGCAGGGCCCCGTGTCGGACAACGCCGGCGACTATCGCGGTGGCAAGCTGATGCTGGGCTACAAGTTCTCGCCGTACTGGTCGGGGTCGGCCACCTACTGGCGCCGCGGTATCGATTACGGACAAGACCATAACCAGATCGACAGCTGGATGTTGGCCATGCACTACGACCCGCTGGCAGAGCCTGGCGCGCGCGATCGCATCATGGTGCGCTTCTCGCTATGGGGAGACCACTCCGGCAGCCTGAACCGCTCGACGCCGGTCACGGTTCGCAACACGACCTTCAACAGCCTGACGGTGAACAACGCGAATGACGTCCAGGGCCAGGCCGACGTCATCTTCTCGGGCGATCTGACCGAGCGCAACCAGCTCACGGGTTTCGTCGGGCTCGGGATCAGCCGTGTGACCATCGGGAACCTCAATGCCGGGCTGCAGCGGGGCAATTGCAATTTCAACGTCGCCATCGGCTCTGACAATATCGCCAACGGCGCGCTGGCCGCACCGTGCCGCGCTGGCAATGCCACCCTCCAGTCGGCCTCGTTCGCAGTCGACGCCAGCCAGTTCGGGATCAATTTCAACGACGATTTCAACTACACGGCCGGCTACCTGAACCTGGGCGGCTCATGGCGCTGGAAGTACGAGAACTTCGCCGCGCGGCTGGGCTACCAGTTCCAATACCTGCTGCGTAGCAATGTCGATGACCGCGCGAAAACCTATGGCTACTCGCCGATTCGCTCGAACCATACGCTGGGGCTGGAGCTATCGTATGCGGTAGTGAAGAACGTGGAGGTGTTCCTGCGCGGCCAGGCGTCGCTGTACAACTTCGTCGGCACCATCCCGTTCCTCTATAACGCCACGACCGCGGGCAAGCTGGACCGGTACTACGGCTACGGCTCGATCGGCATTCGCTTCTCCGGGTTCTGAAATCGAGATCCAGACTGGGTCCTTCTCTTTCAACAGACATAGGATGGCTGGGAGGCGCGAGTAGCGTGGCCAAGTAGTAGTGTTGATTCCTGTTTGTCACCAAGCCAATTTCGCTATGTCGCAATACACCTGGCTTGCAGTTCGAGCCTTGGGCATCGGTACGCTCATCGTGACCGTGGCCGTAGTCTTCCGGCAAGCATATCTGCGCGTTGCCACCGAGGCCGGCATTGCCAGCCCAGCAGAGGCGCACAGGGCAACGATGTTGAAGCAATGCGAGGCTATGCACAGCCGCCTAAAGAGTCGCCGTGTTTCCGAAGACGCTGCAGAAGCAGACCGGGATCCGCGCGCCCTTTGTATCGAATCGTGACTGTAAGGGGGCTGGCATCGCCGCTGGATACACAGCGACGCTTGCAGTCTTGTTTGTGAACCGCCGTATGCGGAGCCGCACGGACGGTGGTGAGAGGGGTGAGGGGGTGCCCCCCTCACCAAACTCAATGGCAGGCAGCTTCGTCAGGCAACCACGCTGTCAGCCTGATGATGGTCACCCTGCCCCAGGTAGCGGCGGAAGTCGGGGCCGACTTCCGGGTGCTTCAGCGCGTACTCGACAGTGGCCTTCAAGTAGCCAAGCTTGTTGCCGCAGTCGTAGCGCGTGCCTTGGTAACGGTAGGCCAGCACCTGCTCCTGGCCGAGCAGCGACTGGATGGCGTCGGTGAGCTGGAACTCGCCTCCGGCGCCCGGCTTGAGCTGCCGCAGGTGGTCGAAGATGCGCGGCGTCAGGATATAGCGGCCGACCACGCCCAGGTTGGAGGGAGCATCTTCCGGCGCGGGCTTTTCCACGATTCCGGACATCTTGATGACGCCCTCGTCCCATTCGCGTCCGTCGACTACGCCATAGGAGCGGCTCTGCTCCGGCGCGATCTCTTCCACGCCCAGCACCGAGCAGTTGTAGTGGTTGTAGATGTCGACCATCTGCTTCATCACCGGCGGATTGCCGTCGATCAGGTCATCGGCCAGCATGATGGCAAAAGGCGCGTCGCCGACAAGTTTGGCTGCGCACAGCACCGCGTGGCCCAGCCCCAGTGCTTCGGGCTGGCGCACATAGAAGCACTCGACGTTGGCCGGCTTGATAGAACGGACCGCGTCCAGCAGCGCCTGCTTGTTCTTGGCCTCGAGCTCCACTTCCAGTTCGTAGGCCTTGTCGAAATGGTCCTCGATGGCGCGCTTGGAGCGGCCCGTGACAAAGATCATCTCGGTAATGCCGGCGGCCATGGCTTCTTCCACGGCGTACTGGATCAGTGGCTTGTCGACGACAGGCAGCATTTCCTTGGGGCTCGCCTTGGTGGCGGGGAGGAAGCGGGTGCCCAGTCCCGCGACGGGGAAGACGGCCTTGGTAACGCGGTTGTCCATATCCTGTGTTCCTTCTGAATGTTTAGTGGTTCAATCAGCTGCTTCCACAACTCGTTATCAATGATCGGCTTTGCCATCACCCTGATCCGTCGTTACGCTGGCTCAGCCAACAACTTCTGCCTGCGGCGCGCAGTTACGACCGATGCGGCAGCATGCACGCTCCAGCCACGTCGCGCGACGTAGCAGTTCGATGCCAGCCCGGTGGCATTTCGCATCGAGCAGTTGTCGGAATTTTGCATAAGGCAGGCTCGAAAGCATGCGGGGGCGATTTGGGCTGGCCTATCCCGGCGCCTTCTTCCTGGCGCTGAAGTCCAGGTCCTCCGCACCAGCGGCTTCCCCTTCGCCAAGGCCTTCGGGGGGCTTTCCCTTTCAAGAATACGTGCGCACAACCTTGCTCTTGAGCGGCCATGGTCGCGCGGCGAGTATCCAGATACAGATCAGCGGCCCAAGAATCGGGATCAAGGAAAGATAGGCATATAGCGCGCTGAATCGCGCAGACCTGAACACGATGCGGAATGGAACGAACCATGCCGCCTCGAAGGCGACGAACGCTAGCAAATAGAGCATCGCGGCTTACCGGTGAGATTGACCCTGAGCGAAGCGCATTCCTAGTTTATTGTGCGCTGCAACTTGATTCTACCTACTCGTCAGCTGGGCCGAACCCCCCTGAGTAAGGGACTGCAAGCGAATGGGTCCGACCTCGAGTCCCTCCCCACTTGACGTTAGCGTGCGGCCGAAACTGCGGAGAATGAACGTGCGCATAGACCTCGTGAATGTGCCTCGATCATGGTCTGGAAGGGCGCGTGGTTTCCATACGCCGCGGTGGTGACGAGGATGAGCGCAGCCGCGGCGGCAACCGGTCGAAATGGTCTGAATTCAGAGCGCGTGAAAGCGCGAACAAAGAGCGCGCCAATTGCAGCGCCCAAAAGCCAGCCCGCGATGACTTCGGGAACCGTGTGCGCGTGATCGAAGACCCTGGCGACAGCAGTCAGCAGGCCGACAAGCAAGCCGGCGATGGCGCCGATGCCCGCGTTGCCTCCCATGCCCCGGGAAAGGAGTGCAATGGCGACGGTCCAGACCGCAGTCGACAAGGTCGTATGCCCGCTGATCATGCGAAATCCGATCGAGGAAATCTCGAACCCGCATCCGGCGTACAGGACTTTAGTGATGCCGGTGACTGCCATGCCGGCCGACAGAAGCAGTATCCAGCGGATGGCCAGGCCGGGAGCTGATACTCCCAGCCAGACTGCGCATGAAATGGCGACTGGTAGCGTCAATGCGGCATCGCCGACATCGCTGATTGCGTTCCACATGGTCTCTTTGGGGAGAGAAGCTGCCGCAGCTTAGCGCAGCCAAAAGAAACTGCATTCAAGGTAATCGGGGGGGGCTGCTGCGGTGGCGGCTGGGGCAAGCTGATACAGCACGACGGCATATGCCGCGATGAAGCGCAGGAGGTCAAGGCAGATCGGGGCCGGAGTCGCCGGGCGGCCTCTTCATTTCGGAGCCTTTGGCTGCTGGAGTGTTGAACTGCCCGTGGACGGGTACAGAGATGGTGAACGCGGCTGGGAATTTGTCATTCCGCTTCTTTCAGACGATGTGTCTCCAAACTGGGAGCCGCCTTCTGTGCCGCTATAGCGCTTCCCAATATCGGCGTTCACGCCAACCGGGGAGTAACTTTGTATTTCGCCAGAGCCGTAGCTGGCACCGCCGTACTGCGTGCCACCAGTCTGGCCGTAGCTGGCCACACCAAGACGCTGCCCGGCATGGGCGCCCCCAGCAACCAGCACGAGTATCAGGAGGGATGGAAATTTCATTTTCAGGCTCCGCTCATGAATGGGTGCGCACAAGCCTTGTCTTGAGAGGCCCACGCTCGAACCGCAAGCGTTTATTGTGCGCTGCAACCTGATTCTACCGACTCGTCGGCTATGTCGATCCCTTCGAAGTAGGGGATTCCAGGTGATTGCCCCGGACTCGAATGGCTCCCCACCGCGGCCATCCCGAGGCCTGAGCACCCGCCGCAGCCGTCCGTCCGGCTGCGCCTGCTTTCCGATCATTGATGCCGCGCTGGCCGCGCACCGTGCTCAGAACGGCAGCGGGCCCACCGCGGATTGCGGCGGCACCGGCGGGAACGCGATCAGTCCGGTCTGGCGCTGCAGCGCATAACGCACGTAGACGCCGGCATACCATTGGCGATAGTCACGCGCGTTGTCAATGCCCACCAGGCCGCCCACATAGAGTTGCTGCGCCGCCTGGTATTCGATCGAGCCGACCAGGTTGTAGGCCAAACCGGTCTTGGACTGGCCCGGGTAGACCGCGCTGGTCGCGTTGGTCAGGCCCTTGCCGTTGGCTGTGGCCACCGCGGCATTGGCGGCCGACTGGGCCGCAGCGTCGGTCGGGAAGTAGTTGGAGTCATCCTCGCTGAACGCCTGCACGCCAAGCGCGCCGCGCACGTTGTAGGCCAGCCGCCCGGTGCGGCCCGACAGCGAGAGCGGCACCGTCACCGCGAAGTAGGTCTGCGGGCTGAAGTACCCGCCCTGGCCGAAGGTGAAGTAGCGCAGGTTCTCCGCATACCCCATCGAGGTAAAGTTCACGCCGCTCATCAGGCGCTGGTCTGGGGTGTCGATCACGCGCAGGTAGAAGCCGCCGCCGCCTTCCCAGCGCGTATTGCGCTTGACGTCGTGGCCGGTCAGCAGGCCATAGCCGCCGTAGCCGTAGATGCCGAAGAGTCCGTCGTCCCAGCCCACGTCCGCGCGCGCGCTGCTGTTCATCACGCCGCCCCATTGCTGGCCCGTGCGCTCGTCGCGCACGCCTGCATAGGACAGCAGGCTGTCCGTCACTGGCCGGCGCGATGCGCCGAGCGACAGCGTGGTGCGCTGGGTCAGCGGCAGGTTCATGCGCACACCGGCGTTGACGTCGGTGTAGCGGAAGCCCAGCGGCGTGCTGCCCAGGTCGGCATTGAAACGGTCGGATTCGTAGGCCACGCCGAGCGCCACCCCAAAGGCGTTCTGCGTGCCCGCCGAGGTGGAATTCAGCGGGCTGCCGTTCAGGTTGGCCGCCGCGCCGTTCACGCCATAAGCCAGCGGACCGCCGCCAAAGCGCGAGGCGCTGTTGAAATCGCCGCCGACCGAACCGGCATCCAGTGCCACCGGCGTCACGCGTGCAACCAGCTTGCCGTTGCCCGCCGCCATCTTGGCCTCCGCCGTGACCTGCAGCTCGGTGAGCTGGCTCATGCCGGAATCGCCGTTGCGCCCACGCAGCATGGGGCCACCCGCGAGCGTGGCGGTGCGCTGGGACTCGATTTCCTGCAGCTCCTGCCGGGCTGTCCTGGGGCCGGTCGGGTTGGCCTGCGAATCGGTGTCGGCCAACCACGGCGCGCGCGACTGGGCGCCGAGCGGCTGGCGGGCCGGCACGGCGGATGTGGCGCCGTAGCCGTCGGCTGCGGCCACTGTCTGGGCAGCGGGGTATTGCGGTGCCGGGTATGGTGGCGCCTGGTACGGCGCCGCATTCGGAAACGGCGCCGGATACTGCACGGCCTGCTGCTGCGCCTGCGCGGCAGGATAGGCAGGCGCAGCCGCGCCGACCTTCGTGGTCTTGCCGCGCGTGGCGCTGCTGGCGGCCGGCGCGCGCGGCGATGCGCTGGCCGGCTGCGGGTAGTAGGCCTGCGGCTGGATGGCCAATGCGCCCGCGGCCGGCGCCGTGCCGAGGGGCGCGGGGACATACGGCTGGCCGTAGGCCTGCGCGCTGGTAAGCATCATCACCGGCGGGGGCAGGGCTGCTGCTGCGGTCGGCGCCGGCACGGCCACGTAGGGTGCCGGCGAGCCCGGGGGCGGCAGTTGCGAACTGCCGCGTTGGCCCGGCAGGCCGACAAAGGGGTTGGCAGGGACGCGGTCGAAGCCAGAGGCGTCAGGGCGGGCGCCGGGCGCGGCCCCGGCGGCGCTCTCTGCCGCCACCGCGGCGCGGAAATAGTCGGCCGCGCGCGACGTCTTGCCCTGCGCGCGGTAGAGGCGGCCGGCGGCGGTCAGCACTTTGGGCGACTTAGGCGCCTGCGCCAGCGCCATCTGCAAGGTGCCTTCGGCCCAGCTGAACTCCTTGGCGGCGGCGGCGGTACCGATTGCGGCCAGCATCAGGTCCAGGTTGCGCGGGTCTTTCTCCAGCACGCTTTCATACAGCGCGAGCGCCTTCTTGTTCTCGCCGGCCTGCGCGTACATGCGCGCCAGGCTCGCGCGCACGGCGCCGTTGCCGGGGCGCTCGGACAGCGCCGGGGCCAGCGTGTCGTAGGCCGCGACCAGGTCGCCGGCTTCGGTCAGCGCATCGGCCTGGCGCACGATATAGGCCACGCGCACATCGTCGTAGTCGCGCCGCTGGGGCTGGCTCATGCTGGCGCCCGCCAGCTGGCGCAGCACGCCGGCCAGCTCTACGTCCTGCCTGGTCTTGAGCAGGATGGCGGCGTACTGCAGCTGCATGCCGACGTCCGCGCGCGGCGTGCGGCTCATCACGCTGCGCATCAGCGACAGCGCGCGCACCTCGTCGCCGGCATCGGCGTAGGCCAGTGCCAGCGCGCCAAGCTGGTCGGCATCCTGCTGGGCATAGCGCTCGGCCTCCTGCAGCACGGCCAGCGCGGCGCGCTGCTGGCCGGCCGCGGCCAACTCGCCGGCGCGCGCGGCCTCGGCGTGCACCCACAGGCGACGCTGCAGCGTGCCCATGTCGCGCGTGCGGTTCTGCGGCGGGATCCGTTCGAGCGCATCGAGCCCGCCTTGCCAGTCGCCGGTCTCGGCCGACAGCAGGGCGCTGGCGTAGAGTGCGTCCGGCATGTCGGGGTTGGACAGCAGCAGGCCGTCCATGATGCCGCGCGCCTGCTCCTTCTGGCCCACCGAGGCAAAGGCGCGCGCCGCGTCCAGGCGTACCCACGGGTTGGTGGGATCGGCTGCCATGGCGTCTTCGAGCGCGCGGCGCGCGCCGGCGGTGTCGCCACGCTTCAGGGCGGCACGCGCCTGGGCACGCGCTTCGTCGGCGCGCAGCTTGCCGAGCGAGCCGACCTTCTCCTGCTGGGCCGGCGTGAGGTTCTGCACCATGGCCAGCGCTTCTGCGCTCTTGTTCTGCGCCGACAGCACGCCCACCAGCCCGCGCGTGGCGTCGGGATTGTCCGGATGCTGTTTGAGCACGCGGCGGTAGACGGCCTCGGCCTGCGCGTACTGGCCTTCCTCGGCCATCAGGTCGGCCAGGGCGACCTGAGCGGAGGGCTCGCGCGCGTCCAGCTTGATGGCACGTTCGAGCAGGCGGCGCGCTTCGGCGCGGTTGCCGGTGTTGCGCGCTGCGCTGGCCTGCTCGGAGAGCAACCAGTAGGTGGCGCTGTTCTGCGCTGCACGGTAGCGGCCGCCCGCGCCGCGCCTGGTGGCCTGCTCGAAATAGTCCACCGCCTCGGCGAACTTCTCCTGCTTGAGCCGCAGCACGCCCATGCCGCCGAGCGCGTCGGCATCGTCGGCGTGTTGCGCCAGGGCGCTCTGGAAGCGCTCGCCGGCGCGTTCGAGATTGCCCGCGTCGAGGGCGTCGAAGCCCTGCTGCACAAGCTGGCGCACCGGGCTCACGCTGGCGCCGGCCAAGCGCGCGCCTTCCTGCTGTGGCTGCGGCTGGATCCTGACCGCGTCGAGCTTCGCGCGGATGGTGGCATCGTCGGGATGGCTGGCCAGCCACGCCTGGTACAGCGGCGCATCGGCCGGGCGCCCGCCCAACCAGGTCAACGCGCGGCGCCAGCTCTCGCGCGCCTGACCCGCCACGTCGGGGCTCTTGCTGAGCGCTTCGAGCCCGCGGATGCCTTCGCGCCGGGTGGATTCGCGGTAGGTCAGGTGCTGGGCCAGGGCGAGCTGGGCGCGGTGGTCGGACGGATTGGCGCGCGCGAGCTGCTCCAGGCCCTTGCGGGCCTCTTCCCAGCCTTGCGCGGTGCCGCCCAGGGTCTGGTAATACTCGAGCGCGAGGTTGCCCTGCGGCGCGGCGCCGCCGGCGGCCTGCTGGTAGCGCTTGACCGCTTCCTCGCTCTGGCCGCTGCGTGCGAGCTGGCGCGCCTGCTCGAGCTGCTGGCCTGTGCCGCCGCTGGTGATGAGCTGCGTCAGACGCGCCACCTGAGACGAGCCGGGCTGGGCTTTCTGGAGCCGCTCGAGGTAGGAGCGCGCCGCATCGGCACGGCCCGACTCGGCCTCGGCCACGCCCATTCCGTACAGCGCCTCGGGCTGGTTGGGATTGAGGCGCAGGATTTTCTGCCACGCTTCGGCGGCGCGGTCGCTGCGGCCGCGTTGCTGCCAGTACTTGCCCTGGTCCACCAGCAGTTTGACCGGGTCCTCCTGGGCGGCGGCGGCTGCGCTGAATGCGGTCAGCAGGCTCAGCACGAGCGTTTTCGCGCGCAGTTGCCTGGCGCGTGGCGCCCGCAGGGAAATGGTCGCGCGTCCGTTCATGGCCGGGCGCTTGCGGTTCGGCATGCTTTCTCCCACTCCAGCTCGAGTTGCCCCGAAGGGGCGAACCGGTAGCGGCCTTCGGCAAAGCCGAGGCCGAATAGTCCCAATACGGTGTCGTAATACGTGGCGGCGGGCTTGCCCGCGGCTGCCGCGCCGAGCATGGCCTCGGCGCGCGCGCGCTGCGCCGCGGCGGCCGGCGATCCGGCCGCCTGCAGGAAGGGCACCAGCGCGGCGGAAAAGCCGGCCGGGCCTTCGCCCTCGAGCGCGCCGCTGCCGGCGTGCATGCGCTCGGGCGGGGCGGCGCGCCCCACCATGCGCTGCGCCTGCGGCGCCATCACCTTCATCAGCACACGCCCGGCGGCATCGCCACGCGGCGTCATGCCGGCCCACAGGTAGACCCGGATCGCGTCATAGCTGCTCACGTCGCCGTTGACGGGGTCGGTAAGGAAACCCATGCCGCCCTGGTCGGTGCGGTATGCCGACCAGTCGGGCACGATGCCCTGTCTCGCCACTGCCTCGATCAGGCGCCCGGCCTGCGTGGCAAGCGTGCCCCACGGCCCGGACGGATCGCCGTCGGCCAACCGGCGCAGCAACGGCACCGGCAGGTAGCTGGCGTTGAGGCGCCACTGGCGCGCGCCGTCTTCCTTGCCTTCGGCAAAGCCCTGCGGCCCCGGCAGCAACATGGCACCGAAGCCCGGCAGCGACACCACTTCCTCGCGCGCCACCAGCTTCAGCAGTGCGCGCGCCTGCCCGGCATAGCGCGGCTGGCGCCACACGCGGGCCGCCTCGAACAGCGCGAAGGCAAACCACAGATCGGCGTCCGAGGCGGAGTTGGCGTCGATCACGCCCCACGAACCGTCGGTGCGATGGCCCCACTGCCAGGCCGGCAGCTTGTCCTGCAGGCTGCCCGCGCCGAGGTTGGCGATGCTCCATTGCCAGAGGCGGTCGAACGTGGCGCGGTCATTGGCGATCAGCGCGAACACCATGCCGTAGGACTGGCCCTCGGAGGTGCTGTGCTGCTCGCGCGTGGACGGGTCCAGCACGCGGCCGTCGGCCTGCACGAAGCGCGACAGGAAGTGCTGGTACAGCGGCCAGGGGCAGGGGGAGGGCGCCGCGGCGCCCGCCAGCGCCGGCCAGCCTCCCAGCACTGCGAGCGGCCCGAGCCGGGCAATCGCGCCAAGCCCCGGAAGGCGCGCCAGCCAGCGGCGGCGCGGCTGGTTGATGTTCACGTGGGTTCTCCCCGCTTGCGCCGGTTGGCGCGCGCGCGCAACGAGACGAACAGCAAGGCCGCCAGCAGGAGCGCGACGCCGCCGATCATCGGCACCATGGTCAGCGACCGCCGCGACAGCCACCACTGCGCATAGGTCCACGGCGGCAGCTTGCCCACATGGTAGTTCTGCTGCGCCGCCAGGCTCTCGACCTCCTTGCCGTGCACCAGCGCCAGGCTGCCCTGCACGCGCTTCACCTGCTCGGGATCAAGCAGCACCTCGGTCATCGCCAGCAGGCCCTGGGGCGCATTGCTGGCCAGCGCCACCACGCTGCGCCCGGACGCCAGCGGCGACTCGAAGCCGCTGAGCACGGCGTCCGTGCTGACGCTGGTGAGCGACAGGCGCGTCTCCACGGGACGGTTGCGCGTACCGTCGGCGCCGTTCCACCAGCCCATCACGGTGGAGACGATGTCGGTCAGCGCAAAGTGTTTTTCATTGCCCGCCAGCGAGACCGGCATGCGCGCGGCCCACTGGGTGAAGAGCGGCTGGTTCTGCGTGGTGCCGATCACCAGCAGGTCGCGCGCGGCCATCTTCCCGACCTGGGCCGCGCCGGCCACCGCCACGCCGGTGGCGGGGTAGCCGGTGGATTCGCCCATGCGGCCCATCAGCGTGAGATAGGCGGAGTAGTCCTCGGCGCCGGGCTTGTCCGGAAGGATCACGGCGGTCTCGGCGAGGTCGGCCAGGCGCGTGAAGGGGAAGCCGCTGTTGCCGAACACCGCCAGGTCCGGCAGCGCGATAAAGTGCGGCAGGCCGGAGACGTCGATGGTGGAGTCGGGATCGATGGCGCCCTTGACGTTGTCGATCAGCACGTCCTTGCAGGCGCCTTGCTTGAGATAGTCGTAGTAGAAATGGAACTGCAGCTGCGACTGCGCGGGCAGCATGAACAGTGGCAGCTCGATACGCTCATCCACCGGCACCGAGCCGTCCGGCAACACCTTGGCCAGCAGCTGGCTGGCGCGGCCGTCCGGGTTCTTGACCGGGCGCAGGGCGTAGGCGCGCAGGAACTGCTGGTTGACGTTGATGTTGAGCGTGGACTTGTCCAGCGCCGGGCGCGGTGTGTAGCGGTACTTCAGTTCGATCGGGATGCCCTTGCTGCGCCAGCCGAATAGGTCCGGCGGCAGGCGGAAGTTCACGCGCACCAGGTCGGGGCTGTAGCCCGAGACGTTGAGGTCGCGCACCTCGACGAGTTCACCGAAACGAACCGGGCGGTCGCTGCGGATCCAGTTGGGCGCGTCATAGGGCACGCGCGGCGCGCCCTCGTCGAGCTTGCTGATGGTGGCGCTCTGGCCGGAGAGTGCGCGTGCGCCCAGCGTAAGTGCGCGCGCGGCGGTCTTGAGCTCGGCGCTGTCGCGGCCCATCACCAGCAGCAACTTGGCGTTGGCATCGCCGGGATTGGGCACCACCGCGAGCGCCGGGCCGTTGATGGCCGGCACCGCCACGTCGGCCGGCTTTTCGTCGTTGGTGACAAACACCACTGCGTTGCCGCTGGCGGGCACCTGGTTGAGGGAGGCGGCAAACGACGCCCCGCGATAGCCGGCCAGCGCGCCGAACCACGACGACACCGCGCCGGCGGCTTCCAGCGTGGCGGCCGAGGGCTGGCCCGCGAACACGAAGGGCAGCCTGAGGCGGCCCACGTCGCGGCGGTCGAAGAACGGCAGCGGCAGCAGCGAGAGCTCATTGGCCAGCACCACTGGCGCGAGCGTCAGCTCCAGCACGCTGCTGTTGCCCACGGTGGCCCACAGGCTGGAGTGGAAGGGGTCCTCGCACTCCGTGGTGTAGTGGCCGATCAGCTGCAGGTTGAGCCGGTTGAACTCGGTGATCAGGCGCGGCGAGATGGTGAGGTCGCGCTCCAGGCTGGTGCCCGCGGTTTCCCTGGGCACCGGCACGGTGGCAGCGACCTCGCCATTGACCATGACGTTGATGTGCGAGAGCGACGGGATCAGCGCGGGCGAGTACGTATAGCGCAGCTTGAGCCTGGCCGCGGTCACCACTTCGTCGGCCCGGATCGAGAATGGCACGCCGTTGATGGCGTCCACCCCGCGCAACTGGAACGGGGCGTCGGCGCCGAGCTGCTTGAGCGGGATTTGCACGGTGCGGCTGCCGCTGCGCGGCGCGGCGGGTGCGGCCGAGGGACCGGCAGCCTGCGCGGCAACCGTGTCGCGCAAGATATCGGGCTGGGCGGGGCGCTGTGCGCCGACGGGGTGCACCGCCAGCATGGCGAGCGCGAACAGGGTGCCCATGCGGGTGA
Organism: Cupriavidus sp. FW305-F7; assembly: GCF_058782875.1. NCBI lineage: Bacteria > Pseudomonadati > Pseudomonadota > Betaproteobacteria > Burkholderiales > Burkholderiaceae > Cupriavidus > Cupriavidus sp. FW305-F7. The sequence continues at coordinate 6,735 of NZ_JBYSYC010000058.1, read as the reverse complement.
GTGCGGGTAGGCGTGGTGTCTGGTTCAAACGCATTCTCTTCTTGTGCCAGTGGTCCGTTGCATGTGGTGCGCCGCAGCCGGACGGGACGCGGCGCGTGAACGGCTCTGGCTGGTCAATTGGCGGAAGCGCCGGGCTCGGGCCGGCGCAGCAGCCGGCGCATCTCGCGGCTCAGGTGGAACATCACGTTATGGAAGCCGAGCAGGCCGATGCGCAGGATCTGGCCGGCCGCCATGCCGGGCGCGTCCGGGCGCTTGCGGCCCCACGAATCGATCCAGGCGTCGGCGCGGGCGAAGGTGCACTGGATGAAGGCCATCTCCTCGCGCGAGCTCATCTCCCCCAGCACCAGCCCGGTGTGCGACTCGCCCTGGAACACCACCCTGGCGGGGAACATGTGCTCGTCGTGTTGCAGGTACAGCGAGATCCGCACTGGCTCGCCCACCTGGGCCTCGACGCCATGCGGCAGCCGGATGCCGATGCCGCCTTCGGCAAAGTCGATGGTTTCGCATACCACGGCGCGGCCGTCGCCGAAGTGCAGCGTGGCCGGCAGCTTCATCGCCACGCGGTGCGCCTCGCGGATCTGGCGCGTCTCGCTGGCCGCGGCAATGGACGCGCCCAGGATGATGAGGTTGTAGAAGGTCCAGGCCAGGTTGAGCACCACCGTGGTGGCCTCCTGGTGCCACACGAACAGCCGCAGCAGGCCCACCACTACGCCCAGCAGGTTGAACAGCAGCAGCACCAGGTAGGGGCGCGAGATGACCCAGTCGAAGTACGCTTCCTCGATCACGCCGCCCTTGGGCGTCACGTTGAACTTGCCGGCCGCCGGGTTGACGAAGGCCACCAGCACCGGGCGCATGATGTACCACGCCAGCACCGATTCGTAGACCTCGTTCCAGAAGGAATGGCGGAACTTGCCCTGGATGCGCGAGTTGGTCATGTTCGCGTGCAGCATGTGCGGCAGCGCGAAGATGGCGATGGTCAGCGCCGAGGCCTGGATCACGTGCGCGCCGAACAGCAGGTAGGCCAGCGGCGCGGTCAGGAACACCAGCCGCGGCAGCCCGTAGAAGAAGTGCAGCATGGCGTTGAGGTAGCACAGCCGCTGCGGCAGCGACAGGCCCGGGCCTAGCAAAGGGTTGTCCACCCGGCAGATCTGCGCCATGCCGCGCGCCCAGCGGATGCGCTGGCCGACGTGGCCGGACAGGCTTTCGGTGGCCAGCCCGGCCGCCTGCGGAATCGCCAGGTAGGCCGTGCCGTAGCCCTTGCGGTGCAGCTTGAGCGCGGTGTGGGCGTCCTCGGTCACGGTCTCCACCGCAATGCCGCCCACTTCGAGCAGCGGCGCGCGGCGGATAATGGCGCACGAGCCGCAGAAGAAGGTGGCGTCCCACAGGTCGTTGCCGTCCTGCACCAGGCCGTAGAACAGCTCGCCCTCGTTGGGCACCTCCTGGAAAGTGCGCAGGTTTTTCTCGAACGGATCGGGCGAGAAGAAATAGTGCGGTGTCTGCAGCATGGCCAGCTTGCGGTCCTTGATGAACCAGCCCATGCAGATCTGCAGGAAAGAGCGCGTGGGAATGTGGTCGCAGTCGAAGATCGCCACGTACTCGCCGTGGGTGTTCTTGAGCGCCTCGTTGATATTGCCGGCCTTGGCGTGGCGGTTGTGGTTGCGCGTCACGTGGGTGACGCCCACCTTCTCGCAGAACGCGCGGAACTCCTCGCGGCGGCCATCGTCGAGCACGTAGACGTTGATCTTGTCGCGCGGCCAGTCCATCGACATGGCGGCGAACACCGTGGGCTTCACCACCGACAGCGGCTCGTTGTAGGTGGGGATGAAGATGTCGACGGTGGGCCAGGTGGCGCTGTCCGCGGGCATCGGCACCGGACGGCGCTTCAGCGGCCAGGCCGTCTGGAAGTAGCCGAGCAGGAGGACCACGAAGGCATACAGCTCGGCCAGCACCAGGCCGATGCCGAACGCCGCGTCGACCCAATTGCCCAGGCTTATCGTCTCCGTCAGCCGCCAGTACATATAGCGGCTGGACACCGCGACCGACAGCACCACCATCATCAGGGTGGCGAGATGGCCCTTGACCCGGTTAAGCCACATGGCCAGAACGATGCAGGCCGTGACAAAGCCGACTTGCTGCCAGAATTCCAGCGGCACCGTGACCACCAGCGCAAACATGAACAGCGCCAGCACCAGCGCCAGGGTGCGTACCGGCCTGCGGTTCCACAGCGGCAGTTCCACGAAGCCATTGCCGAACCGCTGCAAGGCCGCCGACAACGCGTTGGGGGAGCGCATGGACTGGTCTGGCTTCACGCGGCTTCTCCATGGGCCGCCATGACGCGGCGCAGCCACGCGGCGCAGCGCTGCAGGTCGTGCGTGGCCTGGCTATGTGGGTTGTACTCGAGCACGCTGCGGTCGTAGGCAAGCGCCTCGGCCACGGCCTGGTCCTGGTGGATCACCCCCAGCACGCGCTCGCCGAGCTGGGCGCGCAGCACTTGCACCACGTCCTTGCCAAGCTGGCGGCTCACGTCCACCTGGTTGATGACCAGCACGTGGCCTAGGTAATCGGGACGGCCTTCGCAATAGGTGCGGATCAGGTCTTCCATCAGAGGCATGGTGGCGTACGAGGCGGCGTCCGGCAGCGAAACCATCACGCAAAGCTGCGCGCATGACAGCGCCTGCCGCATGTAGGGCGAAGGGCCCGGCGGCGTATCGATGACCACCACGTCGTCGCGCCCCAGGCCCAGCGTGCCGAGCTGCGTGCGCAGCCAGCCAGGATGGGTGACGAGATGGGCCTCGAAGGCGGAGCGGTCCGCTTCGTTGAGCGCGCCGAACGGCATCAGCACCACGCGAGAGCGGCCGCGGTACATGCTCTGCTGCCAGGCCTCGCCTGCCAGCGTGGCGCGCGCGTGGCCCGACACCTCGTGCGGCGGCATGCCGAAATGCAGGCGCAGTGCATTCTGCGGGTCAAGGTCGACGGCGAGGACGTGCTCGCCGGCCTTGGTCAGGGCTTCGGCGAGGTTGGCCGACAGCGTGGTCTTGCCCACACCGCCCTTGGCCGAGACGACTGCAATGATTTTCACGAGCGATTCAGCCGATCGAGGAAGGAACGGCGGGCGGGCACTCGCTCGCTGGCCGGAGCCGGCTGCGGGCGGCCTTCGAGCCGCGCGAATACGCGCGACAGTTCGGTGCCGGCAGCGACCGGCTGGGCAGGCTGGATCGGGCTTGCCCGCTCCAGCTCGGCGGGCTCGGGTGTGGGCGTCCAGATGGCGGCGGGGCAGGAGGATGCTGCAGGCTCGGCAGCAGGAGTGAGACCGGATGCGTGGCCAGATGCGGGACCTGAAGCGGGCGGCACCGCCGGGACAGCCTGGGCCAGCGTCTGCGGCGCCGGCGGCATGCCTTCGGGCGTGCGAAAGCGCGGCGCCATCGCGGGCGCCTCGACCGGGTTTGCCATCGGCTTTCCCGCGGCCGTCATGGCCGGCGACGCTACGGGCGCAACGGGTGCCGCCGCAGGCTGTCCAGCGCTATGCACCGGCGGCACGAGGCCGGCGCCGTCCACCCGCACCGCCGACAGCAGCGGCCAACGCTCGCGCGCTTGCGCCGCGGCGTCCTCGCGCACGATCTCTTTATAGGCTTCCGGCTTGCCGCCAAAGCGCTGGAACAGCTGGGACAGGTCGTCTAACTGGCTCATGGTTCTGACTCACGGAGAGGAGTGCTGTTGCTGGGGAGGCCGGCCCGGCAGGGCGGGCCCGCGTCGCCTCAACGGCCAAACCGGAATTCCAGGCACCCGGCAGCATCGATCGGCGTACTTTGGCTGACCTTCAGGGTGTCGGACGAACCCAGCATGCGAAACCAGTGCTGGTAGGCCCCTTCCAGGAATGCCGGCGACCAGCTGCCGGATGACTCGCCGAGCGCTGCCTGCAGCGGCGCGCAGTAGTGGCGGATCACCAGCGCGCCGCCAGCATCCTCGATGCTGGCCCATCCCCAGTCCACGTCCAGCCAGATCTGCGCAAGCGCCCGCTCGAGTTCGGCCAGCGTGGCGCAGTTGCCCGGATCAAACCGCTGGGCAAACCGCACGCCAACGCGCCACATGAAGGCGCGCAGGCTGGGCGGGTCCATCACCCCCGAGAGTTCCTCGGCCAACGCCGTCAGCACGTCACGCCATTGCGAGGAGCAGTGGCGCTCGGTCAGGTATTGCAAGATCGCTTGATTCATCCCTAAAAAAATCCTGTCCTATGAAAACCTGGCGCAGCCGCACCCGTGCTAAGGCGCGCAAGCCCAATCGGCGGCTCCGGCGTTCGCAAATCCGCATTGCGCGGGCCGCAATCGGCGAGCCTGACAGCTTCCCTCCGCGGTGGGAAGCCTCCCCCTGCTAAAGCGGGGAAACGCAATTTGCAAACATGGGGAATTCTGATTCGCCACCGGGCCCTTATCGCTCCGATATCCGTGAGGAGTATGCGCATTGGTCCAGCGCGACTTTTGCGTCATTGACGTCGATACGATGATGGCAATCAGGAGAACGGCGTGAACCGGAGCCGCCAGCAGGCGCAAGCACAGCTTTCAGTGGATTGACGGGACATAAGACGGCAGAAGGGCGTACAAAAAATCTAAAGATGCTAAGCAGCAGTGCATCGTGAAGGGACGCGAGCTCTTCGAAGAAATGGGGATCGGTACTTCGCGCCCCTGATTTCTGTGCAGTGGTACCAGCCTGCCTCAGATTCCGCGCACTGCCAGCAAGTTGACAGCGCCAGCTTTCTAGCCATCCTTGCAACCACGCCTCCTCCTAACCTGGCGTCGGCCAGGAGAGGCAGGGAGCGATGATGCAGGTTACTGTTACGGAGCAACCACGAACACATCTGTGCGATTCGCCGTATTGCCTGAGTTCGCCTGGACAAAGAAGGGCACAAAGGCATTTCCCATTGTCGCCAACCCTTCATAGTCGCCGACAAAGAAGCCCGATGCCGCCGGCGCCGTCTTCATATCGAAGGGACCGGCCAGATGGACTTCGCCGCCGAACGAAACGCCCCCGTTGCCCGAGGTGGTGAGCCAGTAGTCCGTAGGCAGCGTGGTGGTGTTGCCGGTGGCCAGGTTGCGGAAATCGTAGTAGGTAACAGCAACGATTCCGGCAGAATTGACTCGCACGGACGGCGTGAATGCGGGACGTCCGGTAGGCGTATTGACGCGAATCGGAGTGCTCCAGGTCTGGCCGCCGTCGCGTGATGTCGACATGGCGATCTCATCGTACAGCCCGCCATTGAAGCGCGAATCCTGCCACACCACGTAGAGTTGCCCGGTTGCCGGGTCGATGGCCGGCTCGGGAATGATGTCCCCGGTGCGCACTGCTTCGCCGGTATTGGGATCCGTCACCCCCACCGTGCGCATGTCGGCGATGACGTTAGGCTTGCTCCAGGTGGCGCCATCGTCGGTCGACATGACGAACGCGAGCTTGGACGCGGTGATATTGAAGGGCGGCCTGATGAGGTTGAAGAAGTTGTAGAGCGTGCCGGTCTGCGAGTTGACCACGATCTGGTTTCCAATGGTCTGCTGCCGCGACGGGGTGTTCACGATCACTTTCGGCGGGCTCCAGGTCAGGCCGCCGTCGACAGTCTTGGAGAACAGCGCGGGTCCGCGGAAGGCGGCGGTGTGCAAATTGGCATACGGATTGGCATTCGGCTGCTCGAGACGGTCCCATACGGCGTAGGCAACGCCAGGGGTGACCGGATTGGCCGTCACCGATTCCTTGTCGTTGAAGAACTGCGAAGAGGGTTCGTTATCCGCAATGATGACACTTAGGTTTTGCCAACTCTTGCCGCCATCGCGCGAGACCGCGGCGCCGACCGCGTTGCTGTTGTTGGAGCGGTTGAACGAAATCGAGATCGCATAGGCGGTGCCGTCGGGCCCGATCGACACCCACGGGTCGGAGGCGCGCTCGTAACCGAGCCCGCCGGCGCAGGCACTGAACGGCAGGGCCGTCTGCGTCCAGGTCTTGCCGCCATCGAAGGAGGAACCGGCAACCAGACCACGTGCGCCGCCATCCGACCAGCGGTCCTGCTGCCACACGCCAATGAAATTGGTGGGGTTGGCGGGATTGATGGCCAGATAAGGTTCGACCTCTGCATTCAAATAATTTATGCCGGTGCCGCCGCCAACGGTGCATCCGGCAAATGGGCTGGGGCCGGAAACCAGCGTGGCCGCCTGGCTGGGGGGGCTGACCGTCACGGCTGCGCAGAGCGCGGTTCCGGCTAGCAACGGGATAAGCTTGTTATTGCAATGCATGAGGACCTCCTCCAATTGCAGACGGCTCGCCTCAGCTTAGGCAACTTGTCTCGTTGGCAAGATGACGAATTGTTAATTCTGTATGAGACCTGGCTTTTTGACCTCCGGCTTACAAGCGGTGCTTTCCTGAACCATGTTTCGGCTGGGGCAGGGCGATGGCAAGGGATGGAGCGGATGCCACCCGCGCGGCCCGGCGTTCATGCAATGCAGTTTGCCGCCGCGGCGCTGTCCCCAGGGGGCGGCGCTGGGTTACGCCGGTCGCAGCGTCTTGTGCTGCACTTTTCGGTTCGAAGCAAAGCGGGCCTCATGGCTTGTGTTTGCCGCTCGAACGTCTAGCGTGAAAGGAAGGGAGGCGAATACAAGCTGACCAACAATGTCTTGACTGGGGACCTGTCAGAAATTTTGTGTTTAGGGCATAACATGTCGATAAGGAGCATGTATGCCACGCAAGACGAAAACCAGC
>NZ_JBYSYC010000057.1:0-45015 GCF_058782875.1 Cupriavidus sp. FW305-F7 | reverse complement strand
TTGTTGTTTCGGTCATAAGGGCGTTTCTTTCGATATCGTCTCATGACCTCAACACACAAGAAATCTGACAGGCTCTGGGGCTCTGGTTCGCGCTGGCCAACTGCTTATCGAACTGCAATAGCGAGAAGCACCGTGGTGCCGGCACCGATGGGTGCCGGCCCACCGGCCAGCTAGTGTTCGACGCCTTCAATGACATCAAGGACGGTGCCGTCCCGATACTCCACGATACCGACCACTTCACCAGACGAGCCGTTTAGAGTCCGCACCTTGCCCAAGCCGTGGTTGGCCTTTGCATGCAGCTCCTCAATTGGCACAACGGGCAATCCGGCGGCGATGAGGCGTTCCTTTACCTCGCCTCGACGGGGATTGACGGAAATGCCAGCTTCGGTGACAACAATGTCGATTGTCGCGCCGGGGGTAGTAACAGTACGGACCTGCTCGACAATTTTTGGAACGTTACCCGCGCGTAGGCGCGTCGTCACAATGGCCAGCTCGGCACCAGCCGCCGTATCGCTGTGACCACCAGAACCGCCAATGATTCTTCCGTCGTTGGCGGTCGTGACGTTGACGTTGAAATCTAGGTCAACTTCAGCTGCGCCGAGAATCATGGTGCTCAGGCGGTTAACGACGGCACCTTTGTTCCAAGGATTGGCGTACATCGACGCCGACATGGCTTGGTGGCGCGGATTGTCACGGAAAGAGTCGACGGCTCGCAGGTCAAAGCACTGGACATCCAGGAGGCTGCGAAACAGGCCTTGCTCGAGCATGTCTACCAGATAGCCGGTGATTCCGCCTGCGGCAAAGCTTCCTATTACGCCTCGCCGGACCATGATTTCGCGAAGGGCGGCTGCTACGGCGAGCGAGATGCCGCCTGCTCCGGTCTGAAAGCCGAAGTTATCATCGAGGAGACCTGCCGCTTCAATGACTTTTGCCGCCTGAGCAGCGATTTCGAGCCCGACTGATTCCCCGGTGGGCCGCGTTGTTCCAGAGACAATCATCCCCCGGTCGCCAATGGACGGAACCGCCACCACATAGTCGACGTCGTCCTGGCTAATCGAAATAGGGCACGCAGGATAGGGAACCAAGTTGTCGGTGACTGCTATCACGGTCGTCGCATAGCGAACGTCCGTCTCAGCGTATCCCAGGGTGCCACACGCTGAAGGACCTTGTACGCCGTTCAGGTTCCCATAGGGGTCGGCAGTAGGCGCGGCAAGGAACGCGGCGTCTATATGCAACGCGCCAGACTCGATGAGCCGTGCGCGACCGCCATGGGTGTGCATCACGATTGGGTTGGGGAGGGCGCCGCGAACGATGGCGTCGGCCACCGGGCCAGACGCGTAGGCCGTGTAGATTCGGCTAATGACCCCGGCTTCGATGAGTGCGACCCACGGGGCGTGTACGGGAAAGATAGAACTGGCGGCAATCGTCAGTCCGCGCAGCCCCATGTTTGCTGCCTCGCACAACACGGCATTGGCCACCGCATCTCCATTCCGAAGGTGGTGCTGAAAGGAGATGGTCGAGCCGTCGCGCAGGCAGGCAGCGTCAAGACTTTCACGTATCGAACTAAGAACCTTCGGCGTGCCTCGGCTAAGTGAGCGAAAACTGGCGCCTACGCGGTGGTGCACTTCTGGGTAAGTGCTGATTCCGGCATATGGCACCAGGCGAAATCCGCCTGCCCACGAGGGAATGACCCGGCCAATAGTGTTCTTCACGACGTTCTCCGATTTGCTGATTATCTAGAGGCTGCCTTCTCGCAGACGCGAAACCGCCTGGAGAGAGACACCAAACCAGTCGTAAAACGACGACTCCAAGTCTCGGCTGTCCGACCAGCCCACTCGCTCCCTAAGGTCGGAGACAGACAGGTTGAACTGGATGGACTCGAACAACGCCCTCATCAATCGTTGTGTGCGGCACAGTTGCGTAAAGGCGGCCCCTTGCCTGAATAAGGTGGCGCGAATCTTGTCCGGGGTCGTGCGAAGGGCACTGGCCATCACTCTTGCATTCCACTCCTGCTGCGGGTGATGGAACACCGTCCCGGAAATCAGCTCACGTAGATACTCAATTTTGGGAGCGGTGCCGCCATCCCACTTCAACCCGGAGCGTGAGTCCGCGATGTCAATCCGTGCGTCGTCGAGCACGAGGACGCAAGCGCTGGGGTAAAAGAGGCTGCCTGCCAGCTGCAGGTCGAGGGACTCGAAGGCGGGAATGCTGACGGTTTGACCTTCGCGAAGTGTGCGAGAAAAGCCGCGCGTGACGAGGGTGTTCTGCCCGCGGGATGACGTAATCCGCATCGGAAAGGCTGGAATGAGCCGATGAAGGGATATCCGGGTGCGGGAACGAATCTGGACTTGCATAGGGGCTGCTCAACGCTATGTCATGTCCAGATGCTGGCCGCACTTTTGTTCACGGTAAATCCATTTCTTCCGAATGCTGCATTCGGATATCCGGGAAGGTCGTGCTTTCTGTCTGGTCGAATGGCTCGTTCCGAACTTTCGAATTGGAAGCGGCTTGCACCCAGTGCATAGTTGAGGCCAAGCAATCAGACCAGAGAGACGTGATGGACGTTGTGAAGTTGAAAGAGTGGGTGGGAAAGACCACGGAAAGCCAGGATGAGGTAACCGCATATCCCGTCAAGGCGCTGGCCGCGACCCTGGACTACGAAGGCCCTGCGCCCGTTCGCGGTGACGCCATAGCGCCGCTCTGGCACTGGCTCTATTTCTTGCCGCTGCACCGACAATCCGAGCTTGGTTCGGACGGCCATGCGAGTCGGGGCGGCTTTCTTCCTCCGGTCCCGCTGCCACGCCGCATGTGGGCGGGTGGCCGCCTGAGGTTTCATCAGCCACTCCGCGTTGGCGATGCCGCTTCCAAGGTATCTACCATTTTGGATGTCAGTGCGAAGACAGGACGCAGCGGCACGCTCGCCTTTGTGACCGTGGAGCACAAGTACTACGGCTCTCAGGGATTGGCGGTTACCGAAGAACACGACATCGTCTACCGGGAGAATGCATCTCCGAACGCGCCCGCACCGGAGGCTATTCCGGCGCCCCAGGGCGAAGAATGGGTTCAGGAGGTGGTGCCTGACCCCGTCATGCTGTTCCGCTTCTCCGCGCTGACCTTCAACGGCCATCGCATCCACTACGACAAAGAGTACGTGAGCGGGGTCGAGCATTACCCCGACCTAGTGGTTCACGGTCCACTGCAGGCGATGCTCTTGCTGGAACTGGTGCGCAAGAACTTGCCGGACGCGGAAGTCAAGAGCTTCTCGTTCCGGGGAGTCCGGCCGACATTCGTGCCTCAGCGCATCTTTGTCTGCGGTAAGCGCAGTGAGGACGGCAAGTCCGTCGAGCTGTGGATTCGTCACGAAGACGGTTCCCTTGCGATGAGCGCATCCGCTGAGCTGAACTAACCCCAAGATTTTGGAGACATGCTGTGCTGAACAGAATTGATGAACACCAGGAAATCCGTGAAGCCATCCGCGATTTGTGCGGTCAGTTCTCATCGGAGTACTTTCGAAAGATTGACGAGGTGCGTGGTTACCCGGAGGAGTTCGTCAATGCGCTGACGGCAGCCGGTTGGCTGGCTGCCCTGATTCCCGAGGAGTACGGTGGCTCTGGCCTGGGCCTGACGCAAGCGTCGGTCATCATGGAGGAAATCAACCGTGCCGGCGGCAATTCGGGTGCCTGCCATGGCCAGATGTACAACATGGGGACGCTGCTGCGTCACGGGTCGGCCGAGCAGAAGAAGCAGTATCTGCCGAAGATTGCAAGCGGGGAACTGCGCCTGCAGTCCATGGCTGTCACGGAGCCGACGACCGGCACTGACACGACAAAAATCAAGACCACCGCGGTGCGCAAGGGCGACAAGTATGTCGTCAATGGCCAGAAGGTCTGGATTTCGCGTGTCCAGCACTCGGACCTGATGATTCTCCTGGCACGGACCACGCCCCTGGCCGAGTGTCAGAAGAAGTCGGAAGGCATGTCCATCTTCCTGGTCGACCTGCGTGAAGCCATTGGGAAGGGCCTGACGGTCCAGCCCATCATCAACATGGTCAATCACGAGACCAATGAACTGTTCTTCGACAACCTGGAGATTCCGGCGGAGAACCTGATTGGTGAGGAGGGCAAGGGCTTCAAGTACATCCTGGACGGCCTCAACGCCGAACGCACGCTGATTGCCGCCGAGTGTATCGGCGACGGTTACTGGTTCATCGACAAGGTGACCAAGTATGTCAACGAGCGTGTAGTTTTCGGCAGGCCCATTGGCCAGAACCAAGGTGTGCAGTTCCCAATTGCCAAGGCCTTCGTGAACGTGGAAGCGGCAAGCCTCATGCGTTTTAAGGCCGCCAAGCTGTTCGACGCACATCAGCCTTGCGGCGCCGAAGCCAACATGGCGAAGCTGCTGGCTGCCGACGCGTCCTGGGAAGCGGCGAACGCGTGCCTGCAATACCATGGCGGCTTTGGTTTCGCAGCTGAGTATGATGTCGAGCGCAAGTTCCGGGAAACCCGTCTGTACCAGGTGGCCCCGATTTCGACGAACCTGATTCTGTCCTACGTCGGCGAGCACATCCTGGGTATGCCGCGTTCCTTCTAATTCAACGCGTTTCTTTAACCCATTTCGCCCCGCGGTAGGGCGGGTCGCCTTTCTCAGCTAGGAGCACTGCGAGAATAACCATTTATCGCTTGTTGACGCCCTCTTGGTTGGGTGGCGTGGGTCCCAGAAGCCCATAGGAGCAAATTTCCAGCCGAAATGCTGGTGTCACGAGGTCATTCGCTGCACTCCGGGCGCCGTATGCAATCCGTCAGGTGGTATGCAATTTCTCGATACGAGCATCAGAAAATGCTATTTCATCGTGAGCTGGTCGAACGAGTAGCATTGAAGTGATACGCAAACGCTCTAGCGTCGAAGAAGAAAAGTGCTACTCAGGCACGGAACGCTACGGAGCAAAGGTGCGATGGCTTCCCTGCCACGCATTCCAGGAGACAAGGATGTTGCACAAAGAGGTCGGCCAAACGACGGCCGTCGGGGCCCCGCTTTCCCCTTACACTTCACTTTCAAGCCGAGTCAAAGGAATTATTGGTGCCTGCTCTGGCAATCTCGTGGAGTGGTTCGATTTCTTCATTTACGCCTACACATCGATTTACTTCGCGTCGGCATTCTTTCCCTCCGGGGATCAGTTGAGTCAGCTTTTGGCGACTGCAGGGGTGTTCGCCGTAGGTTTCTTCATGCGGCCGCTCGGGGGCTGGCTTTTCGGCTGGATTGCGGACACGCGAGGCCGGAAGATCTCTATGATTATTTCAGTCTTCATGATGTGCTTCGGCTCATTGATGATTGCGGTTCTGCCGAGCTACGAAGCTATTGGTGTCGCAGCGCCAGTTCTCCTGGTGGTTGCACGGCTTATTCAAGGTCTGTCCGTAGGTGCGGAGTATGGCACCGGTGCGACTTATCTGAGTGAGGCTTCGGTTGCAGGACGCCGGGGCCTGTTCGGCTCGTTTCAGTACTTCACCATCATTGCAGGCCAGCTGCTTGCCCTGCTCACGGTCGTGATTCTGCAGCACACACTGTCCAACGTCGAACTGAAGGCGTGGGGATGGCGCATTCCCTTCTTCATAGGTGCTGTCAGCTCCGTCGTCGTTGTGTATTTGCGTAGGGCGATGGTAGAGACCCTTTCCAAGCACGACATGAAAAGCAAAGAGGCCGGCTCCATCTCTGGCCTGCTCCATCACAAGCGGGCGGTCCTTCTCGTTCTCGCTTTCACTGCGGGCGGTTCGCTCTACTTCTACACGTTCACTACCTACATGCAGAAGTTCCTGGTTGTGTCGGCTGGAATGAGTCCCGAGGTGGTAAGCGTAGTCATGACCGCATCGCTCATCTGCTTCATGTTGTGCCAACCAATCTTCGGTCTGGTGGCGGACAAGCTCGGAATCAAGACTCACATGCTGCTTTTCTCTGGGCTGGCCGCATTGCTGGTGGTGCCGATTCTCTTAGCGCTGAAGTCAGTGACGAGCCCGTACGCAGCGTTCGGACTGGTTGTGTCGGGCTTGCTCATTGCATCCTTCTACACGCCGATTGCGGGGCTGGTGAAGGCTGACCTGTTCCCGGCTACTGTTCGTGCGCTTGGTGTCGGCCTGCCTTACGCTCTTGCCAATGCATTGTTTGGTGGTACAGCGGAATACGCCGCCCTCGCAATGCGCGCCGCACACGTGGAGTCGTCTTTTTTCTACTATGTTGCGGCGCTGTCAGCAATCACATTCCTCGCCTCGGCATTGATGCCGGACCTCGCGAAGCACGGCTACCTCGATGGGACAGGAGAGGTTGAAGCGAACACTGGGCTAAGAAGGCTCTAGCTGCAGACAGTTGGTGTCTCCCCACCAGGCATAGACGTTTCGGAAGTTTGGTGGACTATGGGGGGTCGTGAGACCTCCCCCTTTTTTCCTCGCAATACGCGACCTCGGAAACCCGTCGTTACACCACGGACGAGTCCCAATGCCCCGTGCCTACGCCTTGTGCCTACGGCTCGCCGAGCAGGGAAGCTGGTGTGGTCTGGAGAATGCCACCTTCCGGGAACTGGTCGGAGTGATGGTATGAGCTGTTCTTACCCATCGCTCAAGCCATACAGCCGACCCGACAGGTCGCCTGTTGATGTCGGCCAAGCTCGCAGTGGCTCGCAGAACTGCTGGATGGCCGAGTGCCCCTGTCGAATCGATTCGGCCACGAGAGTTCAGGTAACCTGGGTATAGGGACAACGCCAAAACGCCTGGGACGTACGACCGCCACATTGGCCGCATCCGGGAACGCTCCCATTCCATCGTCATCGGTGTTCAACATTGTGCTGGCTACCGCTCGTGGGCCGAGAAGGCGCTCGCAGGAGGACGCCGAACTCCGGATGGATATTCTCGACAGCGCTCAGTGCATTGCTTCACCGCGACCCCTTCGAGGTGCGAGTTGGCCTCGCTCCTCATTGGGTTTGAGGAGTCAATCTTCGCCGTCGATTTGGCAAAGTATTCTGTGAGCCAAGCGGAGATGAGGGCGGTCAATCATGGTATCTCCAAGCCGTACAACGCCTGAGGCCCCCACACTAGAGAATGCCGCCACCACCTTCCGTGCCCAGGCTACCTCTTCTTCTTTAGGAAGAAAGGCACGATTGATGGCGGCTATATGCGAGGGGTGCCCGGCGGCCTTGGCAGCAAAGCCATCGCGACGTGCTCGCGCAGCCTCGTCTTCTATCTCCGCTTCGTCGCCAAGCTTCGTGCTCACGGCGTCAATCGCGTCAACGCCAGCCTGCGCTGCAGCAAGCAGGCACATGGTGCGTGCGACCGAAAAGGGCGAAGTCAACTCGCGTCCAGCATGCGAGGAAAAGGCACCTAGGTCAGCGGCAAGGTCATCGACACCCCACATGAGCGCGCGCAGACGCATCGGTGCATTTCGGTAGGAGGCAAGACCGAATACCCCCTCCGATGTCTCCGTGGCCATGGCGATAATTCCAGTCTGCTGCGTACTGCCAAGCAATGCGTGCTCGTAGGCGGAGAGAAAGTCACTGAGCCGATGTACATCATCTGCATTGCGGCATTTTGGCAGGACGATTGCGTCCGGTCGATGGGGAATTATGGCTGCAAGGTCATCCAATAGGTGTGCAGTAGATAGCCCGTTGATACGGATGCAAGCTAATGGTGACATTGAGCCTCGATGGGTTTCAAGGAACTGGGCGAGCAGCCTTCTGGCGTCACCTTTGCGCTCTTCCGGGACTGCGTCCTCAAGGTCGAAAATGAGCGCATCTGCGTCCGAGCGTAATGATGCCTCAAGCTTCCTTTCGCTATCTGAAGGAACGAAGAGGAGCGAGCGCAGGCTTGTGGGAATGGAAGCATTCATATTCGTTCCTAGTCGGGAAGAAAACTACCTGTCGACTGCGTAAGCACGACAGGCGTTCCGGAGGCAACTCTATCGTCAGTGCCATATCGGTAAGATGCCTTCTCAACCATGCACCGTCAAACTGATATTCTGGAACGCCCCATTAGGCGGTATGGAATGCGAGCAGTCGCGCTGTCGATGGACGGTACTCTCTGAGGAGCCTGCACCGTCGGGAGGTAAATGCTATGAACCAGAGGCAAATGCCCTGTACCAGTCGCGGGGCACTTCCTCGCGACGTTCGCCGTGCGCCTGCGTGTATGCGGCGCACGGCGCATACCTCTATCGGAGTGTTGCCACGGCCTTCTTTAGCCGGTCACAGCCTTCCTCAATAGCTTCCAGGGAACTCGCGAACGAGAAGCGCAAGTAGGGCGACAGACCATATGCAGCGCCGTCAAGCGCCGCTACCCCTGCTTTGCTCAGGAAGAACATCACGACGTCCAGGTCGGATTCGAGGAATTTGCCGGTATCCGTCTGCTTTCCGATGAGGCCACTCACCGACACGTACAGGTAGAATGCCCCTGCTGAAGGCGTGCAGGCGATGCCCGGAATCTCGTTCAGCAAGGCTGCCATGTGGTCGCGGCGCTTCTCGAAGATGCTTACCATCTCGTCGACGCAAGCCTGGTCGCTTTCCAACGCTGCCACGGCAGCAGCCTGCGACACGGAGCTGGTACACGTCGAGCTCTGCGAAAAAAGGGTGCTGATGGCCTTGACGAGCTCTCGCGGGCCGGCGCCGTACCCGACCCGCCATCCTGTCATGGCGTAGGCCTTCGACATGCCGTTAATCAGCAGGGAGCGTTGCTTAAGCGAAGGCATTAGCGCAATCGGAGAGAGAGCGCTTCCACCGTCGTACACAAACGGTTCGTAAATTTCATCGCTCATCACCCAGACATGCGGATGCCGCTCGAGCACTCCACAGAGCTCTTGCAGCTCGGCCTCCGTATAAACAGCGCCCGTCGGATTGTTCGGACTGTTCAGGATTAGCCAGCGAGTGCGAGGCGTGATGGCAGCCTCGAGCGCGGACGCCGTAAGCTTGAATCCAACATTCGGTCCGCACGTGACAATTATGGGCTTGCCGCCATTCAGCACAACCATGTCCGGGTAAGAGACCCAGTGGGGTGCACTGATGATGACCTCGTCACCTTCCTCCAACGAGGCCGTCAGGGCGCTGAAGATGACTTGCTTGGCCCCGCAGCCGACAACAACCTCGTCGGGAGCATAGTCCAGCTTCATGGAACGCTTCAGCTTCGCCGAAATCGCCTTGCGCAGCGCCAGGGTTCCCAACGTGTTGGTGTACTTGGTTTCGCCTCGGGCGATGGCGTCGTTAGCGGCCTGGCCAATGTGGGCAGGTGTCGGCAGGTCCGGCTCGCCGATAGTGAAGTCCAGAATGTCATGTCCCTGGGCGCGCATATCGTCAACCATCGATTTCGCGGCGACGCTGGGAGAGGGCTTAATCAGAGCCATGCGGCTGCTGACGATGGATTGGGACATCGTGAATCCTTGATTTTGGCAGTTGGCGACTTCAGTGCGAGCGCAGGTCCGACAAGAAGGCGCGCGCACGCGGATGCTGGGGCGATGCAAAAAAATCGACGGGCGAGGCTTCCTCCAGAATCGCGCCCTTGTCCATAAACCAGACACGGTCGGCCACTTCGCGAGCGAAGTTCATCTCGTGCGTGACGCAGACCATGGTCATACCGTCCTTTGCGAGCGACTTCATCACGTTCAGGACTTCGCCCACCATCTCCGGGTCGAGCGCGCTGGTAGGCTCGTCAAAGAGCATGACCGGCGGGTCCATCGCCAAGGCTCTTGCAATGGCGATGCGCTGTTGCTGCCCACCGGAGAGCTGCTGCGGATAGGCTTCTGCCTTATGCGCAAGTCCGACACGTTCCAGCAGCGACATTGACTTCTCGCGCGCTTCGGCCTTGCTCTTGCCGGCAACCTTCACAGGCGCGAGGCACACGTTGTCAAGCGCGGATAGGTGAGGGAACAGGTTGAACTGCTGGAAGACGAATCCGACGTGGCTGCGGAACTTGTTCAGATTCAGCGACGACGAGTGGATGTCTTCGTTGGCCAAGTGGATGGTTCCCTGCTGAATCTCTTCCAACCGATTGATGGTACGGATGAGTGTGGATTTCCCGGAGCCAGACGGTCCACAAATGACGACGACTTGCCCACGTTCGATTTGTGCGGAGACGTCGACCAGGGCGTGGTAGTCGCCGTACCACTTATTGACTTTGGAGAACTGAATCATTTGCATAGCTCCGTGTGCTTGCGGTACTCCTGGTCCTCTTGCGGGTGACACGACGTTCAAGGGCGTGCGCAAGCTGGGTGAGGCAGAAGCAGACAGTGAAATAGGTCAGGGCCAGGATGAGGAAGACCTCGAACGGCCGTGTCAGAAGATTGGTGTTGACCTGATTGGCGGAGTAGGTGAGCTCCTGGACGCTGATGACATAGCCGAGGGACGTTTCCTTGATGGTCGAGACGAACTGGCTGACGATGCTGGGAATCATGTTGTAGAGCGCCTGCGGTAGGATGACCTTCGTCATGGTCTGCACGTAGCTCAGTCCGAGTGCTCGAGCCGCTTCGGTTTGACCGCGGGGCAATGCCTCAATGCCTGCTCGAACGACTTCCGAGATGTAGGAGGCTTCATAGATGACCAGCGTGCACAGCAACGTGGTGACACCCGAGACGCTATGTCCGACAAGGAGTGGAACGAGGAAGTAGCTCCAGAAAATCAGCATGACCAGCGGCACGCCGCGGACCACGTAGACGATGATGGTTGCCGGGATACGGAAGGCCTTCCACGGGGAAAGCCGTGCCAAGGCGAGCAAAATGCTCGCAGGGAAGGCCAGTATTAGTCCTGCAATGGACAGCAGCAGGGTCAGGACCAGGCCACCTACTGGGCCGTTGGGATACTGGCCAAGCAACAGTAGCTGCCAGTTGTCGCGAATGATGTCGAACATGCTTACCTCGCCGGAATGCGCGTGCGCTGTGCGGTTGCTGCGCCGATGGCCATCAATCCCAGGGATATCGTTAGGTAGAAAGCTGTAGCGAGCATGTAGGCCTCGAACGTGCGGAAGGTGTGGTTCTCGACTTCCCGCACCGCGTAGGTCAGTTCGGCTGCACCCACCGCCATGGCCAGGCTGGTGTTCTTGAACAGAAGCACCGTGTGGTTAATGAAAGGTGGCAACGCTATGCGGAAGGCCTGCGGAAGAATCACGTACCGCATCGACCCGATGTAGCTCAGACCGAGCGAGCGCGATGCTTCGTGCTGCCCGACGGGGATTGAACGAAGGCCGCTGCGGATGTCTTCGGAGAAATAGGCCGCCATGCACAGACCGATTGCAATGCTGGCGAAAATCATCTCCCCGCCATTTGCGTTTGCCCATGTCTGGACCGACTCGGGCAGTATCGTTGGGATACCGAAGTACCAGAGCAGGATGTGAACAAGCATGGGCACGTTCTGGTGGTAGGCGACGTAGCAAGCGACAAACCGCTCGGCGATGGCGCTACCGGATACGCGCACGGTGGCGAGGACGGTGCCAAGTACGAAGGCAAGAATCCAGCTTGAAGCAGTAAGCCAGGCGGTGAGTTCCAGGCCCTTGAGCAGCTGCTCGCCGTATGGTGCGGCGACGATTGCGGAGAAATTCAGATGGGAGAACATAATTCGCTCCTACGCTGGGGCCATGGCGCTTAGCCAGGCCCCCGCCGATGCCTTAGCCCTTGATGGGCTGGATGCGGAACTCGCGCTTCATCTGGAACAGCGTCTTCTCGCCGAGCCACTTGTCGAAGATTTGGTGTGCCTCGCCGGCCTTTTCCATGTCGTCGAGAGCCGCATTCACAGCCTTCTCCAGGGCGGGCTCACCCTTCTTGATACCCAGGCCCCAGTCCTCGCGGCCGATGGATGGCGAGATAACCTTGATGTTGCCGCTCGGGCCGAGCTTCGCGACGAAGCGGCGCAACATCGACTCCGACAGGCCGAAGCCATCCACCTTGCCTTGCACGAGTGCCATGAACGCCGACGGGGCATCGTCGTAGCTGACCAGTTGTGCCGACGGGAGCACCTTCTGGACGAAGAGAGCCGAGCTCGCTCCCTTGATGGTGCTGATGCGTTTGCCGGCCAAGTCATCACGTTGGTTGAATGGGCCGGTGGTCTTCACCGCCAGCCGGTGTTCGCTGACGAAGTAGGCCTCGGAGAAGGCAATCTGTTCGGCACGGGCCGGGGTGTATCCAAGCACAGCTGCAAGGATGTCCACGCGGCCCTGGCTCAGTTCAGGAATGCGTGCTTCGAGCGAAACAGCCTTCAGTTCGGGCTTCACGCCGAGGGACTTTGCGATGGCCTTGCAGAAGTCGACGTCATAGCCGGCCAGCTCGCGCGTATTCGGGTCCTGAAAGCCAAAGGGCTCAAGATTGCTGAGCACGCCACAGACCAGCGTGCCTCGTGCTTTGATATCCGCCAGTTGGTCGGCGTGGGCAGTTCCGACCACGGCTACGGCACAAGCCAGTGCAGCGAAGCTTGCTTTGACGATGGACTTCATGGGGTCTCTCCAAGTGGGGGTGCCTTGGGAAGGGCAGGTGTTATTTCCCAGCGGTGAGCGCCTTGTTGGCTCACCGTTGCACGAATTCTTGCAGACGGATTTGATTAGTTAAAGAGACATTTTCGGAGTATGATTAATTCCAAATTGAGACGAATCGACGGGGTTAGCCCTTAGGTAATGACGACCATCAAGCAGCTGGAAGCCCTTGTGGCGTTTGCGGAATGCGGGTCGGTTGACGCTGCGGCGCGCCGGCTCGGCGTGGTCCACTCGGCGGTGTCGCGCCAAATCCGGGAGTTTGAGGAGGGGTTCGGATTCCCCTTGTTGGACCGGGAGGGGCGCTCGGCGCGGCTGTCGGTTGAGGGTACGGAAGTGCTCAGTCGAGCCAAGGCTGTCCTGCGCCAGCGCGACGTGCTGCTTGAGCGAATCGTCAGCAAGGAGATACTTGTTCGGAAGCTTCGGCTCGGTGTCACCGAGCTCACTGCCCTTACCTGGTTGCCACGGTTGCTGGAGGCAATTCGAGCCGAGTATCCGCAGGTCGTTATTGAACCGGAGGTAGACCACAGCGCCCACCTTCGTGACCGGCTCCAGGCGGGTCATATCGACATGGCCATTCTTCCCGATGCATTCGGTGCGTCGGGCTATGTCAAGGACACCTTGGCAGACGTACAAAATGAGTGGTATTGCAGCCCAATCCTGGTATCCCCGAACGCGAAGCTGTCTCTCCCGGAGCTCTGCGAGTACACGATTCTGACGCAGGGCGAGCTGTCCGGGTCCGGTGTCTTAATCGGTGAGTGGTTGCGCAAGTCCGCCGCATTGCCGCGGATGACCATCACCTGCAACAGCGTCATCGCTTTGGTTGGGCTCGCGGCGGCGGGACAGGGCATTACCTATCTACCCCTGTCTGTCATCGCAAACCTTGTCGAGTCGGGGCAGCTTGTCGCGCTGGACGTTACTCCGCGGATGCCTCCCTTGCGCTACGTCACGATGATTCGTTCCGACGTCGCTACCCCGTTCTTGCGGAACATCGTTGCTATCGCTCGGAAGACTTGCGATTTTGAGGGCTCGTACCAGGTCTTCAACGGGGCGCGCGAAACGGCCACGGGAGGGTCCGCCTCTTGATTACCATTAAGCAAGTCGAGGCGTTCTACTGGACGGCCAAGCTCGGAACGGTGCAGCGTGCAGCGTTCAAGCTGCACGTCACCCAGTCTGCTGCAACCAAACGGCTGCAGGAACTGGAGCGCGTTGCAGGGCTACCGCTTTTTGAGATGTCTGGGCGCAAGTCAGCATTGACGCCGAAAGGTCAGGAGTTGCTAGCGTTGTGTGAGGGTTTCTTGGCTGCTACGGTCCGCTTGGAAGAGGTGAAGGCGTCCGCAAAGCACGTCGCACGTACGCTCCATATCGGCATCACGGAGATGGTGGCGCTCACCTGGTTCCCCGCGCTCGTGCGCAAGCTCAAAAGCATCTATCCGCAGGTCACGTTGCAGCCCGACGTGGACTTGTCTGCGTCGTTGCATGACAAGGTAATGGACGGACGTCTCGATATTGCTGTGATTATCGAGCCCTTTAATGATTCGAAGTTGGCGTCAGTACGCTTAGGCTCAGTTGAGTTCGGCTGGGTGGCGCCGTCAGGTGCTTTCGATGCCACGAAGGTGTACTCACTCCAGCAGTTATCGGAGCTACCTTTAATCCAGCAGGACAAGGGGTCCGGCGCACGTATGCTCTGCGATACCCAGTTCGCCCAAGCCGGCGTTGAACCTCAGCGTATCAATGGCAGCAACAGCCTAGTGGCCCTGGCCGGCCTCGTTGAGGCAGGTGTAGGCGTGAGTTGTGTCCCATTGCGCTTGTTCAACCACGAGATTCGCGAGCGGCGCATACAGGTCGTTCACACGGACCCGGTGGCTCCGAGTCTCACGTACTATGCCGTGTTTTTGAAGCAGCATCAGGCGGGATTGGGCTACGCTGTGGCGGACATCGCGCGCCAATGCTGCGACTTCGAAGCGAAGCACCGGCAGACCAGGCGTCAAAAGGCCAGATGAGCAGACGCCTCACTCAGTCTGGAACATCAAGCTGAAATCGCATGTCTCCTGTGCCAGCGCGATGATGGAAGAAATCAGGATGCTCTTCCTGTCGGCCTTACAGATGGCGGCGTAGTTCGCTGGAGGCAAGGCGGGGGTAACCTGAAGAACTTCGAGGGCGCCTGCCTCCACCATAGGTGCGAGGCATTTCTTGGGCAGATAGCTGATGCCCATACCGGAGACAGTCAGCCCGATGATTGCGAGGACGCTGTTACTGTACAAAGCGTTCTCGGCCTGCACCCCTTGGGCGCGAAGCCATTTGTTGTAGAGCTGGCCGGTACCGGACCGGTCATCCTGCGCCAGCAGTCGCTGGTCTGCCAGTTCGTGCATGCGATGACGACGTCGACGTTGCACCAGGCCTGGTTTGCACATCCATGCGTTCTCGACCGCGCCGACCCGAGTGGACACGAAGCGCTGGTCGTCGAACACCTCAGGCGCAATCATCAAGTCCACCTCATCAGCAAGCAACTTGTCGCGCAGCATCACGCTGACGTCAACGTGAGGCTCAATCACCACTTTCGGATACTTCGTCTGAATGGCACTCACCAGCCGGGGCAGCCATGTCATAGCCGTCAGCTCCGTGACGCCAATCCGGATATGGCGCTCAAGGACCTCGGGACGCTGGAATTGCTCGACGGCAGCGTCCCGTTGCTCCAGCAGTCGCTTAGCGAGCAGGTACATCTCCTCGCCTTTCTCGGTCAGCCGTGCTGAGCGCATTGACCGGTCGAACAGCGGCGTGTCGAACAACGCCTCCAGCTCCTGGATGCGCTTGGAAATGGCCGACTGCGTGGTGTGCATCTTGTTTGCGGCCTGTGCGAAGCCGCCCAAATGCACGACCCAGTAGATGGCTTCGAGTTGCTTGAACGTCATTCTTCCTGTTTCTCCGTGTCCACACACATTGCCGTAAGGAATATATAACTATTCCAATTTATCGCTTTTTTTGGCGCGAATCGAGTACCAAAATACATCCACATCAAGGTTGCCCGCAACGGTGACCCAGAACAGAAACAGTGCTTCCCCACAGCAACCTGCCACCTGCGCAGACGATGTCTGCCTTCAAGTGGCGATGCCTCGGAGCTGCACGTGATTGATTTCAAGCGCGGAAAGCCTGGACTTTCCTAGCCCAAATACCGCGGCACGCGGTCAGGGTTGTACATGGAGACATCAGTATGTTACTGACTGAAGAAGAGACCCAGATGTTGAATGGGGATAAGGGCCCTGCCGTCAAGAAGGCCATGGAAATCCTGGTCGCCTTGGGCGAGAGCTTCGGAGCCGCAAGGCTCCTTCCGGTCAACAACGTGCATATGGCTGGCTCTTCCGTGCTGGTCGCTGAGGAGGCGGGAACGCGTTTCGTCGAAGACATCCGCAAGCAAGGCGGTACGTTCATCACCCGCGTCACGACCAATCCTACGGCTGTCGACCCGACCCAGTGGAAAGACATCGGCATTCCCGAATCGGATGCCGCCCTGCAGACGCGACTCACCGACGCCTATGCTGGAATGGGCGCGAACACTTGCAACACCTGCATCCCGTACCTGACCGGCAACTCGCCGCGCTTCGGCGAACACATGGCCTGGGGGGAATCTTCCGCCGTGGTCTTCGCCAACTCCGTTTGCGGTGCGCGAACCAATCGCGAAGGTGGCCCGAGCGGTCTCGCATCGGCGCTGACCGGCCGGACGCCCGAATACGGCTTCCACCTGAAGGAAAACCGTTACGGCAAGTTCCTCATCAAGGTCGAGGCTCCGCTGAACGACATGACCGACTTCGGCACGCTTGGCTACTTCGCCGGCAAGATTGCTGGCCAGGACACCCCGGTCTTCACCGGCGTCCCGACGACGCCGACCCTGGAAGAACTCAAGGCCCTGAGCGCTGCGCTGGCTGCATCGGGCGCGGTGAGCATGTTCCACGCTGTGGGCGTGACCCCGGAAGCTCCGACGCTCGAGGAAGCGTTTGGTGGCGGCCAACCCGAGAAGGTGCTGGTGTTTGGCCAGGCCGAGAAGGAGCAGGCAGAAGCCGCACTGAACAAGGAACCGTCCGACCATGTGGACTGGATTCTCGTCGGCTGCCCGAATGCCTCCGTCCAGGAAATCCGTGAAGTCGCGGAAGCGCTGGAAGGCAAAAAGGTCCACAAGGACATCACGCTATGGGTCACCACGGCAGGCGCGATGTACGCGATGGCGGAGCGCATGGGCTACATCAAAACCATCGAAGATGCGGGTGGTGTTGTGGTGCGCGAAACCTGCCCGTTCCTGGCTCGCAGCCGCGTGATTGCGCCGACGAAAGGCTACAAGACCCTTACCACCAACTCCGCAAAGATGGCGTTCTATGCGCCGGGCCAATTTGGTCTTCCCACGCACTACGGGAATCTGCAACGGGTAATGAACGCCGCGATTGCCGGCGTCTGGAGGTAAGCATCATGACGACCACTCAATTCGTACTGAAGGGCCGCAAGATTGTCACCGGAAAGGCCAAGGGTGAAGCGGTAGTAACGAGCGAAGCCATCAGCTTCAACGGCGGTGTCGACAACATGACCGGCATCGTGACCGAACCAGGACACGAACTCGAGGGCGTGAATATCGCCGGCAAGGTTCTCGTGTTTCGCACCGGGAAGGGCTCCACTGGCGGCTCGTACAAGATTTACGACATGGTATCGCGTGGTACCGCCCCAGTGGCCTTCATTCAGGTGGACCCGGAACCCATCACCACGATTGGCGCGATTATCGGAAACATTCCTGTCGTCGCAGGTCTGGACCAGAACCCGACGACGGCAATTGCCACCGGCGATTTCATCGAACTCGATGCCGACGCTGGCACCGTGTCGGTGACGAGCGAACGCGCGTAGGAGCAGTCCGAACCCGAGCAGTTTAAGCACCATCGCGAATATCCCCATAACAAGCGATGGGCTAGCAGGATGCGCTGACCCACAGCGCATTCGCAAAGAAAACCACCAATGGAGACAACCATGTCCCGACGTTACTTCCACGTCGCTGTTGCCGCCTGCGCGGCGATTGCAAGCCTCACAGTCAATGCCGCTGACTGGCCATCGCAGAAGCCCATCACGCTAGTGGTGCCGCTTGCAGCAGGCGGTAGCACCGATTCGACTGCACGCTTGCTTGCCGAGAAGCTTGGCAAGGAAATCAAGCAGCAGATTATCGTGGAAAACCGTGCGGGTGCCGGCGGCAACATCGGCGCTGCCTACGTCGCGAAATCTGTCCCAGATGGCTACACGCTGCTAATGGCGACGAGCACGATTGCCAGCAACGTGACGCTGTACAAGAACATGGGGTTCGACCTCCGGAAGGACTTGGCCCCCATTTCTCAAGTGGCCCTGATTCCGAATGTGCTCGTGGTTAACAACGCAGTGCCGGCGAAGACTCTGCCGGAGTTTATCGCCTACGTGAAGAACAAAAAGTCCCCCATTACCTATGGCTCGGCCGGGAACGGTACGGCATCTCATCTCTCGGGCGCTCTGTTTAATAGCATGACCCACGGCGATATGCTCCACGTGCCGTACAAGGGCGGCGCACCTGCTAATGCAGACGTGATTGGTGGCCAAATCCAGGCAGTGTTTGCGCCCATGGTGGAAATCTTGCCGTTCGTCGACAGTGGAAAGCTGCGAGCGCTGGGCGTGACGACAAAGAGCCGTTCGGCGCGCCTGCCCAACGTCCCCGCAGTGAGCGAATCCCTGCCGGGCTTCGAGGTAACGTTGTGGAACGGTGTGTTTGCCCCGGCAGCCACGCCCCGCCCGATTATCGAGAAATTGGCAGCTGGCATTGCGAAGGTAATGCAAGACCCGGCGATGCGTAAGACGCTGGCGGACCAAGGTTCGACCCCCACTAGTAACACGCCGGCTGAGTTCAAGAAAATTGTGGACTCGGAAATCGACAGGTGGGGCAAGCTCGTCAAGCTGTCGGGCGCTAGCATCGAATAACGCGAGGGCGACGAACATGTCCAACGTCTCGATGCTGTCCCTGCGCTACTTCCTGGTGGTCGCCGCGTTCGCTGCTCTGGCTGCTTGCGCGAACACACCGTCCGCGCCGAAGCAGCGCTCGTACTACCTCTCGGTGCAGGACGGTCGCGCAGGTCTGACCGATGGCAAGCCAGTTGTCAGGCAAGCTGACGATTCTCTGGCCGTCATCGAGCTGTCCGAAGGCCGCCTGCGTGTGGCGCAGCAAGTTGCGATGCCGACTTCGCTGGTAGGACCGCCGAGCTCCATCGCCATTGCGCCTGGCGGCCGCATGGCGCTGGTCAGCGCCTCCACCCGTCGCGACCCGGCGGACGCATCCAAGGTTGTTACCTGCGACCTGGTGTCCATTGTCGCGCTCGACCCAAGTGGCGCGACGGCACCGCGCGTCGTTGGCAGCGTGCACACCGGAGCCGGGGCGTCGGGCATCTCCATCAATCGGGCCGGCAATCTCGCGCTCGTCGCCAACCGTACCGAAGGTTCCGTGTCGGTTCTCGCTATCGATGGCGAGAAGGTCGAGGTCGCCGGGAAGGTACAGCTGGGCGGAAAGGCCGGGCCGGCCCACGTTGCCTTTACGCCGGACGGGCGCCGTGCGCTTGTAAGCCGGGACGGTGACAACCGCGTCAGCCTCCTTGCAATCGACGGCCGCTCGGTCACGCTGGAGCAGCGGGAAGTTTATGCAGGCCTTCGCCCCTACGGTTTGGACATTTCGCCCGATGGTTCCTGGGCTGCGGTGACCAACCTTGGCGGCGGCCAGGGTGACGCCGACACGATAAGCCTGATTGACCTGCGTGCCAGGCAGCCGCGCGTTGTCGACACCGTGACCGTAGGCCAGACGCCGGAAGGCATCTTCTTCTCGCCCGACAGCCGGATGTTGGGTGTGACGGTCATTGACGGCAGCAACAAGCCACAAAGCTCGCCTTTCCATGGAACCGCGCGCTACCGCCTGTTCAGCATCGAAGACAGCCACCTGCGTCCGACGGCGCAAGTCGTTGGTGGGCAATGGTTACAAGGCCACGCGTTCTCTCCGGACGGCAGCGCCGTGCTGGTGCAGGACGCGGCCAACCGGCAAATCCGGCTCTATCGCAACACGAGCGGAACGCTGGCCGATAGCGGCGAGCGACTGCAAATGGGTGCGGCGCCATCGGCACTGAAGCTCTGGCGCTGAAGGAACGGCACTGCAATGGGCAATGTGTCCTCAGGGAAAAACAACTACCTGGAATTGCTAATTAAGAGAGGAACAAACGTGAAGACCAACCCTTCCTTGCTCGAGCGCCTTGCGGAGCTCGACACCAATACCGTCTCCGACGCACTTGATTTTCTGGGGTTACCCGGCGCTACGCATGGCCTGCGTCCGCTGTGGGACTGCCCGAAGATTGTGGGTCGTGCCAGCACGATTCAGCTCGGCCCGAAGGCTGACGCGAAGCCGACGGTTCACCTGATTTCGCCCGTTATCGACGCGGTCACGACTGACGACCGCATCCTCGTGATTTCGGGCGGTATCGACGGCATCTCCTGCTGGGGCGACATCCTGGCCAACGCTGCCCTGTCGAAAAACGTCCGCGGCTCGGTCATTGACGGCTACAGCCGTGACATCGAGGGCAGCGAGTCGATTGGCTACCCCGTGTACGGCCGCGGCATCACCATGATTAGCGCGCGCAACCGTGTCATCCAGACCGGTTCCGGCGAGCCCGTGGAAGTCCGCGGCGTGACGGTGCATCAGGACGACTACGTCATCGCTGACCGCTGCGGCACGGTCTTCGTGCCGGCAGCACGTATCGAGGAAGTACTGGACCTGGGTGAGCGCATTGCCCGCCGCCAGGATGGCATGGTCGCCGCCGTACGCGCTGGTCGCTCGGTTGCCGAAGTCATGCACGACAAAGAGTTTGAAGCTATCAATCAAGGGGACAAGAAATGAGCACACCAGCCATGAGCGCAGAAGACAAGGAGCTGGTTGCTCTGTTCGAAGGTCTGGACACGCCGGGCGTGTCGGATGCCATGGACAAGCTGGGCCTGCCCGGCCAGTGCCTCGGCATCGCGCCGCTGGACAACTACAAGGGCACCATCATTGGCCCCGCTTTTACCGTCAAGTACGCTTCCGCAACGACGCCGGCCGGCTCCGTTGGCGACTTTATCGATGACGTCGCCGAAGGCGATGTGGTCGTTCTGGACAACGACGGCCGCACCGACTGCACGGTATGGGGCGACATCATGACCCAGTACGCGGGTCTGCGTCGCATCCGCGCCACCGTTATCGATGGCGTGTGCCGCGACGTATCAAAGGCGCTGGGTGACAACTATCCGCTGTTCACCCGCGGCCGCTTCATGCGCACCGGCAAGGACCGCGTCCAGGTCGAAGGCGTTAACGTACCGGTGTCCATCGGCACGGCTCGCGTGGCCGCACGCGACATCGTTGTCGCGGACGCCAATGGTGTTGTGGTGGTGCCGCGCGGCCGAGCCCGCGAAGTCGCTGACGTGGCCCGCAAAATCGAAGGCGTGGAATCGCAGATTCGCGACCAAATCGCTCAAGGCAAGACCCTCGGCCAGGCGCGCGAAGCGCTGGGCTACCACACGCTGCAAAGGAAGGCATGATGACCGGAACGCAAAACCCCTACAGCGACGCTCAACTGGAGCAGGCACGCAAGTTGGGCACGTCCACGCTGTTCGAAGCCTCCGGCATCGCCACGACGTCCGTCGACCCGCTGGTCCGCACCATTTGGCCGGGTGCATCGGTTGCCGGTCCGGCATATCCGCTGGAATGCTCGCCGGGCGACAACCTGGCCATTCACGTGGCCATGGAAAAGGTACCGCGCGGTAGCGTGCTGGTCGTGTCGACCGGCGGCTTCGTAGCCGGCTACTGGGGCGAGGTTCTGACCGTTGCAGCCGAGGCTGCCGGCGTTGTCGGCCTGGTCATTGACGGTGGCGTCCGTGATATCGCGGCGCTGACCGTCCGTCGTTTCCCGGTGTTCTCGCGTGGCATTTCGGTGCGCGGCACCATCAAGGCAAGCGTACCGTCGATTGGCCAGCCGCTGAGCTTTACCGGCACGCCGGTCGCAACGGGCGACCTCGTGGTTGCTGACGATGACGGCGTGATTGTGATTCCTGCAGCGCACGTCAATGCCACTCTGGACCGCGGTCAGGCCCGCTTCGACAAGGAAGCGCAAATTATGGAAGACCTGACCAAGGGCCGTACGACTCTGGAGCTGCTGGGTCTGTCCCGCTGGCGCGAAGGCGCATAAGCGCCCGTTCCGGTAGGCAAGAAGGCATTGGCTCAGGCCCGCAAGGCTCCTGGTTGATGCTTTTGTCGGCTGCGCACTAGCCCAGCTCGGGCCATGGAAGTCTGAATTCCTCTGGGGAAATGTCGTGCGGCCGTGTATGAGTGCGCAGGACATTTCCCCATATCTATTTGCTCAATCTCTGAGGTAGGTACGGATGTCCAAACAAGGCCTGATTCGCTATCCCTCGACCGTAGCGGCGCCAATTTCTAGAGCAGTGCGAGCGGGTGACTTCGTGTTCCTGTCGGGGCAGACACCCAAGAGCAGTGACCTGACGCCGTTTCGGGGCGACATCTCGGCGCAAACCGAGAACGTTCTTGACCACATCAGGGTCAGCCTGAAGGAACTTGGACTGGAACTGGACTCGGTTGTCCGGGCGACGGTTTGGCTCTCGGACATGAAGACGAAGGCTGAGTTCAATCGGGTCTACGAGAGCTACTTTGTCGGGAACCTTCCCCGCTCGGAGCACCGTGGAGGCTCAATTGGCCAACGGCGTTGGCATTGAGATTGAGGTGATAGCCTGGGCGCCACAGTCCAACGCGTCGTAAGCCTGCTCTCACACTCCCGTTCGGTGAAATCGCTCGGAAACTCCATGACTTCGCATACCAGAAAGGCTGAAATCATCGTGTTGGGCGCTGGCATGGTTGGCGTGTCCACGGCGTTGGCGCTTCAAGACCGCGGACACCGGCTATGCCTGGCAGGTGCATGAGAGGTTGCGGTGTTCGAGAGAGCTCTTCTCCAGGCTGCGATAGACGCTCCAGAGGGGCTGGCCGACATCGGTGCGATCTGTGATTCCGAAGGCTGCAAAATCTAGCAAGGTTATGGCGGGTGGTCGTTTCGAAGACGGTGTATGGACTCATTCTCGGTTCAGTGCCCGGTCTGTGGGATGGCTGTGGGTCGCATAGCGCCCCCTCTCTGGCATTCGCAATCACGCCGACCGATGGCCGCTTCGGGCCGAGCTACGGTCAGCTCGTAGAGCTGCTATCGTCAGCGCGTCCCTTTCCCTCTGATACGCACCCGTCCGAATGGGGGGCATGCAACGCAAGCTGCTGCAAGTTCCCGAGCGAAGAAGCATTGCCCGGGCCTCTGGATGGATCGAGAAGTTCATCGAGCCCTGTTGAGCGACGCCATCTCGGGCCTGAAACGCAGCGGCGGGGCAAGCCGCTCTTTCGGCGTCATCTTGGTGGAACCTCCGCTCTGGCCGGCCATGCCTGTTGTGCGTTGGCGGCGTGCCGCGGCAGGAGGCCGGCGGCCGCAAATGCACCAGCGGTGCGCGAGGAATTTCCGACGCGTCGTGCTGATGGCGCCTCCGTTCAGCATGTTGCGGGAATGACGGGGAGAAGCAGGAACGACGCGTACCTCTCGCCCGTGTGAACGGTGGTCTGACCGGCGAAGCGGTCAGACCTGCGGTCGTCGGGGTGATCGTGCAGCAGCACCGACGAGCCGCGCATCGACTTGCCATAAATCTGCGGATAGGGCCCGGGCAGGTCGTGCTCGAAGTCCGAGCTGCCCACAGTCAGCACCAGCCGGTAGCCCTTCGGGAAGACGAAGCACATGGGCCAGATCTCGACCTGTAGCTCGTAGATCTCGTTCGGTTCGAGAAGTTGGATCTCCTGGTGCGTGTGCACGGGCTGATACGGCCTGGAGGCTTGAGGATCCAGCTTTCGGTGCGACGCTCTAAGCCAGCCTTGCGCGAGGGGGGCATTGGGTTCGACTGCCCCCAAGATCAGGTGCTCCTTGCCGTCCGGAGCGAAAGCCCGCAGCGTCAGGAACAGGTCCGCATCCCGGGCTGTCGTGGAGATCCAGAGCGTGGCAGCCAGCGGGCCGGTCACCTCGGTGTCGCGCTCGAAGGGTGCAGTGCTGAAGCTTGCCTTGCCTGCCATGCCATCAAACGAGAGGCACGAAGCAGTCTCGGCCGGCTCCGATTGCAGGCTCCGCGTGCCAGCATCCAGGTACGCGGGCGTCCATGCGGTGCGCGCCAAGGGCCATTCATGCTCGTCCCGCTCCTGGAAATGGTCCACGTGGCGCACCTGCATCTTGATGGGCGGCTGCCGATCCCAGCCGTTGTCCTCACCCTTAAGGAAATGATCGAAGAACCGCTTCTGGAGCGCTACGCCGTAGTCCGTATAGAATTCCGTCCAATGCTCGAGCCCGTGGAATTCGAGCCACTTCTGCTTCGAGCCGGCCCCCAAGTAGCCTTGGACATTGCCGCGGAGGTGCAGGCCATGGCCACCCCAGTTTGCGCAGGAAAGCACCGGTACCTCGATTGCACCCAAGTCCGCACGGCGGCCGTCGAAGTAGCTATCCGTGATGAGCTCGGCGCTCAACTGCGTAGCGTTGATGTCCACGCGATTGGCGAGCAGTTCCTCGTCGCTGAGCTCGGCTGGCCCGGAGATAGGCAACCCGGTGTTGGGATTCACATGCCCACGCCGTCCGAGGCCGTGCTGCACGTTTTCCACCTGCTTCGGATACCAGGCCACCATGAACGTGTTGAGGATGCCGCCATGCCGGCAGGCGTCGCGATAGTAGTCGGAGAACCCCTCGAACGGGCAGATCGCGGCCAGATGCGGAGGACGTTTCGCCGCCACCAGCCATTGGGTGGCTCCGTAGTAGGAAACGCCGGCCAGGCCGATCTTCCCATTGCTCCACGGTTGTTTCGCTGCCCATTCAATGCAATCGTAGAAGTCCTGCGCCTCGCGCGGGGAGAAGCAATCGATGACGCCCGGCGATCGGCCAGCGCCGCGCGAGTCCACGCGAATGCAGATGTAACCCAACGGCACCCATCTCTCCGGATCCGCGGTTTCCCAGTTCGCGTACTTGCCGCTGCTGCCCTTCAGAATTTCCGGGTGCTTAGTAGTGAGCGATTGCCATTGTGCGGGGAATCCCACCTGGAATGGCAGGCCTTTGGCGTATGGCCCGTAGGACATCAACACCGGGTAGCGTCCTTCCTCTTTCGGGCGAAAGACGTCGGCCCGAACCACCAAACCATCGTCCATGGGGATTTCAACGTCCCAATCGATTTGCATGTCTGTCTCCTGATCGGTTTATCTTGTAAGCGGCTAAAGCTTGTGGCGCATGCCCAGCGCAAAGCTGGTGCCACTGCCTTTTCCGGTAACCTTGTCGAACATCGTCACAGCGTATACGTCCGTGCGTTTCGACAGAGCATAGTCATAACCACCGGCAAGTCCGTGACGCCGATAGTCCGCCATGACATCGCTACGTACGCGTGAAGACACTGCAGAGGCCAGGATCTTCCCGCTGCCGACCGGAATCTGGGCACCCACCTGCAGCGCGTCGGTCGTCGTTGATGCACCGCTGGTACTTGTGTGGACATACTCGGTCAGCAGCTTGATGACCTTGAAGTCATAGGACAATCCCCCGACCATCGCTGTCTGCGCCCAGCTTCCCGCAGGAAGTCCGGGACCAAGCCGGGTTCTCTGGATGGCAAAACTCGCCGATAATGGCCCGCGCTCATAGAGCAGCATACCGACAGCATTGTTCTGCGAACTCGTGCCCGGCTGCTCGCCAAGGCTATACAAGCCCCGGAACGAAATTCCCGCGAATTCCGGTGAGTAGTAGCCAATCGCGTTATTCCACGCGGTATCGCCGGCAATGTATCGGCCCTGCTGGGGCGTCCACAGGACGTTCTGGAGCGGCGAAAACTTCGTCGAGCCGGAAAACGCATCGAAGAGCGCGGTCGCCAGAAACGTCGGATTTGCTAGTCGCCCGAGACGCACTTCGCCAAAACCGCCCTCCAGGCCGACGTAGGCATTTCGGGAAAAGAGGCCATCCGTGGGAGCGCGCCCATTGGCACCCGTGTCTATTTGGAAGAATCCCTCGAGGCGGTAGTTCGCCTTAAGACCGGCTCCCAAATCTTCGCTTCCTGTCATGCCCCAGAAGGACGTCTGCAGACCTCCACTTTCCACGCCAGTTGCAGAACGTTGTCCACTGAGATGGGTAACGGCGACATATGCGTCCGCGAGTCCATATAGCTGTGCGTTGGTCGCGTAGGACGCGCAAGGCAGCGCAAAGAGTGCCAGCGCATACAACCTTACTATCGGTTGCGCCCTCCGTGAGCCACCCGGTTTGCTACCAGCCTTACCATAGACGGCAAAGCTTGCTTGTCGTTCCTTGTACAAAATTGATCTCCTCCGTTTTATTTACTTCGATCACCTCAAAAGAACAGCGTGGTCTTGGCGCATGAGCAGCCTCACTGACGGGGGCGGTCGTCCTTTTCTGCGGCATTGCGAATGCCGGTATTCGCCCGAGGGAGCTGAGCGCGAGGCCCCACTCACCACAGCATCGCAGCCCATAATCGGCGGGGAGTGGCGCGCGCGGCAGTAGTGGGTTGGAGACGGTCAGGCGGACGCAGGGGCCGGCAGCACGGTCCCATGGTTGACGCCGAAGCCGATCCGCGCATAGTCGTCGCGCTCGCACCAGCCACGGAACACGACGGTATCGCCATCCTCAAGGAAGCCGCGTTGTTCGCCGTCGCCGATATCTACCGGTTGCGTCCCGGATACTGTGAGTTCGATCAGCGCACCCGCCTCGCCTGGGGCGGGGCCCGAGATCGTGCCGCTGCCCAGCAGGTCGCCGCTCTGTAGGTTGCAACCGCCCACGGTGTGGTGCGCAATCATCTGGCTCAGCGTCCAGTACTGGTGTCGGAAGCTGGTATGGGTCAGCGTGCGCGGTTGCCGGCCCTGTGTTAGCTGGCGCGCGCTGAGTATCGAGACCTCCAGTTGGATGTCGAAGGCGCCGGCCGCGGCATTGTCCGCCGAGCGAAGGTAGTCGAGCGGTTGCGGGCGCCCTGGGGCGCGCGTCCAGCCTGTACGGTAAGGCAGCAGGGCTTCCAGCGTGACGATCCAGGGCGACAATGTGGTGGCGAAGTTCTTGGCCAGAAAAGGCCCTAACGGTTGCATCTCCCAAGTCTGAATGTCGCGCGCGGACCAATCGTTGAGCAGGCACAGGCCGAATATGTGCTGCTGTGCCTTTGCCAGCGGGATAGGCGTACCACGTGCATTTCCGATGCCAATCACCGCGCCCACTTCCAGTTCGTAGTCCAGACGCTGGCAAGGTCCATACACAGGTGCGCTGCCCGGATCGGCGCGGTACTGCCCCATCGGCCGGTAGACCTGCTGGCCACTGACGCCGATGGAAGACACCCGGCCGTGATACGCGATCGGCAGCCAATCAAAATTGGGGTTCACCTCCAGCCCGAACTGGCGACAGCAGTTCACGGCGTGGTCGAGCGAAGTATAGAAATCCGTGTAGTCGCCAATGCGTATCGGGACCGCAAACTCGGCCGCCGCCTGCGGCACCAGCGTTTCGCGTACTGGACGCTCATGCACACTGTCTGCCTCCAGCAGCGCAAAGATGCCGTGGCGCAATGCGCGCCAGGCGCTCGGACCCAGGTCCAGCAGTGCATTTAGCGTCGGCGCTGCGGCGGCCCGCGTGGCTTCGGCGGCCAGGTCTTGCAGGCAGCCTCTGCCATGCAAGGCGGCCAGGTCGACGATCTGGTCACCGATCGCAACGCCGCCACGCCAGGGCTCCGCGCGGCCAAGCCGACGGAATATGCAGAGCGGAAGATTCTGCAGCGGAAAATCGCAGCCTGCAGCATTGGCTGAGTCCAGCCAGCTGTGGCGGGAGGCATCATGGGTGTGGTTCAGTTCCATGGTGGTATCAGGCGGCATTCAGGGCATCGTCGAAGATGGCAACGGCGCGGGTCCAGCCGGCCGAGGCCCCGCGTATCTTGTGCGGGAAGCAGGAGATGTAGAAGCCATGCGGCGGCAGCGCCTCCAAGTTGTGCAGCTTCTCCAGGTGGCAATAGCCAATGTTGCGGCCCGCCTTGTGGCCTTCCCAGATCAGCGAGGCGTCCTGTGTCTCGGCATACTTGCGGGCCGTGTGCACGAACGGCGCGTCCCAACTCCACGCGTCGGTACCGGTCAGCCGCACGCCACGTTCAAGCAGGTACATGGTGGCGTCGAACCCCATGCCGCAGCCGGACGAGACGTAGTCAGGCTGGCCGTAGCGCTTGCCCGCACGCGTGTTGACCACCACGATCTCCAGTGGCTTGAGCACGTGCCCGATTCTGTCGAGTTCGGCATCAACGTCGTTAGCGGTCACCACATAGCCGTCGTCCAGACCGGTGAAGTCGAGCTTCACGCCTGGCTGGAAGCACCACTCCAGCGGCACCTCGTCAATGGTGATGGCGCGCTCGCGCTGCCCCAATGACTCGTTCATGGTGCTGTGGAAGTGATAGGGCGCATCCAGGTGGGTGCCATTGTGCGTATTGAGCTGGATGCGCTCGATCGCCCAGCCTTCGCTGTCCGGCAGGTCGGACGGCTTCAGTCCCGGGAAAAAAGACGTGACCTGCTCGGCGGTCGAGCGGTGCGACAGGTATTCGATCCGGGGGCCATAGCCGGGAGGATCGGAGACGACATCGTTTTCCAGGTAGATCGAGAGATCGACGAAGCGGCGGGTCATGGTGGGAGGTCCTCTTTGGAGATGCGTGAAAAGGGGGAAGGCGGGCTCAACTGGCATCGAGGGACGGCGCGGTGCCCGGCGCCTTGCGGGCGCCCACACCGGCATCCTGCTCGGCAATTTCGCGTGGCAGCAGGGCAACCACGATCGCGGATAGCAGGAACAAGCCGCCGCACAGCGCGATACCGGGCGCAAAGCCGAACCCAGTCGCCGCCCAGCCCAGCGCCAGCGGAGCAAAGGCGGAGATGCCACGGCCGACGTTGAAGCAGAATCCGGCGCCGGTTGCGCGGATGTGCGTCGGGAACAGTTCGGCGAAGTAGGAGCCCACGAGGCCGGCGAAGGCCATGAAGAAGGCGAATACCGGGCCGAGGACGAGCAGGGTCGCATGGTCCGTGGCGAAAGCGTAGGCCGGTAGCGTCAGTCCGGAGCCGACCAGCGACGCGATCACGGCACGCTGTTTCCCGAGGCGGTCTGCGAGCAGGCCGAAGACGTTATAGCCAAGGAACATGCCGACATTCAGCACGGCCACGAAGCTTGCCATGGTGGTGACATCGAGCCCCCGCTCCTTGACCAGGAAGGTCGGTAGCCAGGTCGAAGCGCCCCAGTACGCGGACAGCGCCAAGGCCGAGGTCGCGGTGCCGAGCAGGGTAATGCGCAGCAAGCTCGGCGCGAACAACTCAGCAAGGGTGGCGCGGCCGGCGCTTGCTCTGGCGGACTGGTCGCCATAGCGTTGCGCGAGCCAGACCTCCGATTCCGGCACGCGCAGCCAGACGTAGAAGATGGCGATGGCCACGGCCCCGCCGCAGAGAAGGAACAACATGCGCCAGCCATGCGTCGGTAGCAGGTAGGCCGCTGCCAGGGCGGCCACGGTTGCGCCCGCCGAGAAGGAACTTAGCACGAAGGCAGTGGCCCGTCCTCGCTGGTGCGCGGGCCAGGTCTCGTTGACATGTGCCGCGGCCGTGCTCCAGACCCCGCCCAGGCCGAGGCCTGAGAGGAAACGCAGGAAGAGGATCTGGCGCCAGTCGGTGGCGCCGGAAATTGCCATCGTGAGCGCGCCGAAAGTCACCAGCGACAGTAGCAGCGCCGTGCGGCGGCCCATGGTATCCGCCAGCCTCCCCATCACCACGCTGCTCAGCCCGATGCCGAGCAGCGTGGCTGTGACCAGCAAGCCGGCCTGCGCCTGTGTGATGTGAAGGGATGCGGTAATGGCCGGCATGGCGATGGCAAGGATGATGATGTCCACCGCGTCGAACATATAGCTCAGGAAGCAGCCGATAAGCACGCGCCACTTCAGCGAAGCAGGATTGGGGGGCATGATGGGTCTCCTGATTTGGTGCCCCTGGCCGAAGCAGGTGACGCACCCGTTTGCACTGACTGTACGATCGTGCAGTCTCGAACGGAACGGACTGTACGCTCGTACAGTCAAACGTTACACTGGGGTAAACTCGGGTGCGAATGTGGCGAAGTGAGGTTCGCTACAATGGCGCGTCTATATGGAGGCAGCATGGAAGGCAGGGAAGCGCGGAAGTCGGCGGTCGGGGCGCGGGGCAGGGCGCGGGAAGAAGTGCAGGGGCTGCCGATCCCGGAAGCGAGCAAGCGCGAACGCGTGCTCGATGCAGCGGAGCGGCTCTTTGCCGAGGGCGGCTTTGACGGCGTGTCGATGCGTGATATCGCGGCGGCCGCGGACGTTGGCTTGCCGCTGATCGTTTACCACTTCGAGACCAAACGAAATCTGTACCGCGCGCTCTTTGAACGGCGTAAGACGCTCTTCGAGGCCCGGCTGGCGGCGCTACACGAACCCCTCATCGCCGGCGAGGATCCGGTGGAGCACATCGTGCGTGCGTTCGTGCAGCCAGTAATGCGGATCCAGGACACGGAGGCCGGCATTGCCTACGCCAAGCTCGTCGCACGCGAGGCATCGGATCCAAGAGAAGCTGAGCGAGGCATTGTTGCGGACTACTTCGACCCCTTTGCCATGGAATTCGTCAAGGCGATCCGCAAGGCCCTGCCAGGCAACAGCGCCGGCTATGCGCATTGGGCCTATCTGTTTGCCGTGGGGGCGCTGGTAATGAGCGTGTTCGACAGCCGTATCGAGCGCATCTCCGGCGGCAAGGTCAAGGCCGGCGACGTGCGGCGCAAGTCCGAGTACCTGGTGACCTTCATCGCAGCGGGGATTCGCGCCGGGGCCGACCGGACCTGAACAGACCCTAATCAACCGGTATCTGGATTATCTAGAAATAGAAATCGTTCTCATGATAAGTCTCTGAGATGACCAGAGCGTTCCGCTTCCGCCGATGGAGCGACTTGCATCGCTGGCCAGCGAAAGTCCGTTAGCTTGGCTGGAGCCGACGTTCGATTGGCCGAGTGATCGCGTGGACCAACTACGCTTCATGGCCGAAACCGGAAATCCATCAGGTCGCCGACGCCGCTGTCGCGTCGAACTTCCGCTCCCGACCCATTGCGATCAGGTGAACTTTCGGATCAGGTGGTGCAGGCGATCGCAAGCGGCTGGAATCTGCTGTTCAATCGCTGTCGCCACCCCGAGTAGCAGCCCCGATCGCTGCGTAGATGTGGAACAGTACCAGCCCGACAACGCCGCGGGCGCGAGCCCATAGGCGTAGGCTTCCCGGGCGATCGTCTTGTCGTCGGCGTCGTCGGGGAGCCGCACCACCATAGCCAGTCCAGCCGGATAGGCCTCGAATTCCCGGGACTCGAGGCCTGCCAGCAGCGCTTGGCTTCGGGCCGCATAGATGCGCTTCATGCGCCGCAAGTGCCGCATGTAATGGCCGTCTCGCATGAACTCTGCCGTCGCCATCTGCACGGCCGGCCCAGGTGCGGAAGCCAGGCAGGCCACAGCTTCATCGAAACGGGATACCAGGGCCGGTGGCACCACGACGAAGCCCAGCCGCAGCGTCGGGCTGATCGTCTTGCTGAACGTCCCGACATGAATGACCCGTCCCGCTCGATCCTGTGATGCCAGCGCCGGCGCCGCGTGGCGTTTGAGCTGGAGTTCACCCAAGTAGTCGTCTTCGATGATCCAGCTCTCCGAGCGGATCGCCCATTCGAGCAGTTGCACCCGGCGGGCCAGCGACAACGTCGGGCCCAGGGGCGCCTGTTGTCCCGCAGTGACAAGCGCCAGCGCGGCATCCGGTGCGTGCGTTTCGCCGTAGCTGACGTCGATGCCTTCATCATCGACAGGCACGGGAACAGTCGTGAGCTGGGAAATGGACAAAGCCCTGCGGCTCGGAAGAAAGCCCGGATTTTCGACCCATGCCTTGCGGCCTTCGGCCTGGAGCACGCGTAAGGCTATACCGAGCGCTCCCGAGAAACCTGCCGTGATGAAGATCTGCGAGGGCTGGCATTCGATGCCGCGTGACAAGGCGAGATGCGCGGCGATTTCCCGGCGGAGTTCATGCTCGCCGCGCGGGTCCGGATAGGACGCCGGCGCTTCGACTTCATCGCGCGCCGCACGGGCGCGCAGTCGTGCAAACAATGTGGTCGGAAAACAGTCCGATGCGGGCACGCCCATCTGAAACACTGCGGGGCCGGGCAGGAAGTGCTGGTATAGATCGGATTGCAGATCCGTCTCGATCGACCGCGTCCGGTCCGTGCTCGGGCGCACTGCCCGCGCGTGCTCGGAAACTCTTGTTCCGCCGGCACGCGACGAGACGATCAACTGCGCGTCGGTCAGCCGCTCGTAGGCGGTCTTGACGGTGCCGCGCGCCACGCCCAGCTGCGCTGCCAGGTCCACCCACGACGGCAGCCTGGCACCTGGAAGCAGTACCCCGCTCTCAATGGCGACGGTGATTCCCGCGCGTATCTGTTCTGCAAGTGCTGTCTTCGACGCGCGGTCGACCTTCAAATCCAGGATTTTCGCCATGGTTCGTGGTGCATTAGGATTTCAGGTTTTTGGTTCTTTTATGCGAACCGCCTGACGTTCATGATTCTAGCCAACACGGAGCTGAACATGAAACGTCAACGCACACTTCTTTCTCTCGTTGTCGCTGCCAGCGTGGCCTATTCCGGGGTCGCTGCTGCTCATGGCGCGGAAACCGGCGGCCCTGGCGATGTCGTCAAGCCGAACTTTTCGCGCGCCATACAAAACATCCCGGGTAAATCGCTCGTTACCGTGGAAGTCATCTATCCACCCGGAGGCGCTTCGCTACCTCATACCCATGCCAAGTCGGCGTTCATCTATGCGTATGTTGTCTCGGGCAGCATCGCCAGCAAGGTGAATGACGAGCGGGAACGCGTCTACAAGGCTGGGGAGGCGTTTTTCGAGGAGCCGGGCTCACGCCATCCCGTGAGCCGGAACGCGAGCAAAACCGAACCAGCAAAGCTGTTGGCGGTATTCGTCGTTGATAGCAACGACAAAGAACTGACCACGCCGCTCAAGTAAGCATCGCCTCGGAACGCGAAGCACTCGCATACCTACATCTGTCCCTTCACCCATAGGGATCACTATGACCAACGCCGTCATCGACTGTATCCTGAGCCGCAGCGCGGCCAAGTACTACGACCCCACCGCGACCTTGAGCGACGAGCAAATCCGCGAGGTGGTGCGGATCGGCACAAGCGCGCCGACATCCTTCCACATGCAGAACTGGCGCTTCATCGCCGTACGCTCGCCTGAAGCCAAGGCTCGGCTGAGTCCGATCGCTTGGAGCCAGCCCCCGATCACCGAAGCAGCCGTTACCTTCATCGTCTGCGGTCAGTTGGCCGATTCCAGCGTAATACCAGATCGCCTGGCGCCGCTGGTGGAAGCGGGCGTCATGCCGGCAGAGATGGTGCCGGAATGGGAAATCCCCGCACGCAATCTGTACATGGAGTACCCGCAGCGCCAGCGCGACGAGGCAGTACGCACTGCCACCTTCGGCGCGGCGGCGATGATCTACGCGGCCCGCTCGCTGGGCCTGGGTTCGACGCCGATGATTGGTTTCGATGCCGAAGGGGTGCACCGCGAGTTCGGACTGGCCCAAGACGAAGTGCCGGTCCTGCTGTTGTCCGTAGGAGCGGAGCGTCCCGGAAACTGGCCGCAGAAGCCGCGCCTGCCAGTGGCCGATGTGTTGGACCTCGTCTAATTGCTGATCACGCCCATCAAATAGACATTCAGACGCACTCGACAGCGCCAGGTATTGAAGGCTTGCACGGTGCAAGACCCGCGAGCGCTGTGAGGGAAGGGCGGTGCACTGCATATATGTCAGAGGCACATTCAACTCAAGGAGGTTCGCAAATGGCCAGTCCGATTCCTCTTCAAATTGCTGAAAAGGGCGCCGGTTCACTCAACTTCTTGGCCCTGCTTAGATGGGCTTTGGTCGTTATCTTTCTTTGGTTCGGCGGAATGAAGTTCACCGCATACGAAGCAGCCGGTATCGCTCCGTTTATCGAACACAGTCCGATCATGAGCTGGCTGCACGCCCTATTTGGAGTTCAAGGGGCAAGCTACGTGATAGGCGTACTTGAGCTATCCACCGCTGCGGCTCTTATTCTTGGGGCCTTCGAGCCCATTTTTTCAGCATTGGGAGCGGCGATGTCCGCCACGACCTATCTTATAACGCTCACCTTCTTCGTGAGCACACCTGGCGTGGCAGAAGCGACGGCGGGTGGATTCCCGGCGATTTCCGCAGCACCGGGCCAGTTCCTTCTTAAGGATCTTGTTCTACTGGCTGCATCGCTTTCTCTTCTCCTGGCATCTCTACGTGGTCCGTGGCTCAGCGATCAGAAGTCCTGAGTGGATAGGGCGATTCGCTGGCGCTAAGTTCTGCCGACGCGCGGAATGCGGCGGATCATCGGTGCCTGCAAATCGCCCGTTGGAGGTATTGGGCCACGTCCGCGCGCCGTCCGCGAGCAGCAGCCGGGCGGCCAGCATCCTCTATTTCGGGAGCATTCTATGCAATCAGTCGAGATCAAAGCCATTGAAAACTACGATTTTGATCTTTGGCTTCCGCTGTGGAAAGGCTATCAGAGGTTTTACGATGTGGATATTCCCGAGTCCGTGACGCTCCGGACCTGGGCACGCTTCTTGGACCCAGCGGAACCGATGCATGCAGCGCTTGCCATGGTTGGGGGGAAAGCATTGGGGCTGGTGCATTCGATCTACCACCGATCCACCTGGGAAACCGGCGACTACTGCTACCTGCAGGACCTGTTTGTTGCCGACCAGGCGCGTGGCGGCGGAATTGGCCGCGCGCTGATCGAGCATGTCTATGCGGATGCGAAACGTCGCGGGGCGTCCCGTGTGCACTGGCTGACGCACGAAGCCAACCATGGGGCCATGCAGCTTTACGACTGCATCGCTGATCGCTCGGAGTTCATCCAGTACCGAAAACTATTTGCGTGACACGCTGGTTCGGGTCCGTCCTCAGGACTCGTGCGGTGCATCGCCGAAAACCAACCGATACTCAGAAAGAGAAGGCCCAAGAAGATGGTCGTGATCGGCGGTACGGGCCTGCTTCAGCCTGCTCGCGCAAAAAGAGCCGGATCAGGCCGTCGCGGGGTGCCTCGACACTGCGCGATACGGCCCGCCCCGTAGCTTAGGTCTTACTCCTTTCGATAGCTTTCATCATGGATCGTCTAGTCTCAATGCAGGCATTCACTCGGGTGGTGGATGTCGGCAGCTTTGCGGGCGCGGCGGAGTCGCTCGACCTGCCAAAGCCTACGCTCACCCGCCAGATCCAGCATCTCGAGACTCACCTTGGAGTCAAGCTGCTGCACCGGACCACGCGCCGCATCAGTTTGACCACCGAAGGCGCTGCCTATTACGAACGCTGCGTCCGCATCCTGGCCGACGTCGAGGAATCGGAACAGTCGTTGACGCATCACAACAACTCGCCACGCGGCACACTGGCAGTGGACACCACGAGCGTACTCGCGCAAATGGTGTTGATGCCGCGACTGCGCGACTTCTTCAATGCGTATCCGGAACTGAAGCTCGAGCTGACCACCAACGGCAAGCCGATCGACATGCTCAAGGAAGGCGTGGATGTGGTCCTGCGCGTGGGTGCGCTAGACGAATCGATGGTGGCACGTCGCATCGGCCAGGTGAAGCTGGCGTTCTATGCATCACCGATCTATCTGCGCCGCTTTGGTACACCTCACGATCTCACAGAACTGGCCCTGCATAAGGCGGTGAACTTCCTGTCGAACCGCACCGGGCGCGAAACGCCGTGGCCGCTGATCCGTGCCGGCGAACGCAGCGAAGTTTTGCTGCCTTCGGCGATCTCCACCAACGATGCCGACGTCTACCTGGGCTGCGCATTGGACGGCCACGGAATCGCCCGCATCTCGCAAGCGATGGCCGATCCCTATATCAACAGTGGCCGGCTGGTGGAAATCATGACCGAGTGGCAATCCGACGAACTGCCAATCTCCGCGATGTATCCACAGAACCGGCACTTGTCGGCCAAGGTGCGCGTATTCGTGAACTGGGCTGCCGAGATTTTCTCGCGGCATCCGCGCTTCGGCGCGGCACGGCGGCAACTGGCCGCGTAGTTTGCGTAGTCGGAGTTTCGGCGCGACAAGCTTTCCGGGCCGGGTCATTCAACAGGAGATCAGATGTGACCAACACGACCGCAGCGAATGGAAAAGAGGTGGCCTCTCATGGTGTGCC
This sequence comes from Cupriavidus sp. FW305-F7, assembly GCF_058782875.1. NCBI lineage: Bacteria > Pseudomonadati > Pseudomonadota > Betaproteobacteria > Burkholderiales > Burkholderiaceae > Cupriavidus > Cupriavidus sp. FW305-F7. The sequence goes on along the minus strand of NZ_JBYSYC010000057.1, from coordinate 9,172 downwards.
TGCGGAAGACGACTATTCGATCTCAGTGCGGAAGCTATTTGATTGGTGTATCGAGGCTGGCCTTTCCTGAGCAGCTCATCGAGGCCGTCTTCAAGGCAGTGCTGCCTACCGCATTGGGCCACCTCGCCCCGGCCTCATCCATCATGCCGCCGGCTACACCGACACCCATTTGGCTGAGATCTCGCTGGCCATCGCGCTCACCGTCTGTACCGACGTTGACTTTCCACCCATCGAGTAAACCGCCTTGCCGGGCGAGCACGACATCACACTTCGAAGTTTCGCTCGGCTGATCCCGACGCGGCGATTTTCCCTGAGCCGTGCCGCCGATGCCGGATGGATTGCCTTGTTGCTTTGATCCTTTTGGGCATTCTTTTGAGTACATGGAGTCTCGAAATCTGCATTCGGTAGACCTAAAGTTGAGGCTCCTAACCACCTGATGAATGAGTCTCGCGCCCATGACCAACGGAACCACCATGACCAACGCTGTCATCGACTGTATCTTGAGCCGCAGCGCGGCCAAGTACTACGACCCCACCGCAACCTTGAGCGACGAGCAAATCCGCGAGCTGGTGCGGATCGGCACAAGCGCGCCGACATCCTTCCACATGCAGAACTGGCGCTTCATCGCCGTACGCTCGCCTGAAGCCAAGGCTCGGCTGAGTCCGATCGCTTGGAGCCAGCCCCCGATCACCGAAGCAGCCGTTACCTTCATCGTCTGCGGTCAGTTGGCCGATTCCAGCGTAATACCAGATCGCCTGGCGCCGCTGGTGGAAGCGGGCGTCATGCCGGCAGAGATGGTGCCGGAATGGGAAATCCCCGCACGCAATCTGTACATGGAGTACCCGCAGCGCCAGCGCGACGAGGCAGTACGCACTGCCACCTTCGGCGCGGCGGCGATGATCTACGCGGCCCGGTCGCTGGGCTTGGGTTCGACGCCGATGATTGGTTTCGATGCCGAAGGGGTGCACCGCGAGTTCGGACTGGCCCAAGACGAAGTGCCGGTCCTGCTGTTGTCCGTAGGAGCGGAGCGTCCCGGAAACTGGCCGCAGAAGCCGCGCCTGCCAGTGGCCGATGTGTTGGATTTGGTATAGGCGCGTCGCCGCGGCAGTGATCACGCCGAACGACCAAGCGGCTTCCAAGTGAGAGGCAAACACAAGGTACCTCCCACTTGAAGGCCTGACCAGCTTCGACCCAAGACTTGGGCACGAAGTAAGCCGGGGGATGGTTCCCACATGGACTTTCCCCAATATTAGTGAAACCAGCAACTTACAGAGATTACGATGCCAAGAACTGCTGCTCTAAAGCCGGAACAGGTGCCGGCCGATTCGAAACCGACCCTCGATGCAATTACCAAGAACATCGGGTTCACCCCAAATATGATGGCGACCTTCGCGCAGAGTCCCGTCGCGTTCAACTCATGGGCCACCCTGCTTGGCTCCTTGAGTAAGGCGCTCGACGTGAAGACGCGCGACAGCATCGGCCTCGCTGTCTCCGAAGTGAATGGCTGCAACTACTGCCTGACAGTTCACAGTTATACGGCCGAGCATCTGGCCAAGCTGCCGGCCGATGAAATCATTCTCGCTCGGAAGGGCCGTGCCAACGACCCGAAGCGCGACGCCGCCGTCCAGTTTGCGCGCAAAGTCATCGAGGCCCGCGGCAACGTCACTGACGCCGATCTGAAAGCCGTCCGCGAAGCCGGCTACACGGATGCGAACGTCATGGAGATCGTCGCGCTGGTTGCCATGTACTCCCTGACGAATTTCTTCAATAACGTGTTCGATCCCGAGAAGGACTTTCCCGCCGTTACGCCGGCTGGCTCGATCTGAACGCTATCCGGTCGCATCGACCCCTCTCCGAGGGGCTTGAAGGTTTGATGCGAGCGCTACACCAAAGCCCGGAGGCACCCGGGAAAGATTCTTGGGAACGCGTCCGGGCTTTTCGTATGACCCGACAAGTCTAGGAGAAAGAATGTGACACTCGATCATCCAATTTTTGCGCGCTGGCCGGTGCAGTACCCCGATCGGCTGCAACTCTTTTCCTTACCGACGCCCAACGGAGTGAAGGTCGGCATCATGCTGGAGGAAACAGGCCTTGCCTATGAGCCTCACCGCATCGACATCATGGCGAACGAAAACCACGATCCGGCCTTCCTGGCACTCAATCCTAATGGCAAGATTCCGGCGATCTACGATCCCGAAGGGCCGGGCGGCCGGCCGCTGGCGTTGTTCGAATCGGGAGCGATCCTGATCTACCTCGCAGACAAGACGGGGCAGTTCCTCTCCACCGATCCCAACACGCGCTACGAAACGATCCAGTGGCTGATGTGGCAGATGGGCGGTGTCGGGCCGATGTTCGGCCAAGTCGGCTTCTTCAACAAGTTTGCCGGCAAAGCCTATGAAGACAAGCGCCCGCGCGACCGCTACGCAACCGAGTCAGCCCGGCTGCTCGGTGTCCTCGACGAACGTCTCGCGGGCCGCGACTGGATGATGGGCGCTGACTACAGCATCGCCGATATTTCGCTGCTCGGCTGGGTGCGTAACCTGATCGGCTTTTACGAAGCGCGTGAGCTCGTCGGCTTCGATCGCTTCCTACATGTGCAGGCATGGCTCGATCGCGGCCTCGCGCGCCCAGCCGTTCAAAAGGGAATCAATATTCCGTCTCGCGACTGAGTGCACGTGGATGGATACCGCAACGGCTGGCGACGCACGGAGCCGTTCAAATTCTATTCAAGCGAGGATATCTATGATTGAAATCACCGCCGACATGGAGGCGATCATCAAGCAGGCGATGCTGTCGTTCGTCGCGACAGTCAACGCGGACGGAACGCCCAATCTTTCGCCGAAGGCGTCCTTGACGGTCACGAACGGCGTTCTCTACTTCGCCGATATCGCATCGCCCCGAACGACACTGAACTTGAGGCGAAATCCCGCCATCGAAATTAACGTGGTCGACATCTTCCAGAGACGCGGTTATCGATTCAAGGGTCGCGCGTTGGTGCTGCCGCCAGGCGATGGTGATTACTTGATGATCGCCGATTGGGTTCGGGCGACGAATGGCCCAGAGTATCCCGTCAATCACGTCGTCAAAATCGAAACCACTTCGATCATCCCGTTACTGTCTCCAGCCCATGTCTTTGCCCGCCCTCCTCGAAGTCAGGACGAAATCAGGAGCACCTACCATCAAAAGTACAGGGTGAAACCCATCGGAGCATAGGTGCAGGGTCCGCGAAGAACGGCATGCGGCTTTAAGACCGCATCGTTCATCGCTCGGGCTTTCCAGCCGGCATGCAAGTGCCTGGATGGCGGCGCGCACGCGAAGGAATTCCTTGGCGTCCAGTTGCCCGGACGAGCTTGCGCGCTACGTGTCCGATCGGCTCGAGCACTGAGGCCATTTGCTTCGCACAACCGGTGTGCAATCGCAATATGATGCTTGAGCGTTTCAAATTCTCGAGGTCCTATGTCCCAAGTCGACTGGCTGAGCCAGCTCCTGCAAATGATCACCATCACTGGCCGGCTGGAGGTCCGTTGTGTCTACGGCGAGCCATGGCGTGTGGCCTGGCCCCAGTCCGCAGCGCACGAGATTCCCTACCACGTCGTGCTCAAGGGCCGGGCGATTATCGAGAATCCGGAGACCGAGACGACCATGGAGCTGGTGGGAGGAGATGTCGTGCTGTTACCTCACGGGTCGGCGCACGTCCTGCACGATGGCAGCGGACATGCGCCGGGTCTTACCTACAATCGCCAAGGTTCTGCAGGGTGGATGCTTAGCCAGAATGACGGCCAGGGCGATCATCTGGACCTGTTGTGCGGGCGATTTTTCATCGAGCCGCCCCATGATCGGCTGATTCGCAATTATCTACCCACGAATCTGGTGGTACGGGCCATGGACGGCCATGATGATGACGCCATCGGGTCCGCTTCGAACCACCTGGCCAGTCTCGTGGGGCTGATGCGCATGGAGGCCACCGGAGACAAACTGGGCGGATATGCCATGCTCAACGCGCTTACCTCGGCGCTATTCACACTGGTACTGCGCGCAGCAAGCGAATCCGAGCAGGCCCCGGCAGGCTTGTTGGCGCTTGCCGGCCATCCACGTCTGGCTCCGGCTATTTCGGCGATGTTCGCCGATCCGGCGCGACCCTGGAACCTGCCTGATCTGGCCGACTTGTGCAGCATGTCGCGCGCCACCTTCATGCGGCACTTTCAGGACAAGCTGGGGCGCTCGGCCATCGAATTGCTGACCGATATCCGCATGAGCCTGGCCGCCAACGAACTGAGGAAGCCGATGATGACCACCGAGGCCGTGGCCGACTCAGTCGGGTATCGATCCGTGGCAGCGTTCCGGCGTGTGTTCACCGACACGATGGGGATGACGCCGGGGGAATGGCGCCGTCTGGCGCGCGAGGGCCAGTAATGCGATTCGGTTTCGGTGTGCAGCCTGGATGAGGCGCTAGACACGCCGGCCTTCCGCGATTCAACGCGACCTCATAGGAGGGGTCGTCCAATAAGAAAGAGCGCCGCTGCGAATAGTGCGGCTGTATGGTATCGAATGTGTCTCTGGGTCATGACTAAATTGAGGGTCGGCTACGTTGCAGAAGTCGCGACACGCTACTTCAGCGCAAGCGAACAGCTTGCTGGCCTCCGACCTCGGTCGATTGAGGGGAGGGTGGCGGTCGGCTCTTGCCGGCTGCACTCCGGCCGCTGGACCAGACACCACCTCATCGGCAGCTCTTGAGGGTACAGCTGTCATTCATGCCTTCGGGTCGGTCGGCAGATCATCCGCCAAACTCGCCATTCGTGCATTCCCCGTTGCAGCCGGTCCGCAATGTCCAGTATCGTACACAGGTGCGTGATCGACCTGTTGCGGCCGTCCGAGAAGCCCGAAACCGGACGTTCTTCCCACGATGCGTAAGCCTTAAACAATCAGCTGCTGCCAAGGACGTGTTTCGTCGGCCTGCCCGATTAGTCTCTCTGCTTCGTGAGTTGCTCGCGGATCTCGGATAATTCCTTTTTCCGCTCGGCGGTCGTCTTCGGGTACTCCAATTTCAGCTCACCGAGGGTGTCGAGGATGATCTGCGACACGATCAGCCGCGCGTCCTCCTTGTCGTCGGCGGGTACTACGTACCAGGGCGCGAGTTCCGTGCTAGTCGCGCTCAGACATTTCTCGTACGCCGTCATGTATTTCGTCCAGAATTTTCGCTCCTCGACGTCGGCCATGCTGAATTTCCAGTTCTTATTCGGATCGTCAATGCGCGCGAGAAAGCGCTTACGCTGTTCCTCCTTCGAAAGATGCAGGAAGAACTTCACGACACGCGTGCCGTTACGGTAAAGATGGGCTTCCAAATCAGCGATCGAACGGTAGCGGCCATGCCAGAGGGATTCGCCAGAACCCGACACAAGCGATAGACCCTCGCCGCGAAGGATCTCGGGATGCACGCGAAGGATCAACACCTCCTCATAGTAAGAGCGGTTGAAGATGCCGATGCGGCCGCGCTCCGGCAGGTCGTGGGTGGTGCGCCAGAGGAAATCGTGCTGAAGTTCGTTTGCGCTCGGATGCTTGAAGCTGAACACCTGGCATCCCTGCGGGTTGACGCCCGACATGACGTGTTTGATGACGCCGTCCTTGCCCGCCGCATCCATTGCCTGGAAGATGAGGAGAACAGAGTAGCGGTTGTCCGCATAGAGCAAACTTTGTAGCTTGCTGAGCCTCTCGATGTGCTCGGCGAGCAGAGTACGATACTGGTCCCTCGACCCGTGGAGGGGAGTCACGCGCGTCGGCCATTTCGTAAGCAAAACCGTGTCGCCCTCGCGCACTCGGAAATCGTCGGAATTGAAATTCATGGTCGTTCTCCCAGCGGGACGAATGGCGAATCTGACGCGTCCTAATAGATCAACGAGCGCAGTCGGTATCCAATATGCGCGCACCGCCTCCTTAATCCGGCCGTCGATTCGGAAACCGCAAGCGCCCCCTGGCCGAACTCAGACTGCGGCACCGCGCGCGAGGGATGCGGCTGTCGCGCGTGACGACGATCGAGCTGGCGGTTGCCTGCAATCTCCGCGGGTCTTCGCAATCGCGGTGTCGGAAACAATAGGCGATCGACCAACTATGAAAAATAGCCGAGTCACGGCATTATCGCAATTTGTCCAGTTGAGCAATATTGCCACTGGAGCACTTCGGGGTCCCGGTTGCATTCCTACAGCCGAATAGAGGATGAGCGATCACGAACTGCAACGGCATGCCGCATGCGGGACACGCGCTCGCTCAGTACGTCGGGGAATGTCCAATGGCGGCCCAGCGATGTTCCGGCTCATCCTAGTAATCTGAAGCGCCCCAGCGAAAAGCAGTGGTACTTCGCCAGTTCCTTCGAGCCAACGTGATACCGTTATCCTGCATAGCTAATGCAAAACGACCGGAAGGGTATGAAAAAGTATCCATGCAAGGCGTCCGTGCGCGTTCTCGCGGGCCATTACTTGCCCGACCTGCGCGCCGGGCTGTCTGTCGCTGGCCTGCTCGTTCCCGAGGCGATCGCGTATTCAACCATTGCGAACCTACCACCTCAGACTGGCGTCATAGCGCTGCTCGCGGGACTCGTCGCCTACGGCCTGCTGGGCAACAGCCGCTTTGCGATTGTGTCGGCCACGTCATCGTCGGCAGCCGTCGTTGCAGCCGTAGCAGTGGGAATGGCCGGTGACAGCCTGCCGATGCGCATGCTGCTGGCCGCCGGGCTCGTATTGATTACCGGGTTGATCTTCGTGAGCGCGTCGCTCGCACGCTTGGGCAGCGCTTCTGAGTTCATCGCCAAACCCGTGCTGCGAGGCTACGCGTTCGGTCTAGCAATTGTCATCATTATAAGACAGATCCCGAGTTTTCTCGGCGTGAGCCTCAAGCACACCGATTCTGCCGGCTTCCTGATCGAGCTTGCCCGTAGCTACCCGCAGTGGAACGTCTGGCAGTTAGCAACCGGGCTCGTCGCGCTGGTCCTGCTATTCGCTTTCGGTCGCTCACGCCAGGTGCCGGGCGCGTTCGTCGTCATCTCGCTAGGCATCGTCGCCAGTCGTTGGTTCGGCCTTCACGCCCATGGGGTGTCGGTGGTCGGCACAATCGAACTGTCGGGCCAAATGCCTTCCCTGCCCAGCCTTGACCACCACCAATGGGCCCAACTTGGCGAATTCGCCTTTGCGCTGGCGCTGATCCTTTACGCCGAATCGTATAGCTCGATCCGCACGTTAGCACTCAAGCATGGAGACTTGACGGTGCCGAATCGTGAGTTGCTCGCGCTCGGCGCTGCAAATATGCTGTCAGGGCTCTTTCATGGTCTGCCTGTAGGCGCGGGCTATTCGGCAAGTGCCACTAGTGAAGCGGCTGGTGCCCAGTCGCGCTGGGCAGGTTGGTTCGCTGCGGTAGTGGTGGCCGTCATCATGCTCCCCTTGCTGCCATTGGTGGCGCTCACGCCCACCGCGGTTCTCGCTGCTGTCGTTTGCCATGCGCTTAGTCACGCGTTGAACCCATCAGTATTCACCCCGTATTTGCGCTTGCATCGCGACCGTATCCTCGTCGCCGCCGCCGTGCTGGCAGTGCTCGTACTAGGCGTGCTCTACGGGTTGCTCGCCGCGATTGGGCTCAGCCTGCTGATGCTTTTGCGAGGGCTCTCGGTTCCGAACGTGAGCACCCTCGGCCGCCTTGGCGAAGGACACGATTTCCTTGTTCTCGCAGCGCATTCTGATGCGCGACCGGTCCCGGGCGTGATCGTCCTGCGTCCGGAGGCACCGCTCTTTTTTGGCAATGTCGAAGTCATGATGCAGCATGTGAGGACGTTGGTCGTCAACGCGGGCGACAGCACGCAATCGATTGTTCTCAGTCTGGAAGAGTCCCCCGATCTGGATAGCACCAGCGTGGAGGCATTGATGGAATTCGAACGCTTTGCTGCAGCGCGCGGCAAGAGGTTGTTCTTCGCGCGCCTGAAGGAGCCCGCGCTGGCGTTGCTGACTTTGGCAGGCATGCCTGGTCTCACCCCGTCATACGTGCATTACAGCGTCGACGATGCGGTCGCCGCCGCGCTCGCTCAGTCGAGTTGACGCACGGACGCTTGTCAGACGAGGGGACGAATGTCGCTTATGGTGGCCGAAGATGCAACTGACATGGGCCGCGCACGAATGTCCGTTGTCTGGTGGAGCCGCCGTTTGGATGTCCGTCTGCGCGCGCTGGCGAATGGAAGGAGATGGCCGGCTACGGTCGTTGCACTCCACGCTGTCCGTCGCAAGGCATGGGCGGGGAGAAGAGCGTGAGCCGGGGGCATGGCAATAAGATCCGATAACGGTGCCTTATGGCGAGTTGGCGAGCACCGGGGCAACGTTGTTACTGCACGTACGCCGCCTAACGGATAGCTCCGACTAGGCGTCGCCATCGGGAACCGCATGACCTTGGTCCCGCAAGGCCTTCGTCCAGCGCGCAGTCGTCCCTGTGCAGCTTTTTCTATCGGCATGTCCTCGACGCGGCTGAGCGCTGCGCGTGGCGAAACATAGCCGTATTGAATTAGGGCCATACAGAAGACGCGGTCCTTGTCGCGAGCCGCTACCGCCTTCGCCATAAAGAGGTCAACGACGTCCAAGCAATAGCCAACCCGTCCATTCGTGCCCGCCGTCTGGATGCGCTGCAGGCGGCGCTGCCATCCGGCCGGCAGGCAGGCGGTCTCTGGCCCGACGCCCTGCGCGTAGTAACCGTACGTCTCGTGAAAACGCGAGCCTTCTCCGATGGCCGTGTCAATCGCATCCGCCTTGTCGATGGCATTGAGCGGGGTAGATGTCGGCCTCCGCAGACATCGGGAAAACCGCCGGCGGGTTGGGGATCGGCCTAGGCTCGATTGGCCGCCAACGACAACGAACTTGTATTCATTCGTGACGTCGGCCGCAGCCTGAATGATGTGTTCCAAATCTTCCCGGTTCATTCCTGATCCCCGATCACAACGCCTTTCTTCAACGCCTGGATCTGTGCAAGCACGTCCTGCCGAAGGGCGTCGGGTAGAATCGCCGGCAGGGGAGAGGCTTGGCGAAGCTCTTGAGCACGTCGAGTTCGGCCAAGCGCTTTGCGCCACGACTGGTTCGCAAGAATCGTTTCCCACTCGGACCAAAGTGAATCAGACCGTGAGTCTCCCTGCGAGCGCCATCGCCTGAGC